>JAKPGL010000157.1 GCA_029550925.1 Planctomycetota bacterium
TCTCCAGGCCCGCATCCGTGATCTGGGTGCCCAAAAGGTCCAGCCACTGTAAGTTTTTCATCCCGGCCAGCTTCTCTAGGCCCGCATCCGTGATCTCGGTTAACAAAAGGTCCAGCACCTGCAAGTTTTTCATCCCGGCCAACTTCTCCAGGCCCGCATCCGTGATTTGGGTCTCCGAAAGGTGTAGCTCCTGCAAGTTTTTCAGCCCGGCCAGGTGCACTAGGCCCGCATCCGTGATCCGGGTTCTCTCAAGCCACAGCACCTGCAAGTTTTTCATCCCGGCCAGGTGCTTTAAGCCAGCGTCCGTAATCTGGGATGGTACTCCAAGTCCAAGTAGAGGGCCACTAAGGTTCAGCCCCTGCAAGTTTTTCATCCCGGCCAGGTGCACCAGGCCCGCATCCGTGATCCGGGTCCCCGAAAGGTTCAGCCCCTGCAAGTTTTTCATCCCGGCCAGGTGCACTAGGCCCGCATCCGTGATCCGGGTTCCGTCTAGGTCCAGCCGCTGCAAGTTTTTCATCCCGGCCAGTTCCTCTAGCCCGGTATCGGTAATCCCACTCAAAGAGAGGTCCAGTCCAAAAGGTGCCGTTGGCTCAGGAAGCTTCCGGATCAGGCCCTCCTGCCAACTGCCGAATCGAAACGCCGGGAGAAACTGCACCTCCTCCGGGTTCAAAAAGTCGGGTAACCATCGGAGCAGTTCTTCTTTGGTACTCCCGAACCCAAACGGTCCGAATCTCATCCTGCCCATCCAGCCCACCTCAGCCCCGGCCTCTTCCCAGGCCCGAACAATTTCCTCCGGCAAGTTGGCTGGCTCGGCCGAACCTGCCGAGGGCTGGGCTTTGGCCTCACCGGATGGCCGATCTTCCGGAGGCTTGACCTCCTGAGCCTCAGAACCTGCCGAGGGCTTGGCGGGAGAACTTTTCGAGGCTGCCGCCGCCGATTCCTTCGGCATCGGCTTCGCCGAGGGCGCTTCTTTTGAGCCGGCGCCTGCCAACGCCGTCAAAAGCCCGGCCAAAACCAGCCAGCTTCCTGCCCACCTCAGACCCCGGCCCAGAGAACCTCCAGCCAAAACTTTCCTCCACCTCCAGCCTGCACAAACCTTCGCCGCCATGATTCTGCCTCCTGAAAAAGAAGCCTACGAAAAGACTCTACCACTGTGGCCCCGTCTGCTGCCGGGCGCCGCCGGCTACGGACCGCCGCTTGGCAAGGCGGTAAGTTGCCCGATTCCTCCGGCCAGTCGGCACAGACTGGGCGCCAATACCGGATGCTTGGGGCCTTCGGACCGCAAGCGACAGGACCGCCGAACGGAGTGATGTTTATTTTACCTTCCGATTGGCTCAAGAGGAAATAGGCCTGGTCTTCCTCTAGCCGCTGGCAGAAATGGCCGGAACATGGCTTCATGGGTTCCTCCGAGCTAGCCTGTGGAGAGAATGAGAAGGCCGTCCGGAATAGTGAAAATTTGATCATATAAGGAACCTCTCCACCCCCCCGATTTTTTGCAAACGGGTTGCAATCGCGGAGGAAAAAAATCGTCAGCCCGATCGTGGACGCCCATCTAAAACCCGCCAACGGCTAACATGCGTCGCAGGCCGGAAAAACAGGCACTTTCTTGCTGTTTACCCTCCGGCAATAAAGTATGCCGGAACGATGGACGCCACCGTCGGCAGCGGAATATCTTCCGAGTCGGCTAGAAAAAACTCCTAACTTCTTGTGCCGCAAAGGGTTGCGTCAAAATTTGCGAAAAAGCGGAAAATCTCTAACTCTTGACGGGATAAACAGTTACGCCAAACAGGCCCCGAAACCCCGAAATTGTATATAGGTAAGGAAAAAAAGAGAGTTGCCCTTAATGACAGGGGGACGATCCCTTCGGCGGAATTGTGCCTCGGCGTGTTTTCTCGGATGCATCCGCCGGCGTTCCGAATCGCCTTTTTCGGAAAGGAACCTCACGGGTTGGCCCCGGCGGTCTTGGCCGTTGGCGCCGAAGGCGATTCTTTTTGACGGAGAAGCTCCAGAGAGATTTGCACCTCTCTGTTTTGCCAGCAAGCCCGGCCTTCCAGTCCCCGAAACCAGGCAATCGGCGGCGGTAAAACAGCAGAGGCCGGCCTGGGTTGTTCGCTCAGGGCGGTAGCCGTCCAGTGCCAGCCGCCCCGGCCAAGCTGCCGATACTCATATCGACCGCCCAAGGGGCAGACAAGCCGAGCCTGAAGCCACTGCTGGGCCGTCTCCAAAGCAGCCTCTCCGGAAAGATGGAACTGGTTTTCTAGCCCGCTCAGCAGGCGGAGATTGGCCAGGCTGGCGCCTTGGGCCTGCTGGTAGGCCCATTGGTGAAGCCATTGGCCCAGGGGGCTTTGGTCTGGGTCTTCCACCAGGAGGCGGACCTGGGCGGGCTGCTCGGTGGGTTCCAGTCGGAGCAGCGGCCCCACCTCGGCCAGGATTTGCCGATCGAACGAGTAGAGCACCCACGGGCCGATCTGCCGACGCCATAATCCGCCCGGCCTGCCGGTGTAGCCGTCCGGGTCAGGCCGACCGGCCAGCAGTTTATCTAGCATCTCTAGAAAGGGCGTTTCTCCCTGTCGGCCTACATAGCCGATCCGTAGCGCCTGAAGCAATAGTTGCGGCCCCGGCGGGACGAGCTGGAGCAGGAGTTTTCCCCGTCCAAACCGAACTTCCGTCGGCTCGGCGGCCCGAAGTCCCAAAAACAGTCGGCCTTGCGGAAGCCGCCACTGGACAAACGCCGTATCTCCCGGCGGCGGCGTGATCCGTTCTCCAGAAGCCGATCCGAAAAATCGTCCCAGGGTTTCTAAAACCGCCGACTGGAGCGGATAGGTATAAACTTCCATGCTGATCCGCTCCCGCCCCTTTTCCGGTTCGGACCGGCGGAACACGGCGACCATCGGGCTGAGCCGACTCCGCGCCGTCGAAACCGACCGAACGTATTCTTCCACCTGCTGGACCTCGGCGGCTGTCAAACGGGAGACTTCCATATCGGCAATGGGGATAAAATAGCCCCGCCGACCCCGCACGGAGTCCCAGACTTGCCCCTGGTGGAGCACCGCTCGGCTTCCGTCGCTTCGGGGACCGAACTCCGGGGGCAGAAACCCCTGGGCAACAAGCGCGTCGATGGTCTCCAGCGGTCGGCCCTCGCTCCTGGCCGCTTGCCGGGCCATCTCCACCAGCAAAATATCCGCCTCCGCCTGCACCCGGCGACGTATTTCCACCTGATAGGCCGGGCTACATAGGGTGCGCCAAAAGGCGTCCGAAAAATACCAAAAGGCCGTCTGGCCTGACTGGGGCGGATACTTGGCCCGAAAGGCTCGAAAGTCCGGCGCATCGGCCAACCGGCCGCGCCCGGTTTTGGTCTGCAAAAACCGCTCCACCAGCCGACGCGATGTACTGACCAGATGGCACGGCCCATCCGCCACGTAAAACGAACGGATTCGGCCGTCTTCGCTGGTTAGCAGAGAAACTTCCCGGCCTTCGATCTGGAGCTTTTGTTCGTGGACTTTGCCCTGGCCGGTGCTGAGGACTTCGGAGCGCTGGCGTTGGAGTTCCGCCCGAAGCAGCGGTTCCGAACGGGCCTGAAACAATACGCCCACCCCAGAACCATCCCGTTGGAACAAGTCCAGGCCGATCAGGGCTACGTCGGCCACAGCTAGGTTTTCCACCTGGCCGCCTAGTTGCCGACCCAAGAGTTGGTTCCAACCGGTCGGCCGAAGACAGAGCCGCTCTTCCGACCGGCGAACCAACTGGTAGTCCAACCCCTTGCCCGCCACACACATGGTCCACTGCCGAGAAGTCCAATCCAATAGCTCCCGAAACCAGGCGAACTGCGCCATGCCGCCAAATCGGATGTAAAAACACTCTTCCGGCACTCGACTGGCCAACGGTTCGATCTGCGGCGGCTGGGAGGGAACCGGAAAGTTTCCACCAAGCGGAGAGGGCGGTTCGGGCAGAGGATGCTCAGCCGGTTGCTGCCAGTGTCGGCTTCGGCCTTCCAGCCGCTCACGAAGTAGCTCCCCTCGAAGCGATTCTGCTCCGAAAACCCAGGCCAACTCCGGTCCCAAAAAAGACCAGAGACCGGAATGTTCCGAAGATGGGGTTCGCTCAGGGCGGGTTTCCAAGCCGTTGGCTTTGCGAAGTCTCCCTCCTTCCAAAGCATTGGTCTTATCCAGGCCAAGGCGACGGGCCAACATCGTGGAGAGATATTCGTTCATGAAGAGCGGATCGGCGGCTTCCGATGGACCTGCACCACGGCGGAAAACCTCCTGCCAATCGGCCAACAGTCGGCTCCAGCGCCGGGGATGCTCGCCGGGAACCAATCGGACTGTCCAAGACTCTCCGGGCGTGCGGAGGTTGACTTCCAACGGTTCTTTGCCGGTGAAGAGGAAATAGAGGGTATATCGGCCGCCTGTCAGGCCTGTTTTTTCCCGCACCAAGGCCCGCAGCCGTCCTTCATCGAGTGCCGGATAGAACACCCGGCCCTTCGGCTCGGAAACCACCAGCCCATCCGGTCCCAAGGGACCCGTTTGCGGGGGAAGCGTCAGACTGAGCCTTGCTACGCCAAACGGTTCGGCCCAAAGCGCCTCGGCTTGAAGCCGGGGGGGTTCTTCGTTGGCATCTTTTCCCCATTTTTGAGCGGCATAAGTCCATCCACCAGTTAAATTCTTCAGCCCTTCTGGAAAGATCATCGTTGCCAAAACTCCTCCAGAAAGGACAAATAGTAACACTCGATAGAGGGGTGTCCGTGCTTTGAAAACAATGGAGGCCATAGTACAATCCTTTGGGGGGGTGTGAGGCCGTCTAACAGACGACGTTACGGTCGCCGTCTGTGTTCGGACGGTAGCAAGCCAGACTAGACAACCTGTGGATTACAACTTCGGTTTAGTTTACCAAGTTTTGAGGGATAGGAGATACTTAAAATAGAGAAATTGGTGAAAAGCTATAAGGTTCTCCCCGACATAGGGGGATGGCACAACCTGGATTCTTCGAGGGAAATCCAACTCTAAAGGAATCAAAAGGTTAGGGTTTGACCTCGAGGCGTGGATAGGGAATCTCCGTTGACTTTGCAGGCTAACTAAGAGATACTTCCGTGGGTGTGTGCCCAAAAGGCAGAAATTTCAGGCATTGGCGGGTGAGAAAAGTCGCTCGACATGGAAAACAAGGGGGTAATTTTGGGCGATCTCGAAGTGCGAAAGGGATTTGTTTGGGACAGACCTTTTTTTTTGAAGAATCGTTGGCATTGCTGAGGTGGTCGCAACCATGGCGGAACACGAGGATTTAGAACAGTATTGTTTACAGTTGGCTCGGCAGGCGAAGGCGGCTTCGGAAGAACTGAACCAGGTCTCTGGGGCGCAGAAGAATCAATGGCTTTTGGCGTCGGCCAGGCTATTGAGCGAACGGTCGGTGGCGCTGGCGGAGGCGAATCGGTTGGATTTGGCGGCGGCGCCGAGTTATGGGCTGACCGAGGCCCAGGTGGATCGGCTGCGGCTTACGCCCAAACGGATCGAGGAGATGGCTCAGGCGCTGCGGGAGGTGGCGGCGCTGCCCGATCCGATCGGGGAGGTCATTTGGTCGAGTGTGCGCCCCACCGGTTGGGTGGTTCATAAGGTACGAGTGCCGTTGGGCGTGGTGTTTTTCATTTATGAATCCAGGCCGAATGTAACGGCGGATGCGGCGGCGCTGTGTGTGAAGTCGGGGAATGCGGTGATTTTGCGGGGGGGCAAGGAGGCGTTGCACTCCAACTTGGCCATAGCGGCCATATTGGCCGAGGCGGCTTCGGAGGCGGGGCTGCCCGCCCATGCGGTGCAACTGGTCGATACGCCCAACCGGGAGGTGGTGGGCCGATTGCTTCGGATGCCCGAATCCATCAATGTGGTTATTCCCCGAGGCGGGGAAAGTCTGATCCGCCGGATCGCCGAAGAGGCCAAAATGCCCGTGATCAAACACTATGCGGGCAATTGCCATGTATATGTGGATCGGACGGCCCGGCCGGATTTGGCCCAGTCGATCCTCATCAACGCCAAATGCCAGCGGATGGGGGTTTGCAATGCGGCCGAATCGCTTCTGATCCATGCCGAGGCAGCCGACCGATTGCTTCCCCAGTTGTGTCAGGCGCTGGCCGATCGGGGAATTGAAATCCGAGGGGATGAACGAACCTGCCGACTGTTTCCCTCGGCCAAACCTGCTACGGAAGAAGATTACTATACGGAGTATCTTGGACCGATTATTTCGGTGAAAGTGGTCGATTCTTTAGATGAGGCGATAGCGCATATCAACCGTTATGGATCGCACCATACGGAGGCGATTGTAACGCAGGACGTGGACGCAGCCCGGGAGTTTACCACGCGGGTGGACAGTGCGGCGGTGATGGTCAATGCGAGCACCCGGCTCCATGACGGGGGGCAGTTTGGGCTGGGGGCGGAGATCGGCATCAGCACGGACAAGTTCCACGCCCGCGGGCCGTGCGGGTTGGCGGAACTGACCAGTTATAAATACGTGGTGTATGGCCAAGGCCATTTGCGGGAATGAACGAAGGATCGGAACCCAAAGACCATGGAGAGGCCTTTTTTTGAGGACCGGGACCGACGCCGGGAATCGACGCTTCGGGGGCGTTTTGGGACCGGGTAGGGAGCGGCAGGTATGAGCGGGGAAGTGCTCACCCAGGCGGAAGTGGAAAATCTGCTCAAGGCGATGGCGGCCGGGAGTCAGCAGGCGGCTGCTGCCGTGAAAAGTGCGTCGTCGCCGGCGGCGGCCGGTTCGGCGGAGGTGGGGCCGACGCCCTGGAAACCGAAGGAGAAGATCACTCCGTATGATTTCAAGCGACCGGAGCGGGTAGGCAAGGAGCAGATTCGGGCGTTGCAGACGATGCACGAAGGGTTTGCCCGCAATTTTGCCGCCGCATTGTCGGCCCTGCTGCGGAGCATGGTGGAGGTGAAACTGACGAGCGTCGATCAACTGACGTACAGCGAATTTGTGTTCAGTCTTGAAAACCCCACCTGCTTCAACCTTCTGAAAGCCGAGCCGCTGGAAGGTAACCTCATTTTGGACATCAACCCGTCGATTCTGTATCCGATCATTGATCGGCTTTTGGGCGGCGGACGGGAAGCCGGACCGATCGCCCGTCGGCCGCTCACGGAGATCGAACTTCGCCTGGTTTCGCGGATTACCAGTCTGTTTCTGAAAGAGTTGGCCCATGCGTGGGAAAACGTCCTGCCCTTGAATCTGGAAGTGGTCCAGGTCGAAAGCAACCCGCAATTGGTGCAGATCGTGCCGCCGAACGAAGTGGTGGTGCTGATCAGTTTTGAGATCACCATCGGCGAACTGCGGGGAATGTTGAACCTTTGTATCCCCTACAACGCCATCGAGCGGATCGCCACCAAGCTCTCGTCCAATACCTGGATCAGCTACGCCCGCCGCCAGCCGACCCAGGAACACGTGGATCAGATTAGCCGAACCTTGCGCGGCTCCCTGGTGGAGTTGCGAGTTCGCCTTGCAACCAGCCGAATCAAGACCGGAGAGCTGATCGGCCTGCGCGTGGGCGACATCATCACCACGAAAAAGGACATGCATACCCCGCTTCTGGTCACGGTGGAAGGGGTGCCGAAGTTCCGGGCGTTTGCCGGCGCCTTTAAGGGCCATAAAGCCATCCGCATCGAAACGATCATCACCGACCCGATCGAGGCCATCGGCGATTAGAAAAGATAGAACGCCTCGGTCAAGCGAAGTGGGCGGCTTTCTGGACTGCCGCTTCCGCGGGAATGACAATAGAGGCCGCACGCAGGCAATCCTCCCCCCCGGCGGGCGAGGCTCAAGACGGACGTCGGTGCACGGGCGTCAACCCGGCGGAGTGCGAAGCGGAAACCCCAGCGGGGCCAACCGACGTTGGTATTTGCGGTCGAATTGCTCATGGAGTTCGTGGGGAAAGGCGTCTTGTCCTTCGCCGGGTCGGCCTTTACGGAGAAAGCTGCCCGGCGTGATCCCCTGATCCACGAGGAGTTCAAACGCATAGTCGAACTTTTCTTCGTGCTGTTTCATAAACGAGAAACTGCACCGGCGAACGATTTCCGGAATGCGCTGTTCGGGAATTTGCAGGCCGCAAAACTGGATGATCCGCCGGATCGCCCCTTCCAGGTCCTGCACCATATCTTCGTAGAAGAGAAACAGAAATCGAGGGTCTTGCCGACGCTTCCAATAGCCGCGCACATGATAAAACCACGATCCCCAGGCCACCCACCCCCGCATGAAAAGACGGAAAAATTGCTCGAAATTGCCCTGGTATCGGAAATGCGACCGATAGAACTGATAAAACGACCACGCAACATCTTTGCCGTTGCGGGCTACGTAAATATATCGGCATCGGCGTTTCGGCAGCCAGATATAGGGCAGATGCGTTTTGAAGACCCGGGGTGAGGGCAGTTGGTCGAGGTTTCGTTTGCTGATGGCCGAACGTTCAAACCAGGGGCATTTCTCGGCAATGTGGGCGAAGTCCATATTGCCGTCGGTGGTCAATTGATACAGGATCATCTGCAACCAGGTGGTGCCGGAGCGTGGATAGGAGACGATGAAGATGTCGTCCGGCCGGGCGGTGTAATCCAGATACATGAGCCGAACGTAGTCGATCGCCACATGCACTCCGAAAGCCGTCCACTGAATGAGGCGAAACACCCAACTCGCCAACCAAAGGAGCCGGGACAGGGGCCAACGAATGGGCCAAAGCAGCCGCCAAATAAACGCCTTGATCCGCAGTCCGGGGGCGTCTGGCGGGGGCGGTAATTGGACGATCGGGGCTGAGCCGTCTGAGCGGCCTTCGGCGACAACAGACACCGTGGTATTCCTAGGAAGTAAGGAGGTCATGGCAAGCAGGTTTGGAGTTTTTCGGCCAAAATCCGCACGTAAGGTTCTCGGATGATGTCCAAGTGACGGCCGGGGATTCGGTGGACCTCGACGCCGCCCTCGGCATAGGCGCCCCAGCCTAAGCAGGGGTCTTTGGCGGCATCGATTTGGATGGGTTGCTCCTGACTGGCAAACAGAGTGATCTTGCCCGGATAGCGGCTGGGCCGATATTCCCACATCGCCTTCAGGTTGGCTTTGAACACATCGAAGACATGGCCGGCCATTTCGGGCGAAAATTGGGGCAGTACGATCCCCGCCTTCAAGGCCCGGCGGGAGAAGTAATCGAAATGTTCCTGGGGGGTCATTTGCCGAAGGCGTTCCAGGGTCATATCGTCCTCGCCTGGGAACAGGGCCATGATGATCGGCAGGAAATCTTCTTCGGTGGGTTCCCGATCCGGGGGCAAGACGCCGGAATCGAACAGGGCCAGCAGTTCTACGGGTTCGCCTTCCTGGGCCAATTGGGAGGCCATGGCAAAGGCCAGATTACCGCCCAACGACCAGCCGCCCAGTAGATACGGCCCGTTCGGCTGCACCGAGCGAATGGCGGCCAGATAATGGGCCACCATGTCCTGGACAGTTTCATGCGGGGGGCGGACGCCGTCCAGGCCGACGGCTTGGAGTCCGTACACCGGTCGATCGGCTGCCAGATATTGGACCAGGGCTTGGTAGCAGAAGACGGTGCCGCCGGCGGGATGGACCAGGAAGAACGGCTTCTTAGCGCCTTTGAGTTGTAAGGGCACTAAGGAGGATTCCGGCGGGCAATCGCTGGGTTGCTGGAGCAATCGGGCCAGGTGAGCCACCGTCGCCTGCTGAAACAGGGCGATGAGCGGAATGCGCCGACCCGTCCTTCGTTCGATCTCGACGATCATACGCACCGCCAACATGGAATGGCCGCCCAGTTCAAAGAAATTGTCTTGCCGACCGATAGGGCTCAGTCCGAGCAGTTGCTCCCAGACCTCAGCCACCAAGATTTCCTCAGGAGTCTGGGGCGGCTGATACTGGGCGGACCAACTGGTAGAAGAATGGGTCAGTTGCTGCTGGAGCGCCTGGCGATCCAGTTTGCCGTGGTTGGTGCGGGGAATCTCCGGGACCACGACCAATCGGGAGGGGACCATATATTCAGGCAGCCGCTGTTGGAGATACTCTCGAAGTTGTCCGACGGTCTGCCGGGCGGCGGCCATTTGCAGGGGATGGTTTGCGTAACGTTCGATCCTCAGCGTCCCTTGGTCTTCCACCGGGGCGACCTGCGCAGAAGACGATTCTGGGGCGGATGCAGGCTTCGGGTCGGGCAGGTCAAGAGGCCGACCTTGATGGGCCGGCCAGGAAGAAGATAGGCCCAGGCGTCGCTTTTTTCGTTCGGCCCGGAGCTTGGCCCGCTGGGTCCTTCGGGCTTGGGCAAGAGACCATGGTCGGCGAAACCGGGCTGCATCAGGCCGGAGGACCACATCCATAAGTCCCCGGCAGTCCTGGCCGCTCCGCTCTAAGCCGGCGTTTTTATTTTCCTGAGTAGCTCGGCGCCAATAGATTTCCACCTGGCCCCCGAACTTTTCCGCCAGCGTCCAAAACAGCTCTGGGTCCACGCCTTCCGAAGCGTTGCCCGGCGTCAAGGGGTGCGTCCCCGGTTGCTGGAGGGAACCGTCGCCGGTTTTTGCAGCGGCCACCCGCAAATCGCCGACAGTAGCCGGCCCGGACGGCTGATCCAAAAGCGCTTCCAAACGGAGGTCCTCTTGTACCCGTGCGTTCGGAACGCCCCGAAGCACCAACCCATCCCGGAGAGCCGATTGTATCCACTCCGGCCGGTCGGGAGGGTAGAGCGAGGAGGCCCATTCTACTTGTTTTTCGGGCAGGGGCGGCGGCGGTCTGTCCAGCCACAGGACCACATCGTACCGATACTGAGCCACTTCGTTCCGCAGCGGGCCTCGTTTGCAGAGGACTTCCACCCCGGCGACTCGGGCCAGTCGGTGGGGCAATTGATAGAAGAACTCTGGATCGACCCAAAGTTCCGGGTCCCGCTGGATGCGGGCGTCCACGCGACGGCGGAGTTGTTGTCGGCTTAAAGCGGGATCGGCTAGCAGGCATTCCAGGCTGACTGCCTGGGCACGCTGGAGGCCGAAGTGGCGAACATCCGTCAGCAGAATATGGCCGCCCGGGGCCGCATGGGCAATCGCCTTTTCCAACACCTGGAGGAAAGATTCCAGGCTGGGAAAATACTGGACCATCGAGGTAAAGACCACCAGATCGAATAGATCAGGGCGCAGGCGACGGCGGACCAAGGGGCGTTGGGCGGCATGGACTGGTTGGACGGCTGTGTCGGTCAGGGGGGGGTTGGTCCAGGGTTCGGCTGCTGGATCGGCCAAGGGGCCTAAGATACCAGGATACAGTTGCACCTTTCTCCGGATTCTTGGCTGATCGGCCAACGCCGCGTCCAACCACCGAAGGGCTTCCGGGGAAAGTTCAGTAGCCGAATACCGTCGGCAATGGGGTGCAACACGCCACAAAAGCCAACCCGCTTTGCAACCGATCTCCAACACCCGCCGAGGACAAAATTGGAGGAGCCGATCGGCCAGATGATCGGCCCATTGGCGGACCTCCGCGGCAGGGAACGGTCGGCCGGTCCGGCTGCTGATCCACCCGGCCAGATGCAAACTGGGATCGGACGGCGGCGGCGTGTGCCGGAACGTCTGATCGAACAAGTTCCTCCAATGTTCCCAGTGTTCCTGCTGGAGGTTGGCCTGTTCTTGCGGGGTGAAGGAAACCGGACGAGTCGCCACATAGGCGACCAGTTGCATCTGGCCAGAGGGGTCCGGTTGGGCCAGGACCGCGGCTTCCTGCACCAGGGGATGTTTTTGCAAGACGGCGGTTACCTCATCTGGTTCTACGCGGAAACCGCGGATTTTCACCTGTTGGTCGGCCCGGCCCAAAAACTCCAGTTGACCGTCGGGCCGCCATCGGCCCAGGTCGCCGGTGCGATACATTCGAGGGGGCATTCGGCCGGGCGCACTTTCCCAGACTTCGGAATCCAGACCCATAGAATGCTTCGGATAAGGATCGGACCGGTCTGGCAAAAAGGGAGTCTTAGACGCCCAGGAGTTCTCCTGGTTTTGGGAGATCCCGCGGGAATGGACAAATGGATCGGGCAGGAATTTTTCGGCGGCAAGTTCCGGTCGGTTCAGATACCCCCGGGCGACTCCGACACCGCTAATCATGATTTCGCCCGGCACGCCGATAGGCGTGGGTTGGAGATGTCGATCGACGACATAGATGCGGACGCCTTCCAGGGGTCGGCCAATGGGAGGCCGAAATTGGTGGGCGTCCATTTCTTCCAGCCGGGCCATGCAAGCGCCGATGGAGGCTTCTGTTGGTCCATAGGCGTTCCAAAGCTGACGGCCCGGGGCCCACCGGGCGACCAGTTCCGGGGTGATGGCCTCTCCGGCGGAAACGATCGTCCGGAGTCCCGTAACCGCTTCCGGGTGGAGCAAAGACAACATCGAAGGAGTCAGTTGGCAAATGCTGATTTTTTGAGTCCTGATAAAGGTTTCCAGGGCCTGGGCGTCCTGATAGACCTCCGGCGGGCCGATTACCAGACACGCTCCGTGGCCCAACGCGCCGAAGACTTCCGCCAAGGAACCGTCGAACGTAGGAGCAAAAAATTGCAGATATCGGTCCTCCGGGCCGACGGCCAACCGACGCCCCTGCGCCCGGATGAACTGACAGACGCCTTCGTGCTCCACGAGTACCCCTTTGGGCCGACCTGTAGAGCCGGAAGTAAAAATCAGATAGGCCAATTGCCGAGGATGGACGGGCCAATCGCGGGAACCGTCGCTAAAGGCCGCCGCCTCAGCTTCGATTTGCTGGAAAAGCTCGGGGGTGATCAGAAGTTTCGGTTTGGCGTCGGCCAGGATGTGGGCTTGCCGGGCCGGCGGTTGATTGGGGTCCAAGGGGAGCCAAGCGGCGCCAGCTTTCATAACGGCCAAGAGTAAGACAATCAAGTCGGCGGAACGGGGCAGACAACCGGCCACGATGTCTTCGGCGCCGACGCCTTGGCTTCGGAGCCAACGGGCCAGACGATTGGCCCGCCGATTGAGCGTTTCGTAGGAGATTTCTGTTCCCGCCCACCACAACGCCGGTCGATCGGGATGAGCGGCGGCTTGCACTTCCACCAGTTCGTGTAAACACGCCGGCGGCCCCAGCGGAGAGCCGCCGGAGGAAAACTGGGTCAAGATGCGTCGGCGCTGGGACGGAGGGATGAGCGGTAATTGCCAAACCCGTCGAGTCGGCTGTTGGAGGGCCCTTTGAAGAAAAGTTTCCATCATCCGAAGCCATCGTCCGATCGTCGCCGACTCGAACAATTCGCTCCGATACTCCGCATAGCCGCTCCATCGACCATTCTGGTCCCATACATAGAGCGTCAGATCATGCTTTGCCGCGCCGGTATCGACAAGAATCGGTTCAATTCGCAGCCCTGAAGCGGTGGGGATACGGAGCGGGGCGTTTTGCAAGACCAAAGCCGCCTGAAAGATCGGATCGGCCGTTCGCGCCTGGCCCACGGCCAGATGCTCCACCAATTGATCGAAAGGCAATTCCTGATGGAGTTGGGCGCCCAGCATCTGTTCGTGAATTTGCCGGACTAATTGTTCAAAGGACAGTTCGTCCCGTTGCGTAGTCCGGATGGGAAGGGTATTGACGAAGAAGCCGACGAGGTTTTCCAACTGTTTGTGGACCCGCCCGGCCAAGGCGGCGCCGACGACCACTTCTTCCTGTCGGCACAAACGCGCCAAGACGGCCTGAAAGGCGGACATCAGAATCGAAAACGGCGTAACGCCAAACTGTTGGGCCAACCGGCGCACGCCGTCGGAAACCCTCTCCGACCAAAGAAACGGACGAATCGCTCCGGCCCAACTAAGACCGGCTGGCCGAGGGCGATCCGTGGGAAGCTCCAAAGGCGGCGGCAAGTGATCGAGTCGGCCTCGCCAATAGGCCAACAGCCGATCTCGTTTCTCCCCGGATAATTGCTCCCGTTGCCAGGCGGCATAATCCCCGTATTGGACCTCGAGCGGCGGCAGGGGAATGGCCGTTCCCCGCAAAGCCGCTTCATACGCAGCGGCCATTTCCCGCAGCAAGACGCCGACGGACCAGCCGTCGGCAATGATATGGTGCAGAACCCAGAGGATGACCCATTCCTGCGGCCCAAGTCGATAGAGTCGAACTCGCCACAACGGCCCCTGGTCTAAATCGAAAGGCCGACGGGCTTCCTCCCGCAAAATGGCTTCTAATGCGGGCGGGGGAACCCACATTCCTGCCCGGTCATTGCTGTCTTCCTGCTCCGTGAGAGTCGGACGCCGACAAGAAGACATCGCGGAAGGAGGCCAGTCGCTTTGTTGCCACAGGTCCGGCTTGAGGAACCCTTCCGGGCCGAGGATTTCTTCCACAGGGCGGACCCGGCGGATCGGTTCGCCTTGCACGGTGGGATAATCCGTGCGGAGGGCCTCATGGCGGCGGACTAAGGCGGCGACCGTCTGGTACAGAGCCTTTTCCTCCACCGGCCCCAGAAGTCGGGCCGCCAGGGCGATATGAAACGCCGGATTGCCCGGCAAAAGCTGATCCACAAACCATAATCGCCTTTCGCCGAAAGAGAGCGCCGGCGGCGTATCAGGTTTTCGACAGGGGATCGCCTCGGTGGGGACCGGCCGCTGAAACCGGGCGAACAATTCCTGTTCCAACAAAGCCCGTTTCGTAGGCGAAAGATTTTCCAAGCGTTGTTTGAAATCCATCATGGCCTCCTGCCTTAAGGAAGGAGTCCTTTCGGCCGCCAAGGGGATCACGCTGGAGAGTCGGAGGGAGTTTCTGGCAGACCTTCGATGTGGTTTAAGAGTTGTTCCATATTTTCTTCAGGAAGTTGGGCGGCCAAGGCTTCGGTGATCATCTCGGCCAAACCTGCCACGGTGGGCCGCTCGAAAAACCGCTCCAACGGCAAATCGACCGGCGCCAATTCCTTCAGCCGTACATACAACCCCATCGCCAAAAGCGAATTGCCCCCTAAGGCAAAGAAATTGTCATGGACGCCTACTCGGGGCACACTCAGCACCTCGGCCCAGGCCTGGGCGATTGTTTGTTCCAAGGGCGTGCGGGGCGGGACATATTCGACCTGGTCGGCTACTCCGTCGCGTCCAGCCTGCCATTGGGCGGCTACCTCCAAGTGGCCTGTCAAAAACATCTCCCGACACCGCCTGCGCCGGGGTTTGCCGCTAGAAGTCCGCGGCAATCGGCCCGCCGGAATGAGCACAATGGCATAGGGCAAGAAGCAGAACTCGGCGGCCAACTCCCGACGGATCGCCTCCAAAATCGCCTGCCAATCCCGACGCTTGCTGCCGCGCACTTCATGGACAATCACCAACCGTTCTTCCTGGTCTCCGGGAATAGAAAAGGCAGCCCCCTGACAACTGCTCAGGGCCGGATGGGACCGAACCACTACCGCCTCAATGTCTTGGGGATAATAGTTCCGTCCCCGGAGCACAATCAATTCTTTCAGCCGACTTACAAAAAACAACTGCCCTTCGTGGAAAAAGCCCAAATCCCCGGTTCGGAGGAAAGGCCCCTCTTGGGTATCGGCCAATTGAGCATGGAAAATCTGCCGGGTTTCTTCGGGCCGATTCCAATATCCTTGGGCCACATTCGGACTTCGGACCCAGATTTCGCCAATTCGATCAGGCGGCAGTTCCCGGGAAGTTTTCGGATCGACAATAGCCACTCGATGCCCTGCCCACGGCCGACCACAGCCCACCAATCGGCAGGCCCGAGGATGGCTGGGTTCACAAGGCGCCGCCCGTCCCTCTTCCAACCCGTCCCGCAAAAAGCTCCGAATGACCACCGGCTCAAACCATCGGCCAGAGGTTACGTTTAAGACCGCTTCCGCCAGACCATACGCAGGCATAAACGCCTCGGCCCGGAATCCATAGGGCCGAAAGGTTTCGACAAACCGCTCCATGGTTTCGGGACACACCGGTTCCGCTCCCACCACGGCGATTTTCCAGCAACTCAGATCCAGGCCTTCGCATTCTTCGGGCCGAAATTTGCGGACACAGAGTTCATATCCGAAATTGGGCCCCCCACTGGTGGTGCCTCGATAGTGGGAGATCGCCCGAAGCCATCGTAAAGGCCGCTCCACAAACGCCTGGGTGGGTATGACCACGATCCATCGACCGCTATAGACGGGAAGCAGTACCCCCCCAATCAGCCCCATATCATGATACGGCGGAAGCCAGGTTACCCCCACCACCGACTCTAAATCTTCCCGATGCATGGCTGCCAGACTGGCCAGCAGATTTTCATGGGAGACCATAATCCCCCGGGGATTCCCGGTCGAGCCGGAGGTATATTGCAAGAAGGCCAATTCTTTTTCTCTACCTTTAGGGGGGGTCCATAGCTGGCCATCTGAGGAAGGAAGCACTTCCCAGGGAACCAAATGCATGTGGGCAGCCTTCCGGCAGAAGGTTTCTGCCACCGCCTGGACCACAACCTGCGTCCCGATGATGAACCGGGCCTGGGCGTCTTCCACAACTGCCTGAAGCCGGGGCAGGGTCCGAGAGAGCCGAAATAGATCGGGCGGATTGACCGGGACCGGCAAGGCCCCTGCATAGCAACAGCCGTAAAAACTGGCCGTAAATTCTAAACCCGCCTCAAACAGCAGCAAAACCCGTTGGTCGGCAGCCCCTAGGGCTTGCAGATGAGCGCCAATGCTTCGCGCGCGTTGATCCAAATCCGCATACGTCCACGTAGCTTGGGGGGTCTCTCCGTCGGTCAAAAAGGTGAAAGCCGGTGCATCCGGAGTGGTTTGAGCACGCCACTGAAGGACCGAGGCCAATGTTCGTAAATCCGAAGGAGGCTCAGGCGGACGTATCCGCCTAGACATGGTGGAAAGCGATGTCGAGGAGTCTAGGACCACGGCTGTAATCCTCAAAGTTTTCCCAATTTTTGCGGTTTACCCAATGCATCATCTTCCTTCCCATTATGTATCCAAAAAAACTCTTTAGCTACCTATAAACATAAAATATTGCAAAAAGTCATCGTGGATACCCTGGTATCTGTTCCTTAACGGGTTCTTTTTCTTGTCTTGATAGTCTTCAAGATGGGGTTCGATCCACCTAAAAGATTGGTATTCTTATCGGAATAGTCATTTTGGGTGGTTCCATAGTGCCCGTAAAAAGTATCTAAGGATTTTCCCCTTTTCACGAAATACCCCTTAGAGCCGGTTGGCAAACAGATTGCGAAAAAAAATGAGGTAATTATTCAGTCGAGTGCAAAAGAGGCTTATTTTAGGAGGAAATTTGCCCAGGATTGTCATTCCCGCGAAAGTTCTCAATCGAGGGTCCTATGAGGCGGCTACGTTGTGATTCCTCCCAAGTAGAGGCTGCAAGAAGCCTAGATTGGGCGCTTTCGCGGCAGTGCCAAGGTACTGGGATTCGGAAAATGTTACAAAAAGATGCACATCCATATTTAGCTATCCAAGCCGCTTTGGGAGGAAAAATTCTTCTTCCACGACTCCGGCGGCTGGGAGTCTGGACTATTGGAGAGTACAATAAGCAGAAAGGGGGTTGGAGGATGCTTTTCCTGTCCATCGGTTAGATGTGGTGAAGAGTCCGCCCCCGAAGAATAGAAGAAGCTCTCGCCGAAGATTGTCGCCGGCAACTCGCTTGGCGAGCCAAAAGACCAAAAAAGGCCAACTGGTGATCTCCCCAGGGGTTTGGTAAGGGCGCTGTGCATGGAAAACCAAGGTCTAGGAATGGGACAGGTCCCCAGACCGGCAGAGACCGTGGGGCTGGCAGAATCCGGACCAGCGGCGAAGTGTTTGTCGGGCGGCTTCACCTATCCGCCGGGTTCTCAGCCTTTACCGGGTTATACCATTAAACGGGGGATCGGCCATGGGGGGTTTGGGGAAGTTTATTATGCGACCAGTGACGCGGGCAAGGAAGTGGCCCTAAAACTGATCCGCCGAAACCTGGAGATCGAACTCCGGGGTTTACGCCAGTGTTTGAATCTGAAACATCCGAATCTTTTGAATATCTATGACATCCGGCAGGACGGACAGGAAAACTATTGGGTGATCATGGAGTATGTGGCCGGGCCGTCCTTGCAAGAACGGATTGCCGCCTCCGCCAACGGGTTATCCGAATCGGAGATTCTCCGATGGATGCAGGGGATTGTCGCCGGAGTGGGATATTTACACGAGCATGGGATTGTCCATCGGGACCTGAAACCGGCCAACATCTTTTGTGAAGAGGGCGTCGTAAAAATCGGCGACTACGGTCTGTCGAAATTTATCTCTTCTAGTCGGCGGAGCGGGCAGACCGAAAGCGTGGGCACCGTCCATTATATGGCCCCTGAAGTGGCCAATGGCCGGTATGGCAAAGAGATCGATATTTACGTCTTTGGGGTCATTTTGTACGAGATGCTTACTGGCCGGGTGCCTTTCGAAGGGGAAAGCGCCGCCGAAGTCTTGATGAAACATCTGACGGCCCAGCCCGATGTCTCGATGCTGGCCGAGCCGTATCGCTCCGTGGTCGCCCGGGCCTTGGAAAAAGACCCGGCCAACCGTTTTGGCAGTATGGTCCAGATGTGGGAGACATTGCGCCCGGCGGGAGATTCGGCGAGGAACGGAAACGGCGGTCTGGGGGCGGCGGCAATGGTCCAACTGGCCGAGGCCTCGGAAGGCGTGGCGGAGGATGCTGGTGGGGGAGTTTCGGCAGATGCGTCCGTCGCCGTGGGCGCTCCGGGGATGGCAACCAGTCCGGCCTCGCCCCAACCTTTCCGTCAGAAACTCCAGACATGGCCCGCTCAGATTCTCCAGGCATGGAACTCCTGGCGGTTGAATACGCCGATGAAACTGGTGCTGGTCGGGCTGGGGGTGTTTGCTTTTTTGGCGACGGCCCATATCCTGCTCCCCTTGGCGGCAGTAGGGCTTTTGGGGTATATCGTCTATGGTTTGGGCCGAAAGATGTTCGCCCATTCTGCGGAAAAACAAGTGGGCGGCGGTTCTGCTTCGCTCTCCCATGCCGCGCCGATTCGGCCCGAAGTGCAAGGCCGTCCAGGCCGACTGCCGGGCTGGCCCCTTCCCCCTTCCCGAGCCGGTCCCTATGAACAGGCCGCCTACGCCTTGATATGGAAACCGAACCTGGAGCGAATTACAGAGCTGTTGGGTTCTTTGCTGATCGGGGCGATGGTCAGCTTGGTCATGTGCCTGGTGATTGTGGTGCTGTATAGCTTTCGGCAAGAAGGGCAGCCGTTGGCGCCGGAGCAGATTGCCTGGTTGGCGGTGATGGGGATGGTCGGCGCCTGGGCGGTGTTGATGGTTTCTAAGTTTTGGGAAGGCGCGGCCGGCGAACCGCTCCTCCGACGGTTTGTGTTATTAGTGGTGGGCCTGGTGTTGGGGGCGATAGGATATGGGTTATCGCAATGGCTTTGGGTGGAGCTGAGTACGCTGGAGAATTTCCCTCGGCCGCATCAGTATCCGTTGCCGCCTCGGTTTTATGGGCCGGGCGGCGAGCCGATGCTGATGGCCTTTTTGGCGACCTTTGGCGCCCTGTTGGCCCTGATCCGATGGCAGCGACAGGCCGATCCGCTCCGATTTGCCCGGCTGAATCTTTGGAGCGTCATGGTGTGCGTCTTTGCGGCGGCGGTCATTGCCGGGGTGTTTCGGTTTCCCCAGCCGTGGTTGCCCATGTGCGCTGGGATGATGAGCGTGGCGATTCAGTTGGCCGCCCCTTGGTCGCATCCTCGGCGTCGGCGTTTTTACGCCCCTGTGCTGCTGATGGGGTTGATGGGGTGTGGGGGAACGTTTGCCCTCGTTACGGAAAATCTGAAAGACGCTCTCGGCGCGGAATCGACGCTGGAAACGCCGTCTCAACCGACGATTTCCGCAAAGGCCGCCCCCAAGACTCCCGCTCGCTCTTCTTCCAGTGGAACGAAGCGCGCCGCTTTGGAGGCGTCGTCGAGCGCTCCTTCCGGCGAGGAGCAGGAATGGATGACGCGGATACTTCGCGAGGAGTTTCGCCGGTGGTTGACGTTTCGGTCGGAGGCCCTGTTCTCCCAACTGCAAACGGAGTTTGAGCGGTGGTTGGCGCTGCGCGGCTCGGAGTCCCTCAGCGGCAATTCTTCTCAGCAACGTTATCCCGATTGGGTGGATGCGCCTGCGGGGGTGATCGACGGCGAATACTGGCAAACGGTCAAGGCTGGTCCGTATGCCGCGCTGGAGGATTGCCAGGCCGAACTTCGCAATGAAATCCAAAAAGCCGTGGCCTCTTACGCTCAGAAACGTTTCGACGCTCCCGGCGCCCAAGAAATTGCCTGGGACATCGAGTCGCTATTGCCTCAGATACTGGCCGACCAATGGCAACAAACCCGACTCATCGAGATCAGTCCCACCGTAGGCCGAAAACCGATGATCTGGCTTTACGGGCGCCTCCGCTTTACTCGTCAGGTGCAAGAGGAAATTTATCGGCAATATCGCCGGGCGGTGATCGATGGCCGACTGCGAAAACTGGCCGGGGGAATGGCCGGGCTTCTGCTGCTGTTGGGTATGAGTTACGGGGTTCTTCGTCTGCAATGCAACCGCCTCTATCCTCAGAGAGTTTGTTGATCGAGCGAATCCAATCGGGCGAGCCTGAGGCGTGGAACGAGCTGATCGCTCGCTACGAAGGCCGGTTGTGGGCCTATGTGATCCGGCGGGTCAAGGATCGGCAAAGCGCCGAAGACATTGTGCAAGAGACCTTTGTCGGCTTTTTGACCAGCCTGCCGCATTACGATCGGAAACGGTCGCTGGAGAGTTGGCTCTTTTCGATCGCCGCACATAAGTTGACGGATCATCTGCGTCGGCAGGGGCGACGGCCTGCCGTGGGCTGGCAAGCTACCTCGACGGACACCTCCGGCTGGGAGCCGCTCGCGCCTGGTCGGCCAGCCAGCTCGGCGGCCCGAAGCGCCGAACGCCGCCAATGGGAAGAAACCGCCCTGGCCGACGCCCTGCGACAAATCATCCACACCTGGCAACAACAAGGCCAATGGGAAAAAATCTGTTGCGCCGAACTGCTGATGTTGCGGGGCTGGCCCAATAAAAAAGTCGCCCAGACAATGCATCTTTCGGAACAGACGGTGGCCAATTATAAGTTCGAATTCCTGGCCAAACTCCGCGCCGCGCTACGCAAACAATCCCTGCCTGAAGACCTTTTCCCCGAATTGCACCAAGAGCCTGCCTCGTAACCCTACGGGCGACATTTCCTCCTTCGGCATGGAAGTATCGGAGAAGAACGAAAAGAAACTACCTGGATATCGGCTCTTCAACGACCGTCGCCTTCTGCGAACAGATCGCCGACTATCTCTGCCTAACCGCGGATATAATCCTTCATAAAGCGGTTTTCCACGGCCAACAGATCGTGCTGGGCTTTCACCACGTCGCCGATCGAGACCATGCCTACCAATCGGCCCTCGGAGAGCACCGGCAAATGGCGTATCCGTTTTTCCGTCATCAGTCGCATCGCCTCTTCGATCGGATCGTCCGGGGAGCCGATGATCAGCTCCTTGGTCATGAAATCGGAGACCCGCAGCGCCGAGAGCGGCCAATGGCCGGAGGCGCAGGTCCGTAGGATGTCTCGCTCCGTAATGATCCCCTGCACTTCGCCGTCTTGTTCGCCGTTGCTGGTAACCACTAAGGCCCCTATCCGATGGTGTACCAGCCGATACAATACATCCTGCAATGCGGCGTCAGGCCGAACCGTATAGACCATGCCGCCTTTCCTATGAAGGATGTTTCGCAGAAGCATGGAGAAATCTCCTGAAAAGGAAGGAGAAGAGACGGGGTTTTTAACAATTACAATTGTGAATAATATCCTACTCTTTCTTCCCTTTTGTGTAAAGCCTCGGTTGGGAGCTTCCTGTTGGTTTCGGTTTTCGTAATACTTCAGCCGATTGGAGAGCCTTGTCTCGCCCTCCCCGCCTGCGCGACAGCGATAACAAGTAACTCCCGCGTGCGCGGGAAGGTCAACATCCTGGACTGCTGTGTACCCAGCAGTGAATAGGGAAACTGCCCCTACTTCAAACGATTGAAGTAGTGCTCTTCCTATTTTTTCAGTGTAACGGAAATCCCCTTGAAGGGCCAGCCGAGGGGCCGGTGCGGGAGCCGGTTGCATCTGTTGACTCCCACCTAGAACCGCTTACGTAACATTATTTTAGCCGAGTGCAGTACCTTGTCATTCCTGCGCAATCGCCCAATCTAGGCTTCTTGCAGTCTCTACTTGGGAGGAATAACGAAGTAGCCGCCTCCTAGAACCCTGGATTCCCGCTTGCGCGGGAATGACAATATGCGCACTCCCGTTAGAAGGGAATGACAATATGCGGACTTCTGTTAGAGGGGAGACAATATGCGGTGGACTGCCGCTCGAGCGGTAGTGACAATCCAGGGCAAATTTCGCCCTAAAATAGACCTCCTTTGCATTCGGCTAAAATGTTACTGCCATTCTAATAGGGAGTGTATGGTAATCCTGTC
The DNA here is from genome assembly GCA_029550925.1 of Planctomycetota bacterium. GTDB lineage: Bacteria > Planctomycetota > Planctomycetia > Pirellulales > Thermoguttaceae > JANXAQ01. The sequence continues at coordinate 22,421 of JAKPGL010000157.1, forward strand.
TATTAGACAGGCTACTTCCCTGTCGGTTGCCCAACAACGTACCGTCTAACAGACTGGGGGGTTCTAGGAGGGGCATTTTAACCGTCTGCGGGGGAAAGGGCGTAAAGGTCGCCGTTTATGTATTTTACCCAATTTTTCGCCTCTCCCTGTGTGGTAGGCTTTTTTAGAGGGCAATCATTAAAGACCGGAAGCCCGTTCTGCCGATAAGGGGGCGGCCTCGGAGGGTTTCGCGGTTTGAGATTCCGTCTCCCCCCCTATTGAAGGGGGTTGCCACTCTATGACCACCAATCCGAACAACATCCGTAAAGCCGCGGTCTTGCTCATGAGCCTACCGCAAGAGTTGGCTGCCTTGCTCCTGGGCAAGCTGGAACCCAAGCAGATCGAGGCCGTGAGCATCGAAATCGCCAAAACCGGGGTCTTTTCAGGAGAAGAGCAGGAGTCGGTCATTCAGGAGTTCGCCCGGGCCAACCCCACGGCCCTGACCGGCAAGCGCGGCGGCCTGGAGGTGGCCAAGACCCTGCTGGAAGAGGCCCTTGGCAAAGATGCCAACGTTACTTTAGAGACCGTCCGCCAATCCATTGAAGCCATCCCGTTCGGATTTCTTCAGAAGGTCGATAGCCAAAACCTGTTGACCTTCATCATCGACGAGCACCCGCAGACGATTGCCTTGATCCTTTGCCATGTGCCGCCGACTCAAGCGGCTTCGATCTTAAGCGGTCTGCCGCCGGAGCGGCAACTGTCGGTCATCAAACGCATCGCCACCATGTCGCAGACCAGCCCCGAAATCATTCGGGAAGTGGAAAAAGGGCTGGAGAACCGGATGGCCAGCGTGATGAGCCAACAGTTGGAAAACGCCGGCGGCGTGCCCGCCGTGGCCGAAATCCTGAACGTCATTGATCGCGCCACCGAACGCAGCCTGCTCGAAAATCTCGCCCAGGAAGACCCCGACCTG
>JAKPGL010000188.1 GCA_029550925.1 Planctomycetota bacterium
GCGGACCTTAACAGGATGGTCCGGAAACTTTTTTACCAAGGCAGGTAAAAACGGGATCGACACCCTCCAGGGTTCCAGAAGCCATTGCACCGCCCGGATTGTTTCCAGTCGCTCCAGGCTAACTTCGGGGCTGCCCGAAGCCTTCCGCTGGGCAAACTCCTCAATCACTCGCCGAGTCTGTTCCGTACTGTCGTCTGTCCAGGCCAGGATGAGTCGGTCGAGGTCTTCTCGGGCAATGGCCGAGTGGGAGGCGCTTTCCAGAATGGCCGGTGCGCCTTCGATTTTCTGCACACTTGTGGTAAATTTGCCGCATTGTTTGGTGGGAAACATTTTACTTATTCGTCCGGTCTCATGGAGTTCCCGGATGGCTTTGGTGGCGTCAATCTGCTGGGCAGAGAGTTGCCGCCGCCGCTCTCCCAGAAAAAGCACCCGGTTTTTGAGAGGGGTCGCCTCGGCCAAGTAGTAGAGGGCTTGCGGGGTTAGATCGGTAACTGTTTCCACCAAGGGTGGAGGCAGTGTTTGGCAAATCGTCTGAAGAATGAAACTCTTGCCGCTGCCTGGTTCCCCCTGAACCAAAAGGTAAAGGGGTTTTTCTAAAAGTCGTGAGGTAGCTACCAGGTAGGCCAGCGCTACCAAGGGCCTCTCTCCGGTAACGCCAAGGTCGTTAATGGTGTTGACCACCTCGGCCAGCAAATTGGGTCTTTCGAGAAGTCGCTCGGCCTCTTGGCGCGTCTGGGCCGAAGGTTCCCAACAGGATTCTGGCTGGGTGCCGGTGGAAGGTTCTGGCTCGGATTTATAGATCGGAGTCTTTAGGGATAGAGAAAAGTTCATCGAAATTACCCTTTCCAAAAGAAGACCAACGATATAGAAACCACAGAAACCCTACCGTGGACTGCCAGAGGCTCCAAGTCGCTGGCAGAAGCGCCGGTCGTGAAGCGGACAGGCCGATTTTCCTGGCCGCTACGGTTAAAAGACCCCTTAAAACCCCGCCTTTTTTCATGGTCTAGGGAAAACAGGATATTTTCTCCTTCAGCAGAAAGGCCGAGGAAAACCGTTGGGTTTTTCTGAGGAGGCTTTTCGCCCTCTGCTGCGAGGGAGGCCTGATGGCTGGAACTGCCTGGCGCAGGTCCTTGATGCTCCAAAGGAGGCGACGGCAGCTTCGGTAAGGACCTGGTGGCAGTGGTTTTCGGCCGCCGTCCAAACCGAAACGGATATAGCGGGCAATCGTGCACCGGGCAGAGCCGGACTTCTTGGGGACTCCCCGCGCAGCAGTCCAGGCATTTGGCACGGATCGCCCGAAGCGGCGTGCAATGAAATGCAGAAGGATCCATAAGTGGTCCTTTCCTTCACCAAGGAAACAATCCATGTCCATGCGCAACCAGATCGGTAGCGGACTGGGTATCCGTTGCGAGGAGGCTCTGGACAGTGTCTTTGGGGTGGGCCAGGCGCTGCTCGCTAGCGTCTATGTAGCAGGCGGCAGCACCTAGTCCACCGACGATGCACAACACGAGGAACAGATAGGCCAAGACCAAAAATGGCCTAACTCACTATTGCTTGAGCGCGGAGAAGTTGTTATGCTAGAGATGGCATGTTTTGGAGGAGTAGGAACGAGCGGCGTATGTCGCCGTTCCTGCTCCTTTTTTTTGCGCGCTCAAGGTTGTCAATGCTATGGTTTGAGGGCTGATGTGTGTTGGTCAATCCATTGCAACAATCTCTCCTTGGGAATGCGTACGCTGCCCCTGAGCCGTACTATAGGCAACCCATTTTCCTTGATCATCGTCCAGACAGTTCGCTCGCAGACTCCCAACACCCGGGCCACTTCGCGAACTGAGAACAAGAGCTTTTCGTCCGCCAGACTCTGCTTCTGGCTCGAAATGGCAATCATCATAAAAATACTCCTTGAAAAAGGTGTTTTTGAAAAACACAGCCCCACCGCAGGGCTGATACCTTCCTTGGTGTGGAAGAAAAGCCCTCAAGAAATGTATTGGTTTCAGCGCTGTTGGTAGAAAAGCACAGGCCACCTAAGCCAAGCCGCTCTGGCTTTTTCTACCGCGAGCCTGAGTTCCGAGCCCGTCCGGCGTCTGCCCCATCCCCACACCATCCTAGTAGTTGCGCCTCCTTTTGGCCCAACTCAGATAGGGCCTCCTGTTCAAGATTCCTTTTTATGGAGGACGGGATGCGTGATGGATGAGCCATTTCCCCCTTCATGGTGCCGAAGGAAAACCTCGGCGCTTAGGGAGATCGGTTTTGTTACCCCTGGATCGTTTTATTTCAACCCCCTTCCAAGACCTTATTTCCTAGGATACCGCCAAGGCTTGAACCTTTTTACCATACAGTATATTGTACCCAGACGCTAGTTTTACACAATATAATGTGCGTTTTTGGGAAACTCTGCAAAAACCATACCACTTTTGTACCATTAACCAAAACTACCCCTTATAGCCGCTTATTTTAGTGCTTTTCAATAGTTTGTCAACTGGAGTTTACCCAGTGTCGGAGTAGCCGAGGGGGAAGATTTTGGGTTTTGGATGTAAAATTCGGCCTATTTGCGTTGCCAGCCCGTTGAACAGGTACGTTACCCTTTTGGCAATCCGCCAAGGATGGTTCATCAGGGGG
>JAKPGL010000193.1 GCA_029550925.1 Planctomycetota bacterium
CGAAGCGGATAGGAAAACCAGTATTCGACATGAGGTTGTCCTTGGGCGTCTCGCTGTTCCGTTTTGTAGATGCGGACTTTGGTTCCTGGGGCGATAGGGAAAAATTCCGTATGGTACCAATCGCCGGACCATTCCAGCACATTGTAGGCCACGCCGGAAGAAGGAACTCCTGAAAGATTGTCGTCGGCGGGAATAAAAACATATCGCCAGCGCTGTTCGGGAAAGATGGGTTCCACTTGAGTAATAACGCCCCAGAATTCCTTGCTAAAAACCGTTTGCGGGCGCAAACATCCGAAGGGCCATTCCACCGGATAACAATCCAGCGGCAGGCTGGAGATGATCTGCTTGGGAAAATACTGTTTCCCTCGCTGGTCATATTGGACCCAGAGGTAGTCATCATAGCCCGACGCGTTCCATCGGGCAGTAATGGGCAGACTGAAATGGTAGATCGGGGCGCGGTTGGCCCAATCGTTGTAGTAGTGGGCGATCCAATCCAACGCCGAAAAGACGCCCGATTCGGAGATTAGATCGTCGCCATACTGATAATCGGCTGCTAGCTCTAAGGAAGGGGGATACTGTTGCCCAATCACCGGATAAATGGCGGGCTCACTGCAACGGGCGGTAATCGTACGATCGGCATTTTCCTCGAGGGGAAAATCCCACGATTTCCGTATTCGCCGCGGATGCAACGTTCGGAACGAATACGTGGGGCCGTCGTCTTCGATTTTTCGTTCCCACTGCACGGCCAGGGGAAAAGAAACCTGGACTTTTCCTATTGGAGCAGCTTCGGTGTACCGAAACTGAGCGATGGGTTCCAGAAGCTGGAAGTTTTCCTGTAAAACGTTGCTAGCTTCATAGCGCGATTGCACTACGTATTCTTCCGTGGTCAAATCAAAGACCACGCGGCTGCGTGCGCAGGCGGCCAGGGCGTCCAAGGCCAATCCGGCGGGTATCCCTTGCCAGACGTAAGGATTTAGAGAAGCCGGTGGCGTCAATAGGTTTATATTGCGAATGCGGTCTTTTTGCGGCAACTGATCCACGATATCTTGCCACGTCATGGCGTCCCATTGGGCCAGTTGTTCCGCAGAAAAACGGACCTCTTTCCCGCGGTCGAAATAGCGGCGATCCGTTAGCAGGGTGAACCAGGATTGGTTATCTTTGCCTTCGGTAAATGGGCATTGCGCTAGGACGTACAGTTTCCAGAGAGGCTGGGCGCCCTCATAGAATACCCGAAAATCCACCACAGACCCAACTTCCAGTTGCTGGTCGGTAAGAAACAGCCCAATGCTGTAGCGATCCGCACCGGTGGGAATCCAGAGGCTGTTTAAGACCCACTGGGGCGGCTGGTATTGCCAAGGCATCTGGGGCAAACCCACTTCAGGATCGGCTAAATAATACGTATGGTTATAAGGATACCTTCCCCATCCCGGAGGCCATTCGGGCGCCGAAGATCGGCCTGTAGCGCCGCTTCGTTGGTAGGGGTCTTGGCCGCCCAGGCTCAGCCGGTGAGTCGGGAACCAGCGGTCCAGGAAGCGGCGCAACTGGCCGTCCGGGTCCCAGTGCAAGAATTCAAACGTCTGGCTCATCGTCTAACCTCCTCCACTGGCTTATCTTCCCACCGCTTCGAGGCTCAAGGTTTTCCAGGCCATCGATTGGCTCAAGGAAGGGGCCGGCTAGGGATTCGGCGTCGGTTCGTATTCAAACGGGGCGATCCAACTGAAGCTGATATACGCCAACACCAGATTGCCCGTTTCTCCCCAGCGGACTGGGTGCAGGCCGGTGCAGACCAGCGGTCCGCGCAGGAGTCGACCGCCTGTCGGTTTTTCCAGGGCTAGTTCCTGCCCGGCCAGGGCCGCTAGGAGTCGATCTCCGAGGGGTAACAGTCCCCGTTGGGGATCGGTCAAAAGGGCCGTCATATCCACCGGCCGATCCACGGACACCCGACTATAAATACAGGTCTGTAGGTCGAGCAGGGCGGGCCAGACGGCCGGATGTTGCGGCCCCGGCTCAAAGCGCACGCTCTGAAGCACTACGGCGGCAAACCGCTCCGCCGCAGGCGGCAGACGGCCCAGGACCGTCGGGTCCGG
>JAKPGL010000206.1 GCA_029550925.1 Planctomycetota bacterium
CTGCTCATCCGCATCCCCAGCTTCCGTTCCGAGGACAACGGCTTCGGAATGGGCGGCATGATGGGTATGGGCATGGGCGGCATGGGCATGGGCGGCATGGGGATGGGCGGCATGGGCATGGGTATGGGTATGGGCGGCGGGATGTGGAATATCCCTCCGGACCGTCTGCCCAAAGAGGTGCGAGATCGCCTCGACCAACTGCTGCCTAAAAAAGGCGACCAAGGCTTCCGGGCCTTTGACGTGCCTGATTCCGTCCCCCAGAACCCCGCCGCACCTACGCCGGCCAACAGGAATGAGGGGACGGATCACGAGAAGGTGCGAAAAGAGTTGATTTCCATTACCACTCCGGAAGGTTATCAAGCCTTCTTCGCCGCCCATCAGAATCCTCCGGTTCCTCAAGCGGCGGTCCGCCAAGCGGTCCGAGACTTGATGCAGGAGAAAAAATTCGCCCAAATCTCTGCGCTCATCGAAGCCGCTCTGCGAAACCACCAACCCCAACCCTGGATGTACGAAGCCTTGGGGTTGGCCATGCAAGCCGACGGACGACCCATCGAGGAGGTCGAACGGGTCATCCTTTCCGCTCTGGATTTTGCCCAATCGCCGGTGGAGATGACCTACATCGGCCTGTATTTAGCCCAATTAGGGCTGGATCAGCGGGCAATCCAGATTTATCGGCAGGCGGCGCAACTGGATCCGCGTCGGCCGGAACCCTACATGGCCGCCCTCCGATCCGCTCAAAAAGCGGGCGATCTCCAGGCCAAACAATGGGCCAGCTTGGGCGTCCTCCGGCAGGCGTGGTCCAAAGAGCAGATCGAGGTCTGGAACACCGCCCGCCGGGTGGCCCAATCCGTCTTGGAAGAGCTCCGTTCTGCGGGCAAGACCAAAGAAGCCCAAGAGTTTGAAAAGGCCATGCAAACCGCGATGGTCCGTGACGTGGTCATTCGGGTCTCTTGGACCGGCAATGCCGACGTCGATCTGCTGGTGGAAGAACCCTCCGGATCCATCTGTTCGGCCCGGAATCGCCGTTCCTCCGGCGGCGGCATCTTCCTGGGCGACGTTTCTTCCCGACAACTCGACAGCGTGCGTGAAGGAGCGGCCGAGGAAGTGTATGTCTGTCCGGAAGGTTTTTCCGGCACGTATCGGGCGTTGATCCGGCGCGTTTGGGGCGAGCTGACCGCCGGGAAAGTCCAGGTGGAGGTGTTTACCCACTTCCGCACTGACAAACAACGCCGGATCGCCCAAACCATTGACCTGAAAAATGACGAGGCCGTCGTGGTCTTCGATCTGACGGGCGGACGTCGAAAAGAGTCTCTCCAGGAACAACAAACCGCCAACGCCCTGGTCGATCAATTGACGATCCGACAACAGATTTTAGCCCAGCAGATCGCCGCTGCGGTGGACCCGCGAGCGTTGGCTGCCCTGGCAACCTCGCGGTCCAACGCTACCCCCCAGGATACGACCGGCGGCGGGGCTACAAACCCCTACTACCCTTGGACGATCCAGGGAGCGGTGGGCTATATGCCTGTTATCATCACCCTGCCTGAAGGGGCTAACCTCTCGGTAACCGGCGTGGTCTCCGCAGACCGTCGGTATGTCCGCGTTACGTGCGTGCCGCTGTTCTCCCGAATTTCAGACGTCCGTATTTTCAACTTCGTCGAGGCAGAAGAATCGCAGGGGATGATCCCCCCCGGCGGCGGGTATATAGGCGGAGGCGGCGGCGGGTACTAATTTTTCTTTCCAGAAATTCTTCTATCCTTCAACCAACCAAAAGCAGAGGCCCTCCCGCTGAGGAGGACCTCTGCTTTTTTTCTTTCCGGGCGTCGTCAGGAGCAAAAGCGATTCGGATTTCTTCCTTCGCCGAAGCATCCCTGCTTTCCGAAAGCCCCTCCGATTTCCTCCCCGTCGATTTTTTTCATCAGACGAGCGATCAAAACGTTCATGCCCGTAAAGGACCTGGGGTTATTTCGATATCCAAGGGTTCTACCAGCCCTGCTTTAAGTCGTTCGATAGCAATTGCTCCCATGACGGCGTTGTCGGTTGCCAGGGCAAGCGGGGCCAAAAAAAGCCGAAAACCTCGCTGGAGTGCTTCTTCTTGGAGTCGCTGGCGTAATCGTCCGTTGGCCGCCACGCCGCCGCCCACACATAACGTGCCGAAACCTGTACGCGCTAATGCATGCAGCGATTTTCCCACCAGACAATCGACCACGGCCTCTTGAAAGCTGGCGGCCAGGTCAGCCGTCTGCTGGGCCGACAAGTGGACCGAGCGGAAATCCTGTTTGCCTGGTCCTACAATCTGATACCGAACAGCCGTCTTCAGCCCAGAAAAGCTGAAGTCCAATCTGTCTGGATCATCTAAAAAGGGGCGTGGAAAGGCATACGCCTGGGGATTGCCGCCCGCCGCCGTCCGCTCCAAGACAGGCCCGCCGGGATACCCAAGACCCAACATGCTGGCCACTTTGTCGAACGCCTCTCCGGCCGCATCGTCGATCGTGCCGCCCAAGGCATGAAAGTCCAAAGGGCTTTCGCATCGGTAGAGGGCGGTGTGGCCGCCGCTGACAATCAGTCCCACACAAGGAAACACCTCCTGCCCGCTAGCCATCCGGCAGGCGTAAATATGCGCCTGCAAATGATTGACCGCTACTAAAGGAATCCCCTGGACGAGGGCAATGGCCTTTGCCGCCATTAAACCTACCAGAAGCGAACCAGCCAAACCGGGCGTCGTTGCCACGGCCACCGCATCCAGATCGTCTAAACGTACTCCTGCTCGGCGAAGCGCCTCGTCGATGACCGGTAAAATCCGCTCCAAATGGGCCCGGGAAGCGATCTCTGGCACCACCCCCCCAAACCGCTCGTGGAGCCGATCCTGCGACGCCACCACCGACGACAATACTTCGAATCGGTCGGTTACCACGGCTGCCGCAGTCTCATCGCAGGTCGTTTCCAAGGTGAGTATTTTCACCGGAGGTCTCCTGGTTGCGATTTGCTTTCTTGGGGAGCTATTGGGTTTTCCGAGCGCCAAGGCCGATGTTTGACAGTTCTCTTCATATTTCCGTAATTATTCAGCCGAGTGCAGAAGTGCCGGGATTTTCTCGGCAAAAATGTCATTCCCGCGAAAGCTCTCAATCCAGGGTCCTATGAGGCGGCTACGTTGTTATTCCTCCCAAGCAGCGGCTGCAAGAAGCCCAGATTGGGCGCTGGCGCGGCAGTGACAAGGTACTGCATTCGGCTAAAATGTTACATATTTCCCAAGTCCTTGTATCAATGAAAGATAGGGCAGATTTTAGCCCCCTCCAGGCCGCCAAAGGGCGGTCGGCGTCTTGGCTGGTTCAACTGCCTCTGCTTATTTTAGGGACCAACACAGGAGGCAGACAAGGCTGAGGCGGATTTGGGGACGTTTCCGCTCTTTGTTCACCCCCCCTTGGAGAAAAGGAACGATTTTCGTTAAATAATCTATACTTGAACCGGTCTGGAGGGTGGGAAAAAGGTACTATTTTAGCCGTGGGGAGAGATTTTTCATTCCTGGGACGGGAATCCAGAAATATTGAAATATCGCCGGCCAAGCGGGAGTCCATGTTCTCCTCACCTGGTCGCCAACCCTTGCTTTAGCGGGCCAGTTTCAGGTCGGCCCGCCGGGGAGAGAGATGCGGAATCCCTGCGTCCGCAGGAATGACAGGTTTTGCCATTCGGTTAAAATATAGAAGAATATTACGAAGACGTTGCGGCGAAGCATTCAAAGGTTCTTATTTTTTATTGCTTTTGCGAGAGGAAAAAAGTATGGAAAAGCGAGTATTTAATTTTTCACCCGGGCCGGCCATGTTGCCCTTGCCAGCGTTGGAAGAAGCCCAGCGGGACTTGCTGGCTTTGCCCGGAACGGGGATGTCGATTTTAGAGATCAGCCATCGGTCTGCCAAATTTTTGGAGATTATCGAAGGGGCGGAATCGAACCTCCGCAAACTGTTGGGGATTCCGGAGGATTATCATGTGTTGTTTTTGCAAGGGGGCGCCCGGTTGCAATTTGCGATGGTAGCGATGAATCTTTTGCACGGCACCGGTCGCTCAGCCGACTACATTCTCACCGGCACGTGGGCGAAGACAGCCATGAATGAGGCGAAAAGCCAAGGCGGCATTCGCGTTGCTTGGGACGGCACCAGCCTGAACTACACCCGGATGCCTCGGCAGGAAGAACTCCATCTGGACCCCAACGCGGTCTATCTGCACATGACTTCTAACGAGACGATCCAGGGGATTCAGTTTTCGACCGAGCCGGACCCAGGTCAGGTGCCGCTGGTGTGCGACGCTTCGAGCGATTTTTTGTGCCGACCGCTGGACATCCGCAAATACGGGATTTTGTATGCCTGTGCGCAGAAGAACGCCGGCCCAGCGGGTGTAACGATTGTGATTATTCGGAAGGACCTGGCGGAACGGTCGCCGGCGGATTTGCCCTCGATGCTGAGTTATAAAGTTTTAGCCGAGGCGAAATCGCTCCATAATACTCCGCCATGTTTTTGCGTCTATATGGTCAAATTGGTAACGGATTGGCTGCTTCAGACCGTGGGCGGTTTGGAAAAGATGGAGGCCCTCAACCGCCAGAAAGCGGCGCTGCTTTACGAAGCGATCGACCGATGCGGCGGCTTTTACCAGGGGCACGCCGCACCCGAAAGCCGATCCATGATGAATGTTACCTTCCGCCTGCCTACCGCGGAATTAGAGTCGGCCTTTTTACAAGAGGCCAAGAAGCGAGACCTGGTCGAACTAAAAGGCCATCGTTCGGTAGGCGGATGCCGAGCCTCGATCTATAACGCCATGCCCCTCGAAGGCGTCCAGCGTCTCCGGGATTGTATGCTGGAGTTTTACGAGAAACACAGCCGATAATGGCGGGATCGCAATCTGCCGGACGGGAATTGGGGGCCGAAACTGGTCTGAATGTCAGAGTGTTTCCTTAGCCGGTTGCTTTCCCTATCGGCTGAGTGTTTCCCCCTTTTTGCCGCGGAGCAGACGTAACGCCCTTCATTTACCGCCGGCCTCGGCCTTCGGGCTTTTAGGGTCTGTTTTTAGGCGGCTTTACGCTTGGAGCGGATTTCTCGATAGACTCCCTGGATTTCATCGTAGTTGCGTTCCAGAGGGTATTCGAGGGCCAAGAGTCGGGCGGCGCCGCCCATCCGCTCGCGCACTCGAGGGTCGATCAGTCGGGCCATCCGGTCGGCCAGAGCAACGTCGTCGGCCGGGTCTTGCAGCACATAACCATCCTCACCGTCGCATAAAAGTTCACTGGCGCCGTTCCACCGGGTGGTAATCGAGGGCAAGCCGCAAGCAGCCGCTTCGGTAACGCTCAAACTACACGGATCATAAAAAGTCGGCAGTACGAAAACGTCCGCCGCCGCATAATAAGGTACTGGGTCCTCGACTCGGCCTACAAAAAGGACCGCTCCGCCGGCGTCCCAGCGGCGAGCCAACCGTTGGTATTTTCCCGCTCCGTTGCCGCCTACCACCAGAAGCCGAACCGGCAACCCTTCCCGCACCAAGCGTCCGACGGCCCGTATCGCCGTAGCCAACCCTTTCCGCAAATAATCATGCCCTACAAATAGATAAACCACCTCTTGGGGAGCGATCCCCATCTCGGTTCGGACAGGTTCTCTCCATCGAGGTCGGTGTTCCGGCGAGAATCGATGTATATCTGTTCCGTGATACACCAAACGAATCCGATGCGGCGACACGCGATGATACCAATGATAATCCGCCGCGCACATCCGCGATACCGCTACGATGGTCCGCCGCGGCTCCCCAAACTGCCGATCCATCAAACGCCGAAATTCGCGATACCGCGGCAACCAGTGAATCAACAGGCGCTTGATCGGTCGAATATAGGACGGCAATAGACGTAGTTTCCGCTCCCATTGCGCTAACCGGGAGCCGTCTTCCGATTGCAACACGTCGCAGTACCAGCCCATGCCTATATCATGGATGAGATCGAGCTGCAACGAGCGGAGCATGGATTCCGCCGCTTCGGCCCGTTGGAGCCGAGATGCGATGCGCCCCAAAGGATGGATATGGAGGCCCGGGTCGGGGGGGACATGTCCGGCCGACTGTGTGATTACATGTACTGTATGCCCCCCAGCGGTTAAACACTGGGCGAATTGGTACGTCCAATGTTCCGCTCCGCCCCGATGGGGGTCAAAATAGTCGATCACCAGTCCGATATCCATTCCGAGTCTCCTGAAGGCGAAAGACCGGCGTCGAATGTTTTTCCTCCGCCCCAACGGGCGGGGTCCTGCGGCAAACGAAAGGGCGCCATTCGTTCCCCTCCGAAATCCGCCGCTGCTGCCGGATATTTCTCTGGAGAACTTCTTCATAGACCGATAAGACGTGTTCGACATTTTTGTCGAACGGATGTTGTTCGGCTAATCGCCGGGCGGCCTGGCCCATCCGAGCACGAATCCCTGGATCGCCAAAAAACTTGATTTTTTCCATCAGTTCTTTGGCGTCCAAAGGATCGTCCAACAGGTAGCATTCGACACCCGAATGCAATAGCTCCTGGACTCCGTTAAATCGACTGGTAACCACCGGCAATCCACTGGCCATCGCCTCTAAGACCACTAAACTGAACGTATCATAGAGGGTTGGATGGACATAGACATCGGCCGCCGCATAGTACGGGGCCGTGTCGTCCACAGGACCGACAAAAGTTACGGCTTGGGACCTGTCCCGGCATCCATTTCCGACCGTGAGCGAACAGCGTTGTTTGCCCCCGACCACCAGCAGATGCACCCGATCTCCGTTCGCCGCCAGACGACGGACCGCTTCGATCACCACCGGCGCCCCTTTAAGTCGAAAATTGTGCGCTACGATCAACGCCGTCAGCGTGTCTTCCTCCAGACCGAATCGTCGGCGGATTTCGGCGCGATAACGTCGGCGGTTTTCCGGGCAAAACCGTCGAATATCCACGCCATTTTGGACAATCCGAATATGCTCCGGATGAATGGAATGAAAACGTTGAAAATCTCGGGCGCCCTGAACAGAAAGGGCCAAAAACAGCCGACCGTCGTTCCGGTATTGTCGATCCATCAGCCGACGTATCTCCCGATACCGCGGCAAGCACCGGATCGCCAACCGTTTCCACGGTCGGAGCCAGCGAGGCAATAGAAGTAACTTCTGTTCCGCCAGTGCCAGCCAGGAACCCCAGTGCGGTTGAAAGACATCGCAGTACCAACCCGCCCCCGTATCATGGATGATGTCTAAATCCATTTCCCGAAGCATTTCTTCCGCCGATTGGGCAAATCCCAGCCGACTCAAACCGCCCGCTACCTGGCGGCATGAAAGCCCCGTCTCTTCCGCTTCCCGACAAAAACTCCTACAGATGACATGAACCTCATGTCCCCGATCCAGCAACGCCTGGGCAAACTGCCAGGACCATTGCTCCAAACCGCCCCGACGCGGATCAAAATGTTCCACCACCAAGCCGATTTTCATCATCGTCTCCTGGGGGAATCATTGAGGAGGGCCTAACCGCCGAAGCAGCGTCTGCTGCTTGGCCAACACCCGCCGGATCAACCGCCGGTCCACCGGCCGAAGTTTTTCCACTCCCAAATACCATTTCATAAATCGCATCCGCAGCGTACAACCAACTCGTTCCGCCGGGATCGACCAGGCCAATTGCGCCAAATCTTTCACCAACCACCGACGCCGAAACCAACGCCGATGCTGCACCCGCTGTAAATCAATCAGCCGGATTTCATACTCTCCCGGCATACTCTCCCGTACAAAAAAGTGACATGCGTATAAATCCCGGTGGTTCCAACCCGCCCGATGAAACTTGCGAACTACCTCGGCCAGTTGATAAATCAACCGTTCTAACCGAACATCACGCCGCGTCGTTTCCTGGGCCGAAACATTCCTCCCAGCCGCAGGAAATCGTTCGTAAAGAAACCGATCCAACGGCGTAAAGCCGGCCAACTCCTCCGTCATCAAAAAAGATTCCTGCCGGCCGTCCCAACGCCGTTTTTCACCAAAAGCCACTAACCGCATCCCCGGCAACCCCATCGAACTCAATCGGCCAATGTTTTCCGCTTCCCATCGGCCGGGCGTAGTCGAAGGGCCGAAGGCAGCCAATTGCCGCCATCGGCTTGGATGGGCCGCTAAGTGCTTTTTTAAGTACACGGCGACCCGGCGCCCGTCAGGATGCACGAACTCCAGACGCCAATTCTCTCGGTCCGGTAAGCGACGCAGACATTGCCCCGTTTGCCCCTGCATGACCGCATCGAACGAATCTAAACCTGCCTGTCGAAGCAACGGGGCAAACTCTGGGTCCCACCACATCGCCCCGTCCCCCGCCGACACCAACCCGGTCCCAATATCCCACTGCCATTCCCTTGTCGCCGCCGCATAGGATTTTGAGCCTTCTGTTGCCGGGGCTTCCCTCGTTGGAAGCTGCTCCTGTTCTATGTCCATGCCCGCAGGATGCAAGAACAACCAATCCGCCGGCGACCTCCTGTTCCCTGTTGGGCAAGGGGGACTCTCCAGGACTGGCCGATGGGAGTCCGACCTATCCGGGTTCCCACGGGGGCCTTCTGGGCAAAAATGCCAAGGTTCCGTGCTGGATTTACGGACTGCCGGAACGAGTTGCTTGTTTATCCTGTCGCCTGTTACTGGCAAAGTGTTCTCTCCGATGTACTCTCACTGCCGCCTTAGTTTCCTATGCCGCCTGGCGTTCCCGAGCGGTTAAAAGTTGTTCTACCGCTTGATAGACCCGATCCACCGAAAGCCGCCGTATACAGGCATGATGCCCCAAGGGACATCTCGGCCGTCCGCAACCAAGGCAGTCCAATCCCTCCACCATGAGGTGGATGGCCTGTTGCGTAGGGTTTTGGCTCCAGACGGGCAGTAGCGGCCCATAGAGCGTAACCACGGGTACGCCAAAGGCCGCCGCCATATGCCGGGGACCGCTATCGGTCGAGACCATCAACCGCGCTCGCCGAAGCACCGCTTTGGCCGTGCCGAAGTCCATCGGCTGATCAGCCATCGAACGAACCTGATCCCGGCCTGCAAGCTCCGCGATCTGCCCGGCCGTTTCCCGCTCCTTAGGGCCGCAAAAGACCAACACCTTTTGCCCCAGATGATCGACCAGACGTTGGGCCAGTTGGGCGAAATGCTCCACCGGCCAAAGTTTTGAGCCGCCAAACGCTCCGCTACAATTCAGCACTACGGGCTGCTCGTCCGGTCGCCATCCGAACCGCTGCCAGACGCCGTCGGCCGATTTTTCGTCTTCTGGGGTAGTCGCCAATTCCAAAAGGGGGTGCTCCTTGGGGCAGCCCACTGCCTCGGCTAGCCGAAGATAGTAATCCACCATGGGCGTTGGCAGAATGCGTCGGCCTTGCCGCGGCGGCTGGATAGGATCGGTGAGCAACCAACCTCGTCCATCCCGGGCATAACCGATTCGTTTTCGCACCCCCCCCAATGCCGCCAACAGGGCTGTGCCCAGGGAATTGGTCAACAGGATGGCTAGGTCAAACCGTCCTTGCCGAATCCGCTTCACAACCCCCCAAAACCGCTCGGAGGATGCCGGACTTTTCGGCGTAAACCCCCAGAGTTCGTCCAGCCAAGGGGTTCCTTTTAGAATGTCCCCCAGATAAGGACGAATTATCCCCACCATTCGGGTTGCTGGGCCAAAATACCGACGCAACGCCCGCAGCGTCGGGGTGGCCATCGTCAGATCACCCACCCAATTGGGGAGGAATACTACCACTTCCATGTGTAAATGCTAGCCTCCTGCCAGCGATAGATACCAACTCTTTCAGGTTCGGCCCCTTGAGAAGCACCTGGAGTTTTAGGCTCCCCCCAAAAAGGTTGGAGATGGCCAGAAAAAGGAGCAAAACAACACTTGTCTCTTTTCGGTAGAACCGGAGCTTTCGAAAAAGAAGATATTCCCACCCAGGCTTTCTGCCAAGAGCAATTTTGGGCACTCTCCGAAGGGGGGAAGAAAAATTCTTCCGGCGTTTGGCCCCGGAAGCGAGAGAAGAGATCACTCTTTCGGCACGACGGCCCGCTCGCAAAGAAACCGGTTCGCCAAACTGAACCCAAAAGAAGACAGCGGATTGATAAACGGTTTGCAATCGGTATCTACATACACCGTTACCCGCACAGAACTGCCCAGGTCTTCTGGGACCACCCGGACACAATCGGTGGGGCCTGTCCCTACGGTAAGACAATGGGGGGCCAAGACTTCCTCCACAATACATTCGAGGGTCTGCTGGGGGGCCCCCTTGGCGGCCTCACGGGCGGCCACCGTGGCCGCATGCGTGACCGCCTGGTGGACTGTCATCAAAATCCCGAATTGAATCGTGGCCAGGCAGACCAGGATCAAAATCGGCAGTACCAGGATCAGCTCCACCGTCAGGGCCGCCCGACGCCGACGGCCTTTCGTCCCAACCCGCTTCTCTGCTACCTGCATACTCCGCCGCTTTCTTCGCAACTGGATATGGAGAAAGGTTTCCCTGTCCAAAGTTTCCATCCCAACCGCTGGAAAAACACCGAAGGCTTTTCTTCCCGGAGGTAAAAACCTGTTATGGCGTAATCACCCTATTGGCCCAGATCAGTTTGGGTTGTTGATTGGGTCCACACGGATAAACGGCAATGGCAAAGGCGGTTACATGGCCGGCTGCAAAATTGTGTCCTAATAAGTTGCTCCATAAAGTAGCCACCGGGACTACGGCCTGAACCAAAACCGCAGAATGTCTCTGAGGGTCTGCATTACAATCGGGGCTGATAGTCGCATCGAAGACCATACAGCCGCTCGCTTCTTGATAAACCGCTCCGAAGAAGAATGCTCCTGAGGGGAGCGAGACGGGCTGGCCTCGCACCGTGTTGGCCGCCGCATAGGCAATCCCAACCGCCCGCGGACCGGTCGTTGGGTCCGGCGTCGAGGGATTTTCCACCCACTCTTTCACGGCAGCCAGGGCGGCCGATTCCAGGGCGTTTTCCAACTCCACCCGGGCAAGCCATAGGTTCGCCACATTGACTACCAGCCCCAATAGCACCAAAAACACCGGCACAAAAAGCAACAGCCAAAACGTGGCGATCCCACGCCGGGACCGGTAGGCTCGACCAGACCGAGGACGAACGACTCTACGCATACCGTATCTCTCTAACGCCAGAGGAAATCTTCCTGCCTTCTTACAGTTCATACCGAAACACCGTCGTAAACGCCGTGGACTGGCCTGTCAGGTCAAAACCGAAGACTTTCAGCACGTTCGGCATCAACTCCACGAGCGGCACGCACACCGAAAGCCGCACATAAGAAGTTCCTGGATAGGGCGGC
>JAKPGL010000025.1 GCA_029550925.1 Planctomycetota bacterium
CTCTCCCCCCTTTATTGTGTCTGCTTTTCTGCTTAAAATGTGTGGTTTTCATTCCGGTTAAATACGGGAACCTGGAACTGAAGATTTTTGGAGGTTTCCAGTGCCTTACGACTGTGTGGTGTGTGTGAAGCAGGTGCCGGACACGGCGAATATCACGACGGATGCCATGAAAGAAGATGGCACGGTGAATCGAGCTGCCTTGCCGGCCATTTTCAATCCCGAAGACCTCAATGCGTTAGAGACGGCCTTGGAGATCCGGGATCGATGTGGTGGGACGGTAACCGCCATTAGCATGGGGCCTCCGAAGGCGGCGGAGGTATTGCGGGAATGCCTCTATCGAGGGGCTGATCGGGTCATCTTGCTTACGGATCGGCGTGCGGCTGCCAGCGACACCTTGGCAACCAGTTACATCCTTAGCCAGGCCATTCGGACCCTTGGCCGATACGACCTTGTCCTGTGCGGTCGGCAGGCCATCGACGGCGATACAGCGCAAGTAGGGCCGCAGATTGCCGAAAAGCTCGGTCTGCCGCAGATTACCTATTTAGAGGCGTTTTTGGGCGCTGAGGGAGACCGGATTCGGGTTCGGCGGAACATGGGGCATGGCTGGGAGGTGGTCGAGTCGGCGTTGCCGGCGCTGGTAACGGTATTGGGGACGGCGAATCTGCCGCGTCCTCGGTCGGCCAAGCGGCTGATGCGGTTTAAGCGGGCGAGGACGGGGACGGAATTGGCCGCCGAACTGAAAGCCCTTCTGCCACAAGCGTCCGAACAGGAGTTCCAGGCCGCTCTGGCAGCCCGCACCGAAGAGCTTCGGCGTCAGGGGCTTTTGATCGAGGAGTGGGATTTGGATCGGATCGGGGCGGACCTGAGCCGATGTGGGGCCGCCGGCTCGCCTACGAAAGTGTGGCGGGTGCAGGGGATTGTGCTGACGCGCAAGGTGTATAAGCAGTACCCGGCCACGGAGGAAGGCGTCCGGGAATTGATCCACGAATTGGTGGTGGATCGCACGTTGGGGTAAAGGAGGCGACCAGAGAGGGCCGGGGTTAGGCTTAGGACGTTCAAAAATTTCCGAGAAAATTTCCCAGAAGAGGACTACAGGTACTATGATTCCGGTGAACCGCCAAGGCGAAGTGTGGGTGTATGCGGAGCAGGAGGACGGGGCGCTGCACGATGTGTCGCTGGAGCTATGCGGGAAGGCCCGGCAATTGGCCGACCAATTAGGGGTTCGGGTCGGTGCGGTGCTTGCCGGCCATCAGGTAGCCGGTTTGGCCGACCGACTGATCGCCCAGGGGGCGGACCAGGTGTATCTGGTGGAAGACTCCCGGTTGGCCCATTACCAGACGCTCCCCTACGCCCGGGTGGTTTGTCGTTTGATTGAAAAATATCATCCGCAAATTGTGCTGTATGGAGCCACGCCGTTGGGTCGGGACCTGGCTCCGCGAGTGGCCTCCCATCTGCGGGCCGGGATGACGGCGGATTGCACCGACTTGCAGATCGACGATGTGGTCGAACCTCGCACCCAGCAAGTGCATCCGAAGCTATTGCTTCAGGTGCGACCGGCCTTTGGCGGCAACATTATCGCCACGATTGTCAATTACGACGGCTGGCCGCAAATGGCCACGGTGCGGGAAGGGGTCATGCCTCTGTTGCCGCCGAACCCGAGTCGGCGGGGCCAGATCGTCCGGGAACAGGTGGAGTTGGACGATACGCTTTTTGTGGTTCGGCTATTGGAGCGGCATCTGGAGCCGCGAAAGGTGAACCTCAAAGGCGCCCGGGTCATTGTGGCGGGCGGGGGCGGTGTGGGCAGTAAAGAAAACTTCCGTTTGATTTACGAATTGGCTGGGGCCGTTGGCGGCGCAGTGGGTGCAAGTCGGGCGGCCGTCGATAGCGGTTTTATCGGCAAAGAACATCAGATCGGCCAGACCGGAACCACGGTTCGACCGGCGTTGTATATCGCCTGCGGGATTAGCGGAGCGGTGCAGCATCGGGCTGGAATGGAAGAGTCGGCCAAGATCGTGGCCATCAACACGGACCCGGAAGCGCCGATCTTTTCGATCGCCCATTACGGGATCGTAGGGGACATGAAGCAGGTGATTCCGATGATGATCAAAGCCCTGCGCGAGCGACGATAGCAGCCCCTCTTCCAACATCGGAGGCTTTACCGTCGGACGTTTGGAGAATAGATACCAAGGAGCAATAGACTGAACCTTTGCAAATTGGCTGGCAACGTTTCGCCTTCCAAGGGGACCGTACTGTGGGAAACTATTTCTTAGATAATGAAGATATTCAGTTCCTGTTTCGGCATTTCGATCTGAAGGAGTTGGCCCGGATTCAGGAGGAGGATACGCTCAACGGCCAGGCCGACTACACGCCGGTCGATTTGGACGATGCGGTGGACAATTATTGGCGGGTCTTGGAGATCGTCGGCGATCTGGCGGCGAATGTGCTAGCGCCTCATGCGGCGCAGATCGACGAGGAAGGCAACCAGCTGAATCCGGACGGCACCGTAACGTTGCACCCGTTGGTGCAGGAAAACTTGCGGCGGATGTCGCAGGCCGACTTGATGGGCTTTACCCTGCCGCGAAAATACGGCGGGCTGAACTGCCCGAATCTCGTCTATACGATGGCTACGGAAATCGTCAGCCGGGCCGACGCCTCGTTCATGAACCTGTTCGGTCTCCAGGGGATCGCCGAAACGATTTACGCCTTTGCCAACGACGAGATCAAAGACGAGGTTTTGCCGAGGTTTTGCGTCGGCGAGGTTACCGGCGCCATGGTGCTGACGGAACCGGACGCGGGCAGCGACTTGCAAGCGGTTCGGCTGCGGGCGTTTCAGGACGAGACGGGGCAGTGGTATCTTAATGGGGTAAAAAGGTTCATTACCAACGGTTGCGGCGAGATCCTGCTGGTGCTGGCCCGCAGCGAACCGGGTACGACGGACGGGCGCGGCTTGAGCCTGTTTTTGACCGAACGGTCCGAGCGGGTGAAAGTGCGTCATTTGGAGCACAAGTTGGGGATCCACGGTTCACCGACCTGCGAACTGGTGTTCGACAATGCGCCGGCTCGGCTGGTAGGGGAACGGCAACGGGGACTGGTTACCTATGTGTTTGCTCTGATGAACGGGGCGAGGGTGGGCATAGCGGCCCAATCGCTGGGGATTGCAGAGGCGGCCTACCGGCTGGCCCGCAACTACGCCCACACCCGGCAGCAGTTTGGCGGCCCCATCGAACGCCTGCCGGCCGTGGCCGAGATGGTTACCGATATGAAAATCGCTGTGGAGGCGGCCCGGGCGCTCACCTATTACACCTCGATGGTCTGCGACCGGGAAAACAACAACAGCCGCATTCTGGAATGGAAAAAAGACCTCCCGGCCGACGAGGCGAAACAGCGCAAACAACTGGCCCGCTCGCTCAAACGGATCAATGCCATGTTGACGCCGATGAGCAAATACTACGCATCCGAAATGTGCAACCGGGTGGCGTACGATGCGGTGCAGATTTTGGGCGGCTCGGGATACATGAAGGACTATGCGGCGGAGCGCTATCTGCGCGACGCCCGCATCACGACCATTTACGAAGGCACCAGTCAGTTGCAGATCGTGGCGGCGGTGCGAGGCGTCTCGTCCGGGGCGTTTGAGACGTTGGCTACCGAGTGGGAAGCTCGCTCCTACGAAGACCCGCTCCTGCAAGAACTCCAGCGCCAACTGGTCGAAGGCCGCCAACGGGTCGTCGAGGCGATCCAGGCGATCAAACAAAAACCGTCGTCTTATCTGGACCTTTCCGGTCGGCGACTTGTGGATTCGGCGATCATTGTCCTGGTGGGACATTTGCTGCTGGATCAGGCCCGGAGCAACGATCGGAAAAAGCGGGTGGCCCGGCGATTTATCAGCAGTCAGATGGCCCTTTTGCGGGCCTATTGCCAGACGATCCTCGATGGCGACATGGCCCCGGTGGAAGAATACGACCTCTTGGCCGGGCCGCCGCCAACGGCCGACCAATTGGGGTAACCTGCCCCTCGGCCCCTGGTCCGGGGCCAAGCGGTTGGGGCGCCGAGATACCCCCTGTCTTGTGGTGCAATGGGTCTCATCCGTCAGGCTTGCCTCGAAGGCTACAATTTTAGCCAAGGGACGCCCTTGTCATTCCCGCTCTAGCGGTAGTCCCGGTTCCTATGAGGAGACTACGTTGTTATTCCTCCCAAGTAGAGGCTGCAAGAAGCCTAGATTGGACGCTTGCGCGGCAGTGACAAGAAAAGGTACTTCACTCGGCTGAAATGTTACGAAATTCTGGGCTGTCGCTTTCGCGGGAATGACAATTTGGACTGTTTTGGCAGTGTTCTGGATAGCTTTGGTACTAATTCTGGACTGTTTTGGCAGTGTTCTGGACTGCCGCTAGGGGAAAACATTTTTTTGTACAGGACAACATGGCAGGTTGTTTTGTACGGCGACCGTATTGGGACCATTATCTGCATAAAGGATCCATAGCATGGGAAAACTGAGCGGGAAAATCGGCGTGATGATGGGGGTGGCCAATGATCGGAGTTTGGCCTGGGCGATCAGCCAAGCCCTCTATGCGGAGGGCGCCGAACTTGTGTTTACCTATCTGCCCGGCCCGTCCAACGAACGCCGGGTGAAAAAACTCCTTGGCCCATTTCAACCCAAACTCCTGCTGCCCTGCGATGTGCAAAACGACGACGACATAACGGCTGTTTTTCGTACGGTGGGCAAGACCTACGGTCGGATCGACATGTTGTTGCACTCGATCGCCTTTGCGCCGCCCGCGGAATTGAAAAAGCCGTACGTGCAAACCAGTCGAGAAGGTTTCCATCGGGCGATGGATATTTCGGTGTATAGTCTGGTGTCGGCCTGCCGTGCGGCGTCGGCCTGGATGCCGCCGGGAGGAACGATACTGACGATCACCTATTTTGGGGCCGAGAAAGTCATGCCGGGCTATAACCTGATGGGCGTGTGCAAAGCGGCCTTGGAACATTCGGTGCGGTATCTGGCTTGGGACTTGGGCCGAGAAAAACAAATCCGCGTCAACGCCCTCAGTGCAGGTCCGATGCGTACGCTCAGCTCCGCCGGCTTAGCCGAGTTCGACCAAATGCTCCGCCATGCAGCCCGCAAAGCATGTCTGAACCGAAACATCGAGTTTGAAGAGATTGGCGCGACCGGCCTGTATCTGCTGAGCGACGCCTCCAGCGGTGTAACCGGCGAAATCGTCCACGTCGATGCCGGATACAATATCGTCGGGTTGTAACTGATAGCAGGCGATTTGGATCGAGAGGTCCATCGCACGTCGGCTGGTATTTCGGTCGTCGAACGTATTCTGTATATTCAATGGACAAGCGACGTGGCACGAGGGGCAACGCCCGTCTCTATCTACTAGGAAAGGCCGACGGGGATGACGCTGATTGGGTTTGCCTGGAAGAACCTCAGGCGGCGACCGGTTCGCACGCTGCTGACGGTGCTAGGGGTATCGGTGGCGGTCGGGGCCGTGGTGGCTTTGGTAGGACTGGCTGGTTCGTTTGAACAGGCCCTGCTGGACCTGTTTCAGCGTCGGGGGGTCGATCTGGTGGTGGTGCGCAAAGGCGGCCTGCAACAGATCAACAGCATTTTGGACGAGAAGTTGGGCGCCCGCATTCGGCAAATTTCCGGAGTTCGAGAGGTTTCGCCGGGCCTCTTGCAGCCGTTCTCTTTTCCGGATGTGGATATCTTCGGAGTGATTGCTCGGGGAATGCCGCCGGATAGTTTCCTGCTGAAGGATTTGAAAATCGTCGAAGGTCGGCTGTTTGGGCCGGGGGATCGGCGGGTGGTGGTGGTCGGTTCGGCGTTGGCGGCCAGTTTGGGGAAAAAGGTGGGCGACTCGGTGGAACTGGCCCCCGGGCATAAGTTCACCATCCTCGCTATCTACGAAAGTGAAAACCTGTTGGAAAACGGCACGATGATTACGCCCCTGCTAGACCTGCAACAGATGATGGATTTAGAGGGGAAAGTTACTGCGTTTAATGTGGTGGCTGAACTGCACACGCCCGAAGAGCTTCAGCATCTAAAAGCCGAGATCGAATCGCTGGCCCCGTATCTGCGGGCGCAGACGTTGCGAGAGAATGTGGCCTCGTCGGTGGAGTTGCAACTGGCCAAGGCGGCGGCTTGGCTGACCTCGGCGGTGGCGCTGCTGTTGGGCGGCCTGGGCATGATCAATACGATGCTGACGGCCGTCTTCGAACGGACGCGAGAACTGGCCCTCCTCCGGGCGGTCGGCTGGCGGCGAGGCCGACTGATGCGACTTGTACTTTTCGAAGCAGTGCTCCTGGCTCTGGCCGGGGCGGTAGTAGGTACAATCCTCGGCTGGGCGATGATACAACTGCTGAGCCGAATCCCCGCCGCCGGTCGAATGGTGGCCGGGCAGATTCCCGCCGCGGTCGTCCTCAAAGGATTTGTTTTGGCGCTGGGAGTAGGAGTTTTGGGTGGTCTGTACCCGGCGTATCGGGCGGCCAAATTGCTCCCGACCGAAGGCCTCCGGCATGAATAGTCCTGAGTCCAAAGGGTCTGTTATGTACCTTTGGCAACAGGAAGGGTTGCGGTACTACCCGCTTCGACTGTTTTTGCGGGAAAAGTTCGGCGCCCGGGTGTGGAAGATTACCGTCGATGGGGGATTTGCGTGCCCCAATATGGATGGCACGTTGAGCAGGGAAGGGTGTATTTTTTGCAATCTAGCCAGTTTCAGCCCGGCCCGGCGTCAAACGCCCCGACCTATCCGGCAACAGATTCAGCAGGCAGCGGAAAAACTTCGGCGTCGGTATGGAGTGAATTGTTTCCTGGCCTATTTCCAGCCAGGAACCAATACCTATGGGCCAGTGGAAAAACTGCGAGACCTCTATCAGCAGGCCCTCCAAGAGCCGGAAATTGTCGGACTGGCCATCGGAACCCGGCCCGACTGTGTGCCAAACGAGGTCCTGGACCTTTTGGCCGAACTGGCTCAGAAGACCTGGGTGCTTTTGGAGTTGGGCTTACAGACGATCCATAACCGGACGCTTGACTGGCTTGGTCGCCATCATACGTACGAGGCGTTTTTGGATGCAGCAGAGCGGGCTCAAAAACGCCATTTACCGGTCGGGGCGCATGTGATTGTCGGCTTGCCGGGCGAGTCGGCCGACCAGGTTCGAGCTACTGCGGAGGAGATTGCCCGGCTGGGACTCCACTCGGTGAAGGTCCATAACCTCTATGTGGCTCGGGACACGCGATTGGCTCAGTTGTACCAGGCTGGGCAGGTCCGGTTGCCAAGTTTGGAAGAATATGCAGGGTTGGTGGTGGATTTTTTAGAACGGCTTCGGCCGGACTGTGTGATCGACCGGCTCTGTGCGGATGCGCCGCCGGAGTATCTTGTGGCGCCGGAATGGTCAGCAAAAAAAGGGGCGGTCGTGGCGGCGATCGAAGCCGAACTCAAACGCCGAGATACCTATCAAGGCCATCTCTTTACGACCGAACCGACTTCCATCGAATCCTGTCCGATGCGCCCCGGAGAAGGACTTTGAGACTCCCCTGTTGAGGTAGAAAAGAGGATTCCTTGGGCCTCACACAGCGGTAATCTCGAACAGAGGAAACCCGCGGTACGGTTTCCCCGGTCCGTAAAGTTTCTTCTCCATGCATCTTTCCCCCTGGAGGTTATCTTCTGTAGGCTGCTTCGCCTCCGCCTACTCCACAAAATCTCTTGGAAAGGCGAAGTCCGCCCTATAAGAATCCGTAGAAGCGAAAGGCTCTGGGGCGTTCGATTCCACCCCGATTCCACCATCCAGAAGAGGAATTTTTAGGATATGATAGAGCAGAGACGTGGATTCTAGCAGACAACGACCATACCAAAGTCGAGGCAACCAAAGGAGCATCCCGGGTGAGGACGACGGTTCAGAGGACCAGAGAAAGAAACATCTCCCTGCGTTTCGGCCTGGCGAGAAACAGCTTGGCCGGATGGGTGGGCATTTTGGCTTGTGCAGTCCTTTTTGGAGGGCTTGTCAGTGGGGCGCTGGCCGAAAAACGTTCCGCCACCCATGCCGCCGTAGAAGCAATCACCAACGAGGACCTTCGGGGCCATGTGGCTTATTTGGCCGACGACGCTTTGGAAGGCCGATTGGCGGGCGCCGCCGGGGCGCAAAAAGCGGCGGAATATCTCGCCCAACAGCTTGCCAAGCGAAGCCTTCAACCGGCCGGCGTCGAGGGCGGGTATTTCCAGCCGTTCGGCAAAGGCTATCGGAATGTATTGGCCGTCCTGCCAGGCAGCGATCCGAAGCTCCGTCGGGAGGTGATCGTATTAGGCGCCCACTATGACCACATTGGCCGGGGCGAAGAGGGAAAGAGCCGAGGCGGCGTCGGCCAAATCCACAACGGGGCCGACGATAACGCCAGCGGCGTAGCCGGCCTGCTCGAATTGGCCAAAGTGTTCACCCTGCTGCCCGAACGGCCTAAACGCACCGTACTTTTTGCCTTCTGGGACGCCGAAGAGATTGGCGCCGTAGGGTCGAAACATTGGGCGTCCCAGCCCACCTTGCCAGATCATCGGGTGGTTTTCATGCTCGGACTGGACATGATCGGTCGGCTCCGAG
This sequence comes from Planctomycetota bacterium, assembly GCA_029550925.1. Taxonomy (GTDB): domain Bacteria; phylum Planctomycetota; class Planctomycetia; order Pirellulales; family Thermoguttaceae; genus JANXAQ01. The sequence continues at coordinate 8,590 of JAKPGL010000025.1, forward strand.
AGGAAACGCTGACTGTGTTCGGAACCAGGACGAGCTACGGCCTGCGGCGTCTTTTGAGCGAACAAAACCAGTGGGTAGGTCTGCGCCTGGATTTTAACTGGAAATTAGCGCCCAATTCGGATCATTATTCGTTTATCGAAAGGAAAATCCCCGCCCTGTTGTTTCACACCGGCTTGCACGAAGACTATCACCGTCCGACCGATGATGTGGACCGAATCCACTTCGAGGGGATGGCGGCGGTAGTCCGGTTGGCCTTTTGGACGAGTTGGACGTTGGCTAACCAGGAGGCGACGGCTGGATTTCGGGATGAGTCGGCCCAGGAGACGCCCGAAACGCTTCAAGCAATGTTTCAGCGTCGCCCGATCCTGCCGCTTCGGTTGGGGGTAGTCTGGTCGGAACAGGAATTTCTAGGGCCTGGGGTTCGGTTGGTGGAGGTGGTGCCGGATTTACCGGCCGCTCGAGCAGGGCTTCGGCCTGGGGATCATCTGCTTCGGCTGAACGGCCAGGAGTTGCATAGCGGACCAGACCTGCTGCGCCATGTGATGACCGCCCCTCAGGCAGTGGACTTAGTGGTGCTTCGGCCCGGGGAAGAACGGCTGTTACAGTTTCGGATCGAACTTTCCGGCCAGCCGATGCGATTGGGCCTGTTGTGGCGAACCGATGAGGCCGAACCAGGGACCGCCCTGGTTACGTATGTCGTACCCGGTTCTCCGGCTGACCAGGCCGGTGTTCGGCCCGGCGACTATATCTATCAATTGGAAGACCAACCCTGGCCCGCCGACGAAACCGAACTGAAAAAACACCTTCAGACTGCTCCAAAAACAATCCGACTTTTGGTGGAACGAGAGGGGCGGCTTCGAAACACGCCGATTCGCCTGGAGGCTCTTTCCCCGGCGCCCTTGGACAAAGCGCCAACCGGCGACAAAATATACTCCCCGCCTCGGCCTGCGCCCACAACGTCGAACAATCCCCCCGCGAAAGAGTCGCAACCTTCTTACAGCTTAGCGGGGTAGTTCTCCCCGACCCCATCTCCCCCAGCCCCGCAACCGCCCCAGAATCGTTCGCCCGAAATCCAGCCTCTCCCCTAGCCGAACCCCGGCTCAATACCCCGGGAAGAAGCTCCCGTGATTCATAAAGTAGCCGGGCTGATAGGTCCCCTGCTGAATCTGATTCTGTTGCTGGAGCCGTTGAAGGATCGTCTGTTGCAGCCGATTGTTCATCTGTAAATCTTGCAGCCGTCGGCTATATTGCTGATTGACCGCATTCTGCATGACGAAAGGCCGAACCAACGAATAGTAATTGTCGATAGGCCCTCGCGGATTGAATCGGTAGAGGTTCATATAGGGGCTATACACCGGCGGCGGAGTATAATCCGAAAAGGGTTTTTCATACGCCGCCGTGGGAGAGGAGGGTTGAATCGTCCCAAAAGTCGGCGTCGGCCCGATCGGGGCAGCCTGGGGTACATAAGGCCCATAAATCGGATCGGCAAACATTGCCGGGGAAGGCATGGAGGGGCCTCCCACCGACGGCAGTTGTGCGCGACTGGTAGCGGCGCCCGGATAACTCGGCATCGGCGCATCGGGCAGTCCTCCCGCCGGTAACCCGGAGACGCCTCCGGCAGGTCCCGGCAGGATGCCTGCGGGGAGATTGCCCGGCTTTGAGGCCGCCGATCCGCCTGGAGTGGGTGCGCCTGGCAATGTACCCGGCAAAGGAAGCGTCGGAATGCCGCCCGGCGGTTGAACACCCGGTGCGGGGGCCGATGGCCCGGTAGCCTGACCAGGCGGCACTGGTTGGCCTTTTTCTGGCAATCGACCGCCCGGAGTAGGCGGATTGGGCAAGGGACCGGCCGGTTGCTGGGCAAATACCCATCCAGCAGTTACCCCTACCAGTATCGTCGCCAAAACGATAAGAAACCAACCGTTTTTCATGACCCGGCCTCCTAAGAAAAGATGAGAAACAGGCCTCCGCCCGGACTGGCGGGCAGTGCCGCCCTCGGACATCCTCCTCGGACGGCTTCATCCACCCTAGTGTATTTTATCCCTTTCTGAAGTGGAATCAAAGTCAGCCGAAGTATCGTTGACCACCAAGGAGCCTTCAAGCTTTCAAAAACCCCCTTATAGGGGTAATTTGGGTTGCCTCTTTGGATACTCCTCTGGAGAGAACTTCCGGTGCAGAAAGGTATTTTCCGGGGCCAACTGTTAAATATAAGCAAAATAGAGAAAATAGAAAAGGCAAGAATAGGCATTTTTGGTCCTGCACACAGATGCCAAGCCAATGGCAGCAGTCCATGGGCTTGGAAATGATCGGCAGAACTTACCAGGGCCTTCAGGAGAAATGAGAAAATTTTTCGATAAGGCAAAATAGGCAAAATACTTCTCCCCCCCTCAAAAAGGCAGAAAACGGGCGACAAAAAAGTTGACAATTCCGCCTTCTTGGATCACACTCCAAAGGAGAGATGGAGGGGGGCAGCATAGCAGACGATTGAAGGAACGGGTTTTCGTAACACTTCTGCCGAGGGGAAAAAAATTCGCCTCTCCTCACCGTGGGAGAGGACGGCCTGCGAAGCAGGCCGGGTGAGGGGGGCAATAGACATTTTTCCCTATCCCCCTCACCCTCCCCTCTTGATGGCCAGAGGAGGGAGGAGAAACCTAGGTCCAACTCCATTCGGCTGAAATGTTACG
>JAKPGL010000033.1 GCA_029550925.1 Planctomycetota bacterium
CTAGGCATTCTGCGAAACGCTGGCAATTATGCCAAGACTTGGCAACTCCGCCAAGCTACCATCGTGGAAGAGATCGGCCCCACCAACCAGGTGGCGGGCCAAATCGAAATCCAAATCCTGGGCAGTCCGGAAAAAAGCGGCGATACCTCCAATGATTTTATTACTCAGCATTTGCTAGCCATCGGTAAGGATTTGCGGCTCGACGATCAACCCGCCCCGGAAGTGCCGGGCCGTCCGCAGCCGTCGGCCTATCACCCTTGTATAGCCGAAATGCCTAGTCCCTTCGGCTACAACACCTGGGGCGGCGAACGGAACCCGGCCATCATTGCCCTCTTTCAGTGCTATCTGCAACAGCCCTATCGGCCGCCTCACGGCATAGCCAATTGGCCCGCACCTACGCCCGGAGCACCCGAAAAAGAACCACACGACAAAACCCAGGTCCAACGCGTGTCTCCTGAAGCCTTAAAACCGGCCCAACGCCAAGATCAATACTCGCAGTCCCATAAGCAAAACCTCTATACCTACGTACGCATGAAGAACATCTATTCGTTCCACCGGCTCCTGACCGGTTGTCCCAAGGCGGTCCGCAACAGCCCGACGACTGGCCCTACGACCGCGATCCTCCAACTGGGCCGGGGCGCAGCCACTAGGGCGGTGCTCTATGACGCGGAACGGCTCGGCAGTTGGCCCGAACTGCCCAAGCCGGAAGATTTTACTTTCGGTACCGGCCAAGAGGCGGTGCAGGCAAAATTGCAAAAATATACAGTAAAGCCTTTGCCGCCGACGACAAGCCCCACCGGCCAGGGGCTGGTCTATCGGGTGCAGGCGATGTATCGCTGGCTTTTGGACCGGCTGCCGCCTATGGATAAGCCCTGGCCTCTGGGCCATTTGCCTCATGTGGAGGATAAAGACCGAAATCCATTCCAACTGGATCAGATTACCATGGCCCGCGTTGGGCCTACGGATGAAGGAAAATCGCCATGAACCTCTATGACACCAGCGGACACAATGGACTGCTGAACTGGTGGGGCAGACTCTTTGCCCTGGCCCGATCCTTAGACGCAGCGCGCACCGGCGACGTCTATACCCGCTGCCAGGCGGTGCAAGAGATGCTGGACCTTGCGCCGGAAGCAACATCGACTTGGCAATATTTGGCCAGTTGGCAATCCGCCGGCGGCGGCTGGCAAAACCAGATTACTGCTACGGCCCAAGAGCTGCTCTTTCGCTACGTCCAGGAAAAAAACCTCCCAAGACCTTTCCTCCGCCAGGCCCTGCAAATCCTGATCGACGATCTCCGGGCCGAAGGCTATTATTTCAACAGCAGCAACCGCTCAATCGACGTGCAACCGGCCAGCGGCAATCAAGGCGATATGGCCATTGCCATGACCGACCTGGGCAATCTGGGTTGGCCGGTGATGATCCTGCCCGAGACGCTGACCGGCCAGATCGAGGACGGCCGCCTAGTGCTTGCGGGCCAGGCCCGCCGCCAAGCAACGGACGCCTGGTGGCCCGGCGGCTCGGAAATCGCCCTCCAGGCGCCCCTGGCCACACCGGCCCAATCCCTATTAGCGGGCGCCGATTTTGAATCGGTCCAAGATGACGCCCCGGCCGGTTGGCTTGTGCATACTGGACAGATGGGCCAAACCATCCAGCTTACCCAGCCCGAACAGCAGACCATCACGATTACGGGTTCACCTACCGGCGGCTACTGGGTGCTTTGCTGGACGGATCCCGCCGGT
>JAKPGL010000034.1 GCA_029550925.1 Planctomycetota bacterium
GGAGGAATCCCTGCCGACCCTCGGTCGATTCAGGGCTCAGCTCCTCTAAAGGAAATTGAACCAGCAGATGCCCCAGCACCCGAAGGGCATTGACCATCCGGCCTTTGGCGATGGAAGGATGGATATTTCGGCCGGTGATGGTGATGACCGCTTGGTCGGCGGAGAAGGTCTCTACGTCGATGGCGTCCGCTCCGGCGCCGTCTAAGGTATAAGCCGCCGTAGCCCCTAGCCGGGCCAGATCGACAAAATCCACCCCCCGACCGATTTCTTCGTCGCAGGTAAAAAGCAGCCGGATCGGCCCGTGGGGAATGTGGGGATTTTCCACCAGGTGGGCGGCGGTTTCCACCAAAATCGCTACGCCGGTTTTATCGTCGGCCCCCAATAGGGTGGTCCCATCGGTCGTAATCAAAGTTTTACCCACCATCCGCAATAATTCCGGGTTTTCTTCCGTTTGAAGAATTTTGCTGGGATCTCCAGGCAGAGGGATCGGACCGCCCTGGTACGACCGAATCACCTGAGGACGCACCGGTCCTCCGGGGGCTTCGGGCGAAGTATCCAGATGGGCCAGAAAGGCGATGGTTGGCGTCGGTCGATCCACATTGCTCGGCACGGTAGCCCACACTAGGCCGTGGGGGTCTTGTTCCACCTGTTGGAGGCCCATCTGCCGGAGATGTTCGACCAGTAGTTGGCCTAAGCGAAGTTGACCGGGGGAACTGGGGCGGCTCTCAGACCCCTCGATAGAAGTACTCTCTATCCCCACATACTGCAAAAATCGTTCTAAAAGTCGCTCTGGGTTCATAAAAATCCACTTTTGCCAAGGGGACTATTTTCAACAGTCGGAAATGATGTTAATTTAACGTTTTTTTGCAATTCTGCCAGAAGGAGATGTTTCTTTTTCGGTCCTTGAACAAAAGACAACTCCCTCCCCCCATCCCTTCCCTCCAGGAGATGAGGCATGGCCTCCCCAACCGTCCGTTATTTGGTGTTCGACGTAGAAAGCGTGGCCGACGGCCAACTCCTCGCCCAACTGCGCCATCCAGGCCAATCGATTACTCCCGAAGAAGCCATTACTCAGTATCGGGCGGAACTGATGGAAAAATACGAATCTGATTTCATTCCTTATACCTATCAGATTCCGATCGCCATTGCCGCGGCCAAGGTGGGCGAGGATTTTAGCCTGTTGGACTTGGTCGCCTTGGATGAACCGTTGTATCGGCCCCATGTGATGGTCGAAAACTTCTGGCGCGGCTGGGAAGCGTATCGTCGGCCCACGTTAGTGAGTTTCAACGGCCACTATTTCGATTTGCCGCTCTTGGAACTAGCCGCCTTTCGGTATGGGATCAGCATTCCCGGCTGGTTTACCGGCGCAGGGCGAACCTTCGAGCAGCCCCGTAATCGCTACAACATTCAGGCCCATATCGACCTGTGCGACCTATTGACCAACTTCGGCGCTACTCGGTTTACGGGCGGCCTGAACCTGGCCGCCAACCTGTTGGGCAAACCCGGCAAAATGGACATCCAAGGCTGCATGGTCCAGGACCTCTATCAGGCGGGCCGATTGCCCGAAATCCAAGACTATTGCCGCTGCGACGTATTGGACACCTACTTCGTGTTTCTCAGGTCCCGCGTGCTGCTCGGCCAACTCAGCCTAGACGAGGAACAGCAGTTGGTCCTTCAAACGAAACAATGGCTTCAATCGCAGGCCGATCGGGTGGCGGCGTATCGGCTGTATCTGGACCACTGGGGCGATTGGCCCAACCCCTGGCAGACTGCTGAACCGGGGCCATAAGGGGCAAAACACCTCGGACGCAAGTCCAAGGCGGTAGATGGCGAAGCACGCTAGCCCGAGGGTCCTCGCTCGAGCGCGCACTACCGAGCCGCGCCCGTAGGGAAATCGGCCCCCTCTATCCAGCAGCAAGTCCATTCTCAGGCCGCCCCCCCGGACCAGCCAGGAACGGCTTCTTCGATCCGGCGATATGGACCTTTATATGTATATTTGTTCTACAATATTCTTTTCCACCTTCCTGCCGGCGGTTTCCGACCCCCGACGGATGAAGCCTGCCCCGCGCATAAAAAACGCCCCGCCAGCAGGCTGAGGGCGTAATTGGCTCCCCCAAGGGGAAGACCATACGCGCGATTCCTTCCGGAATCCCTTACTGGGACTTGCAGGGAACCGTCGCTCGGATACACTTGTTGTATATTATTCCATGTCCAGATGTTTGTCAAGGGGCCGGTCGATGCTTTTCTGATATTTTTCAAAGGACTCAACCGATGGATGTTTTAGCAACTCATCGATCTGACGCTGCACCGCCGAATTCGCAAGAAAAACTTACCTATCTTTTAAGCGTGGATTTAGGGGTATTATCCCTCGGTTGGGCGGCCCTGGAGCTGCAGGAGGGTGAACCCATTGGGCTGTTAGATGCCGGGGTTCGCTCGTGGGAGTTGCTTACTGCGGCGGAAACCGACATCGAAAAGGGCCAGGAGGAGCCGCCCGGCCAGCAGCGTCGCCAGACACGCCAGATGCGCCGCCAATTGTTTCGTCGTGCCCAGCGATTGCGCCGCACCTGGCGGGCCTTGCAACGGATGGGCCTATTTCCCCCCGGAAGCCGTAGCCCCGCCGCCCGGAAGGCCCTCTTGGACCAATTGGACTTCCAGGCCCGCACCTGGCTCCGCCAGAACGTTTTTTCCGAAGCCCCACCGGCCAATTTCGAGGATGCCTGGATTTATCATCTTCGTTCGGCCGCCTTGGACCGCCCTTTGCCCCCGGAGCTATTGGGGCGGGTGTTTTTCCATCTGGCCCAGCGTCGCGGCTTCCAGTCCAGCGCCAAGAAGGACCAACAGAAAGATAAAGAAGAAAAAAGCCAGGTCAAAACCAGTATTGCTCAATTGCGTCAGGCCCTCCAGGCTTCCGGCGCACGCACCTTGGGCGAGTATTTTGCCCGCCTGGATACCCATCAGGAGCGGATTCGGGGCCGTTGGACTTCGCGGCAGATGTACCGGCAGGAGTTTGAGGCCATTTGGGCTGCCCAAGCCCAGTTTCATCCCGAGTGGACCGGGGAGCACAAAGACCAGCTTTTCCGGGCCATCTTTTTCCAGCGCCCACTTAAATCTCAAAAGGGGCTGATCGGCCTTTGCCCGCTGGAGTCCAAGTTCCAGTATCCGCCCGGAGGCGGGCCGCCCAAGGTCCTTTACCGCCATCGCCGCGCGACAATCGCCTCCTTGGAGGCCCAGCGCATCCGTTCCATCCAACGGATCAACGACCTGGAGTTTATTAACCCAGAGGGCGAGATCCGTTGTTTGGTCGATCCGGATTCGGCGGCGGATCGGCAACGTCTGTATGAGTTGGCCGAAAAAAACGAAACGTTGACCTTTGCCGAAATCCGCAAAGCCCTGGGCATCCCCACCGGCAAAAAGGGACAAGGATGGAAGTGCAATCTGGAGGCCGGCGGCGAGAAGAAGCTGCCCGGCAATACCACCGCCGCCCGTATCCGCCGTATCCTGGGCGATCACGCCTGGGAGGCCCTCGGTTCCGACGGCCAAAAACGCCTGGTGGACACCTTGCTGGCCTATATCAGCACAGAGGCCCTTCAAAAGGCCCTTCAAACCGCCTGGGGTTTTGATCCCCAGACAGCCCAGCAGTTGGCCGACCTGGACCTGGAAAGCGGCTATTATAGTTTTAGCCGACGGGCCATCCGAAAGCTCTTGCCCCTGTTGGAGCAGGGTCTTCGGCTCAACGAGGCCATCCGGCAAGTGTATGGCCGTTTGCCGGGGCCGAGCGTTTGTCTGGATCGGCTCCCGCCGGTTCGGCAGGTATTTCCTTCGGTGAACAATCCCCTGCTGATTCGGGCCTTGACCGAGTTGCGCAAGGTGGTCAACGCCTTGCAGCGTCGCTACGGCAAACCGGCGCTAATTCGCATTGAGTTGGCCCGCGACCTGAAACGTTCCCGTCGCCAGCGGGAGGCCATGAGCCGACGCATGCGCGATCAGCAGACCAGCCGTGAAAACGCCTGTCAAATCGCCCAGCAGTTCCTCGGTCGTCAGCCCACCCCGTTTGAAATCCTCAAAGTCCTCCTGGCCGAGGAGTGCGCCTGGTGTTGCCCCTACACGGGGCGGAAGATCGAACTAGCCGCCCTGCTCGGTTCCGAGCCTCAGTTCGAGGTCGAGCACATCTTGCCCTTCGACCGTTCCCTGGACAATTCCTTTGCTAATAAAACCCTTTGTTACCACGAAGAGAATCGCCGCAAAGGCAATCGCACTCCTTGGGAGGCCTATGGCAGCGATCCCCAGCGATGGTCCCAGATCATCCTGCGGGTCAAGGACTTCCAAGGCGAGTGGGCCAAGGAAAAGCTCCGTCGTTTTCTGATGCAGGAGTTGTCCAAGGATTTTCCCCTCCGCCATTTGAGCGATACGCGGTATATCTGTCGGCTTGCGGCGGATTATTTGGGGGTTCTTTATGGCGGACGCACGGATTCGGACGGGCGATTACGGATCGAAACCACCACCGGCGGCCTGACCGCCATGCTCCGGCGGGCCTGGGACCTCGACAGCATTCTCGGCCCCGGCATGGACAAAAACCGCGCCGACCATCGCCAGCACGCCATCGACGCCATCGTGATCGGCTTGACGGATCGGCGCATAGTCCATCGGCTTTCCACGGCGGCGGCTCGCCTGCCAAAACACGTCCTCCAACGCATGGCCCTCCAACTGGACCCGCCCTGGCCCGACTTCTTCCAGCAGGTCAAGCAGCGGGTCCTATCCATCCTGGTCTCGTTTCGGCCCCACCATCGCCTCTCCGGCGCCCTGCACGATCAGACCTATTACGCCACGCCTACGCCAGACTCCGTGAATCCCCAAAAGCTCCGCACTAAGGTCCGAAAAGCCCTCTCGGCCCTTAGCAAGGAGGAGGCGGCCAACATTGTCGATCCGGCCGTGCGCAAGGCGGTCCAGGAGAAACTGGCCGCTTTGGGCCAGCCCGATCCCAAAAAGGCTTTCGCCTCGCCGGAAAATCTCCCTTATCTACGGAGCCGAAAAGGCCAGATCATTCCTATCAAATCCGTTCGGGTGTGGAAGTCGGACACCGTAACACCGATTGGTTCGGGTTTGCGCCGCCGCTGGGTCAAATCGGGAAACAATCATCACCTGGAAATCTTTGCCCATCTGGACGCCCAGGGCAACGAAACCCGTTGGGACGGCCAATGCGTCAGCCTCCTGGAAGCCGTCGGACGCTACCGCCAGGGCCAGCCCATCGTCCGCCGCGACCACGGACCCAATACTCGATTTAAGTTCTCCCTGGCTAAAGGAGATTATGTCCAGTGGGAGTACAACGGAAGGAGCGAAATTGTCCGAGTGGAGAGTATTAGCCATAAAGATATCCAATTTTCCTTGCCTTGGGATAATCGGGCAATTAATGTTAAAAGAAAGGAGAGACGCTGGGATCGGGTAAAATCGTACGATGGACTGCGAACACGGAAGACACGGAAGATAAGTGTCTCGCCTTTGGGTGAGGTCTTTCCGGCCGGTGATTGATCACATCTTGGATTTAACGCAGCGATCGGCTC
>JAKPGL010000057.1 GCA_029550925.1 Planctomycetota bacterium
GCCAGACCATGCAGGACTGGGAACTGATCATCGCCGACGACGGCTCCACAGACGAGACGCCCTCCTACCTCCGATCCCTGACAGACAGCCGAGTGCGCTATTTCCCGGTGGAAGGAGGATATATTGCAGCCCGCAATTTTACCCTCCGGACGGCCCAGGCGCCGCTGGTAGCCGTGCTGGACGCCGACGATGTAGCCCTGCCCGAAAGGCTCCAACGCCAGTATCAATTCCTGCAGGACCATCCGGACTGCGTCCTGGTGGGCAGTCAGGTGGAAGACATCGACCCGGAAGGTCGGCCATTGCGTCGTCGAGAGTTTCCACTAGGGGACGAAGCACTTCGGTGGCGGCTTTTTTTCGGTTCGCCCTTTATCCATCCGAGCACGATGTTTCGTCGGCAGGCTGCCTTGGAGTGCGGCGCCTACCGGCCCCAATTTCCTCAGGCCGAAGATTATGACCTTTTTAGCCGACTGGCCGAGCATGGCCGACTGGCCAACCTGCCCCAGTGCCTCCTGCGCTACCGGGTGCATCCGGAAGCTGTCACTGTAAAGCGATTGGATCCCCATCTACGTGATAGTGCCAATGCGGTAGCCGAGTATGCCCGGCGACATGTGCCCGAAGTGGACCCGGGCGCAGTACGCGATTTATACTATTTTCTGTGCGTGGATCGGGACCCGGTGGAGACCTCGGCTTGGGCGGTGGCCGAGGCGTATCGGCAGATTCGGGCCGGGTATTTGGCCCATCGGCCAGAGCCGGGCGAAGAACTCCGGCAAGAGATCGGGCGGCTGGAGCAGGTGCTGCGTTGGCGGTGCGTGGAACGAGCGGAGCGGCTTTTTTGGCGTCGGCCGCTTCGGGCATGGCGCTGGCTGCGACTGGCCGGCCGCTTCGACCCCCAGGAAGGCACCCTAAGCCGAATCCTGCTCCGAGCCTTGAAAAAACGATTCCAAACCAACACCCCCAAAGCTATCTAAAATCCTTAAGCTATGACCAGCCAAAAACCGGATGTGTTTATCATTGGGGTGCATCGGCGATGTGGGACGAACTTTTTGGCCGATGCGCTGAAACTACTGCCCCACTTTCACGAGCCGAGACCCTTGGCCGAGGATTACCTGCTGGAACATGCGCCGCTACTGGTCGAATACGCCCAGCGCACGGCCAAAAAACGCTACCAGAAGCGGTTCAAGGCCCAGGAGGAGTTTGAGGCGTGTGGGCGGCTGCTGTTGCGTCGGCTGGGCGACGGCCTGCGAAGTTTCCTCCGGGACTATATCCCGCCGGGCGCCCGACTGGTCAGCCACACGCCCGATCCCGACTACCTGCCGCTTTTCTTCGAGCTATTCCCGGACACCCAATTGGTGCTTTTGGTTCGGGACGGTCGGGATGTGGTGGAATCGGCCGCCCGCAGTTGGCCCTCCGAACCCTATAGCTACTGGATGTACGCCTGGGCGCTGGGTGCTCGGCGGATCCTCGATTTTGTGCACGGCCTGGGGCAGTCCTGGCGGGACCGGTGGCGCCTGGTCCGATATGAAGATTTAATCACCGATCGGTCGGCTATGGAGAAGCTCTTGCAGTTCCTGGGCGAAGACCCGGCCCAGTATCCCTGGCCGGAGTTTGAGAACATGCCGGTGCGCGGCTCATCGACCCATCGGGGCGGTCAGGCAGAACTCCACTGGAAACCCGTAGAAAAAACCAAAGAATTCAACCCCATCGGGCGCTGGCGCGGCTGGGGCCGTTGGCGACGCTGGCAATTCCGCCGCATCGCCGGCCGAGAACTCCTGGAATTGGGTTACACGTGGTGAGCAACCCGTCGCGGATAAAACTTTTGATAGCAGCCCATTCGGGCAGCCGAGGTGGGGCCGAGTATTGCCTCGACACCCTCCTGGAGCATCTAGACCGGGAGCGGTTCGACGCCCAGGTGCTCTTTGCTTGGCCCGGGCCGATGGTCGAGCAGGCCAGACGCCGAGGATATCCGGTGGAAATCTGGCCATGGGCCTGGTGGATGGGCTATGAGCCGACCGTTTGGCACTGGCGGAACGTGGTACTAGGCAGCCTGTGGAGGGCGGTGCGCCTGGTGCGTCGGCTCCGGCGCGAGCGGATCGACGTGGTTTATACGAATACGGCGGTGATTTTTGAGCCGGCGTTGGCGGCCCGATGGGCGGGTGTGCCCCATGTCTGGCACGTACACGAAATTTTAGGTTCCCAGTCCATGCGCCCGCATCTTTTGCCCTGGCGATGGATGGTGCGCAGAATCGGCCGATGGTCCGAGCGGGTGATTTTCGAGTCGCACACAGCCCGCCAACGCTGCCAGGGCCTTGTGCCGGAAGAAAAAATGCGGGTGGTGTATAATTCGGTGCGGTTTCGGCTGGCTGAGGTGGCTGCCCCGCAGCCGGCCTGCTCCGCAGGCCACCCTCTCCCGCAGAGGGGAGAGGGTGGATGTTCGCCTCTCCCCTGGCGGGAGAGGCCGGCGGTGCTAAAGGCAACGCCGGGTGAGGGGGACGCCGAGAGTTCGGGCGGCTTTCCCCTATCCCCCCCCTCACCCCCGCCCCTCTCCCACGAATGGGAGAGGGGAGAAGAGGGGTGCCGGGTGGTTTGGATCGGTCGGCTCTCGGAGCGGAAGGATCCGATCGGCTTTTTGCAGGCCATTGTACGAATGCACCAGGCCCACCAATGCCGATTTCTTTTGGTAGGCGAGGGTCCCTTGGAAGCCCAGGTGCGGCAGACGATCCAGGAGTTGGGACTGGCTGACCGATGCCAACTGCTCGGGTTTCGGGAAGACGTTCGGCCGATTCTGCAAGAGGCCGACCTTTTGGTGCTTACTTCCCGAGAGGAGTCGTTCGGCCTGGTGTTGGCGGAGGCAGGGGCGTTCGGTCTGCCTGTGGTCGCCACCCGCACCCAGGGACCGACGGAAATCGTCGTGGATGGACAGACCGGCTTTTTGGTCGCTGTGGGCGATACGGACGCCCTGGCCGGTGCGATGGACCGCCTGGTAGTCCAGCCGGCTTTGCGCCGCCAGATGGGCCAGGCCGCACAGGAGCGAGTCCGACAACTCTTCGACCCCGTGCAAAACACCCGACAGATCGAAAATATCCTGGCGGAAGTAGCCGAGTTTGCTAGAGGCCAAAAGACATAGAGAAATACCCCCTCTTGGCGCGAAGGGGCAAGAGTGGATATTCGCCTCTCCCGCAAGGGGCGAGGGAAACTAGCCCCCTCACCCGGCCTGCTAGCGCAGGCCACCCTCTCCCGCGAAGGGGCGAGGGTGAGTATTTCGCCTCTCCCCTGGCCGTCGAGAGGCCGGCCAACCGTCAGGTTGGCCAGACATTGCCCCTCTCCCACGGCGGGAGAGGGGTGGGGAGTCGCCTCTCCCCTGGTGGGAGAGGCCGGCTGAGCCGAAGGCGAAGCCGGGTGAGGGGGGAAATAAGGACCGGCCATGCTAAAAACTTTCCTTAAACTCCTAGCGGATGTTGTGGCCCGGCTGGTGGTGTTACCGGCGGTGGGGTTGTATTGGCTGGGGGCGGCCCTGGAGGGACGGCAGCGGGCCTTGCGATTTTGGTCGGAGGCGATGTCGCTGTTGCCCGGCACATGCGGCGTCTATCTCCGCCGGGCGTTTTACAGGTTTGTGTTGGCCGAGTGCGGGGCGGACGCGTGGATCGGTTTCGGGGTGCTGGTGCATAGTCCCAAAACCCGGATAGGTAAAAATGTTTATATTGGTCCGTACTGCTCCTTGGGCGAAGTTACCCTGGAAGAGGATGCGTTGCTTTCGACCGGGGCGTCGGTCATCAATGGGCCTCGGCAACACGGGCTGGATCGGATCGACGTGCCCATCCGAGAGCAGCCCGGCCAATGGCAACCTGTGCGAATCGGACGAGGCGCCTGGGTCGGCGAACGGGCCGTCGTGATGGCCGATGTCGGTTGTCATTCGGTGATCGGCGCCGGTGCGGTGGTTACTCGGCCAATTCCCGACTGGGCGGTGGCCGTCGGGGTACCGGCCCGAGTCATCCGACAGCGAAACCGCCGCGAATCGCCGGGCGTGAAAACCTCTTCGATTCCGCCGGAAAAGCCCGCTACCGGAGAAATTCCCTCAGGGCCTTCCGGCCAGGACGCCTCTTCGAACGGATGAAGACCTATTCTAAACAAATGATTCTCTATCTAGCTCCCTGGCTGGCGGCGGTGGGGCTAGTGGGCCTGTGGTATTGGCTGGCAGAGGCAGCCGTCCCCCGGCTGATCCACCAGGCGTATGCCGAGCGGAGCCTGCCCGTTTTAAACCGGATTATCAAAGACCGGACCCGACCGGTGGAATTTTATTTACAGGAATGGCGCGAGCGGCGCAAAGGGCTTTTCACTGCGGCGCTAATGGCGGCGGGGCTGTGGGCCGCCGGGGCGGTTAATCTTGGCCTGTGGCTCCGAAACCGGCGAAAACAGTTGGGCCGACTCGGCCGGCAACAGCTCGATCGGGTGATCCTGCTCATGGTGCTGGCGACGGCAGGGGGGATGTTTTTCCTGTTGTGCTATCCTCTGCTGACCGGCCATGTGTATCTTTACGACGACCTTGGCTATCTGCATCTGCCGCTTCGGAGCTACTATAGCCGATCGCTCCAGGAGGGCCGACTCCCTGCCTGGTGTCCGGAGCTTTTCTGTGGGTTTGACGCCCATGGGGAAGGCCAGGGCGGGTTTTTGCACCCGGTGAAGTTGTTGCTTTACGGGCTATTGCCGCTGGAGGCCGCCTTCAACGTGGATACGGTGCTGGCCTATCCGGCGGCGTTTGGCGGAATGTGGTTTTTCCTGCGTCGGCGTCGGCTTCGGCATGGCCCCGCCGCCCTGGGCGGCCTGACCTATGGGTTTAGCGCCTACATGGCCCTTCGGCTAAACCATACGAATGTGATCCAGATTTTGGCTCACCTACCGTGGCTTTTGGGATGTATAGACATCTTGATCCTTTCGCCCCGGCCCAGAAGCCGCCGGTTGGCCGGGGCTGCCGTGGCCGCCCTTACCGCCTCCCAGCTTCTCCTGGGCTACCCGCCCAGTGTCTGGTATTCGGGCCTGGCAGAGCTAGTGTATGCGGTGGTGCTTGGGTGGGGCGGCGGGTTCCCGGGTAAACTCCTGCATTTTGGGGCCGCCAAGGTTTTAGGTCTGCTTCTTGCCGCCGTGCAGGTCCTGCCCACCCTGGCCCAGATTCCTCTTTCGCAGCGGGCACATCTGGACCTGAAAGGCTTGGCCATGGATTCCCTGATTCCATGGAATTTTTTCCAGTGGATCAGTCCGTTTGCATTTACCGAACGGTGTGTAGGACCGGCCCGACCATGGGAGTTCGCTCAGTATGCGGGACTATTGGCCCCGGCGGCAATTGGATGGCTTCTGATCCAATGGCGAGCTGCCCGAAATGGTTTCTCCCGGAGGCGGGCCGAAGGCCAGAATGGCTGGGGCCTTCCAGCTCGAGATCGGCGTCTGTTGGCCTGGGCCGTGGTGATGGTGCTATTAGGGGCGATGTTTGCTTTGGGGGCGTATGGGCCGGTGTTTTGGCTTTTGGCTACTTGGCCGCCGTTTAGTTTCTTCCGAAGTTGGGCAAGGTATAGTTTGTGGATTTTTGTGGGGCTAAGTGTTGGTCTGGCCGTAGCGGCGCAGATGTTTTTACGCCGCGCAGGCCGAAAGGAAAAGACCCAGCCGGCCGCCGATGCCGCTGTCGGTTTGCCCAGGCCGGCGCATTGGTTGTTGGCAATGGGGGTGCTGCTGGCGGCAACGCCGATGGTGCTGGCCCGGTTGGAAGGACGATTCCAGTGGGGTGTACCCTGGGCTAGTACACCAGGGCTTTTATTCGGGCCGGTAGGTCTGCTGGTGGTTTGGTGGCTTTTGGACCGGTCGGCCAAGGGAAAATTGGGGGCTTTATTGGGACTGGTCGTGTTCCATTTGGCCGACCTGACCTGCTACGACCTGAGTTATTGGCTGACCCGGTGCCGATTTGATCGACTGGATCATTTTATCGTTTCCATTGACCTGCCGCCGGACCAAAAGGGGATGAACATCCCATCGGCTGGTTGTTCGGCGCAGGAGTTGCTGCCGCGTGTGTGGACCCAGCCGGCTCAGGAGGCCAATGTGTTTTTATTGGTGGGCCGACGGAGTGCGGGCGGCTGGTGGGGCGGCCTGGTCCCCCGGCAAACGCTCCCTTACCCGAACTTAAAAGCCCTCCGGGTGGCCGGGGTAGCCTGGTGGAAAAAAGGTCCCTTCGAACCGGAACCCTGGCAAGCAGTGCCCGATCCATTGCCGGAGGTGCGTCTGGCGGCCCAGGCCGTGGTGAGCCAGCAACCGGCCAACGATTTAGAACGGATCGACCCGGCCAGGACTGTCTTGGTCGATCGACCGGCCTACCCTCGCCCCTTGCGGGAGAGGGTGGCCTGGCATCAGCCAGGCCGGGTGAGGGGGCTTTCCAGTGGGGCGTCGCATGTTTTTTGTTCCCCCTCACCCGGTTTCGCCTTCGGCTCAGCCGGCCTCTCCCACCAGGGGAGAGGCGAACATCCAGCCTCGCCCCTTGCAGGAGAGGGCAGCCTGGCGCAAGCCAGGCCGGGTGAGGGGCCAGGTTCTCTCCCCCTTCCAGGTCAGGCTGAGGAGGACCAAACAAAACACCGAACGCCAACCACCGGGCAGCACCCTTCGCTTCCCCCTCACCCGGTTTCGCCTTTGGCTCAGCCGGCCTCTCCCACCAGGGGAGAGGCGAATATTCTGGAGCGTCGGCCCGGCTTTTTCCGCATCCAGACCGAGACCCCCACCCGGCAATTGCTCGTCGTGGCTGAAACGTGGCATCCGGGTTGGCAAGCGGCGGTGGATGGCCGACCGGTGGAAATCCTCCGGGCCTATGGCGATTTGATGGCCGTGCCGGTTGGGCCGGGGAAGCAGGAGGTGACTTTACGGTGGGCGCCGTCCAGTTTGCGCTGGGGGCTAATAGGCACGTGTGTTGGCCTGGCCGGCTTGGCCCTATGGATTGGCCTGGCATGGCAAAGTGGTTTTAGCCGGTTCGTCGCATCCGCCGCAGCCACACCGGCCCCATCAGCATTAGGGCCAGGCCAAGCAGAACCCAAGAGTGCGGTTCAGGAATGACCTGCGGTGGTTCCTGGCCGAAGACAAGCCCACTAATCAAAAGCGAAAACCACTGGGGCAATCCCTGGTAGAGCGAACCTTCGTGGCCCACATGGACCGTAAACGACACTCCAGCCAGAACGGTGGCAATGTAAACCTGCTCGACGTTATCCACGTCGTTGTCGCCGGTCGTGGCCGGGTTGGAGGGATTCAGAATATCCAGCACCCAGGGCCGATAGACGTTCGAGTTTTGATCCGTAAGCCAAAGGTCCAGGTCATTGACTAGCACAGGGGTTCGGTCATCCAGGCCGCTTTTCGCCTCGCCAGGTGGATCGGTCCAGACCAGGGTAACTTTGATGGGATCGCCGGTGCTGTACAGGGGGCCTAAGTCCCATTGATCTATCGACCCTGGGACAAGTTGGGCCTCGTAGAGATGGTCGGTTTTATTTGGATTGGTGCTCAGGGCGTTGGTCAAGAAGTCGGCGGCCGCCTTGGCGTTTACCATGCCGTAGCCGGTGGCATAATCCGGTCCCAGTGTGCCGGGCGAAGCCGTTACATCGGTAGCCGTGTGGATGATGTAGCCCTTTTGGGTGGAAGAAAGCGGTTTCCATGTGCCGCTGGTGAGATTATTGAAATGCTGCAACAGCAGGGCGGCGGTACCGGTAACGTTTGGGGCGGCCATCGACGTGCCAGACATATAACCATAGGCGTTATCCGCACTGGAAAGCGTCGAGTAGAGCAAATCGCCGTTGGCCACCACATGGACGCCCAACCGGCCGTCGTCCGTGCCGCCGAAGCTGCTGAAACTGGTAACAAGCATCCCGGCTCCGTTATGCGGGTCGGCCGTATAATCCTGCATGGCCCCGACGACCAGGGTGTTCTTGGCCGTCTGGCCTGCATTGGGCAGGCAGTCATAGGGGCCGTCCGGCCCCGGCGGGGTGTTGACCGTGCCGGAAACCAGATACAATCCAAAGTCGCCAGGAGTACCCGAGATTTGGTAGATGTTATCGGTCGGGGTGCTATCAAAGTAGGCCACATACGCATTGCCTGGCTGAGTTTTCGCGTCATTTCGGTCATTGCCGGCCGCCCAGATGCTCAGCAAGAAGGGATTCTCATAGAGCACCTGATCCAACGCCGCACTATAAGAGCTGTATTGTCCGAACCCGGCGTCTTTGACTCCCAGCGATCGGTTGCCGTACCACATGTCGTAGGTACCGTAGCCGGGCACAGAGACAGTTCCTTCCCAGCCGCGGGCAAATCCGTAAGAATGGTTGGAAAGATAGATCGGGTTGAGACTACCGGCATCGGCCGCCATTTCCGAAAGGTCATTGTTCCAATCTCGGCTTCGGATTTGTACGGCGCTAGCCATGCCGCGGGCAGCCGAATCCACCCCACTTGCGCCGATGGTACCGGCCACATGGGTCGAATGATCGCTCAGGCTCATGCCAGAATCCACCAGGGTAACCCGGCCTGTAAGTTCCCGGTGGGTGCTGCGCACGGCGCCTTCGTCCCAGATGCCGACGGTGATTCCAGAGCCGGTCAGATTCAGCGTCGTACCACCCCAGATTTCGTCCGTATTGGTGGTGTCGGCTGCATTGAGGTTGAATGTCTTATAGACATTGACCACGCCGCCGTCCACGTAGCCGACCAAAACGCCTCCGCCGGTGGGCAAGACGACGGCTTGTGGATTCCACAGGTCTTTGGGGATTTCGACAGCCCCTGTGTTTCCTGCCGGTCCTATGGTCATTGCCGCCAGCAGGCCAGCCAGCGCCATGCAACTCCAGCTTATGTTCCGCCGAACCCACGCTTGCCAACCCATAGCTGCTATACCTTCAGGAGGAGAAAATCAGAACAAATATTCAGGTGCCCTCGACCTTCTCTATCTTGGCCCGCATTCGACGTTCGTTCTGCCGTCGAAGAGTAGCTCTCTTTAAGCATAATTACCTTTGGAACCGGATGCAAGGGTCTGGCAACTGAATTTTTCAGTTTTTCCTTTATATTTTCCGCGGTGGGGGGGCCGGATGGCCTTTTTCTTGGCCCGGCCGCCTTTCTTGCTATATTTTTTCATCCAGGGAGAGGGAACTTCAAGTCGTTGGGGGATTTGGGTTGTTTGGTCTTGAATAGGCACCCCTTAAAGGTCCGTTTGTGTGGCAATCCAATTGCGTACTCAGGGAGTTTCGGATGATTCCTTTCAACAAGCCGTTCATTGCCGGAAAAGAGCTTTACTATATTGCTCAGGCCGTTACGCTGGGTAATATCAGCGGCGACGGGCATTTTACGCAGGCTTGCTCGCGTCTGTTGGAGGAGCGGTTTGGGATCCATCGGGTGCTGCTGGCGCCGTCGGGCACGGCGGCGTTGGAACTGGCGGCCATGTTATGCGGGCTTGAGCCGGGCGACGAGGTCATCATGCCCTCCTATACATTCGTATCCACTGCCAGCGCCTTTCTCCGCTGCGGCGCTCGGCCGGTGTTCGTGGACATTCGGCCCGACACGCTCAACCTGGATGAAACAAAAATCGAGGCAGCCATTACTCCACGCACCCGCTGCATCGTTCCGGTCCATTATGCCGGCGTGGCCTGCGAGATGGACCCGATCCTGGAGATTGCCGCTCGGCATAACCTCGTCGTGGTGGAAGACGCCGCTCAGGGGGTCAATGCATTCTACAAGGGCCGGGCGCTAGGAGCGTTGGGCCAATTGGGCTGCTACAGCTTCCACGAAACCAAAAACTATACCTGCGGCGAAGG
Organism: Planctomycetota bacterium; assembly: GCA_029550925.1. Classification (GTDB taxonomy): domain Bacteria; phylum Planctomycetota; class Planctomycetia; order Pirellulales; family Thermoguttaceae; genus JANXAQ01. The sequence continues at coordinate 9,804 of JAKPGL010000057.1, forward strand.
CGGGGCCTTGTGCATCAACCAACCGGCCCTGGTCCAGCGGGCCGAGATCCTCCGCGACAAGGGGACCAATCGGCAACAGTTTTTCCGCGGCGAAGTGGACAAATACACCTGGGTCGATCTAGGCTCCAGTTTCGTGATTAGCGAAATCTGTGCGGCGTTTTTGTATGGCCAGTTGGAGCACATGGACCAGATCACCCAGCGGC
>JAKPGL010000071.1 GCA_029550925.1 Planctomycetota bacterium
CGTCTGCCCGGCAGCCAAGGGGGCTACAGCAAGATAGACCGCTAGCGCAAGGAAATATCGCTTCATATGCGTTCTCCTTTTTTTAGGCGAAAAGACTGATCAGTTGCAGAATCAGCGGCAGGAGCTTTTCCAGAAACGCAATGAGCGCCTCGAAAAACGCCTCCCAGTCCCGGCCCGCCGCGGCCTGGTACTCTTGCGGCTGTTTGTCAATTAAAACTTGGGCAATAGTTATGGCGTCGCCTTTTCGGCCTCGTTTTCCGCCTGGGCCGTCTTACCCAGAATGAGCGGAAGCAGCAGGGCCAGCACATCGGCCGCCTCGCGCATGATGCGGATCGCCTCCCGGAGATTGATCCGGCCATCTTCGAGGGCGTCCTGGATAGCCTGTTTGAGTTCCTGGATTTCTTTTACCAAGTCCATGATCCTGTTCTCCTTCACTCTTCACCAATCTGTTTTGTATGAATCCGCAGAAGCTTGCGGTGTGGATCGCTCCAGCGCCATTCGGGTTCACTGCCTGGCGCAAGCACCTCGTAGATCAGCGTCGTACCGTCTTCCAGAGTTTCCCAAATCTGGTCACCCCGCTCGGGCAACGTCCGCTGGCCCCCGAGAATCAGGTCCTCCGCCACGATCAAGAAATCCCGGTCGGTCCACTCCATGCGAACGCCACCGTAGCCGTCGTCCAGCTTCAGGAGGGTCCGCCCTATGATCGCTTGGACAACCACCTCGTCGGTCCCGCGTCGATAAACAACCGGCCGCGAGGCGTGGGCCTTGAGCTTCTCGGCCAACCAGGCCATTCCCTGTTGGATCACGTCGCCCATAGTCTTTTTTACTGACTGAGACGGACGCGGACGGTCGTATCCGTCGTAGAGGCCGCCGCAACGGCTTTGCCGATCTGTTTATTCGCCCCACTCCCAGAGGATGCGGTGGCAACGCCGTTTGTGGCGTCCCAGTACACGATGGCACCGGCGGAAATTGCTGTGCCGGTCCCAGTCGCCTTGGCAATGTCAAAGACGCCTTGGACCGCCAAAGCGCCTTTGGTGTTCGCTGGAATCGCCTGCATGGCAATCCCGATCTGGTCGCCTTGCAACACGACCGCCCCGGCGGCCACGTCGCTCGAGGGCGTGTAGTCGATCATTTCGCCAGAAGAGATTTTTACAGCAATCGCCATGTCTGTCCCTTTCTGTTTCAAAAGAATCTATTCCCAAAGCGGAATCCATTCCGCTTTCCATTCACGTCAAAACGTAAGCGTTACGACCCGGCGGCCCGGACCGCGCCGCGAGGATCAAGCAAAGCAACGCCGAAATCGAAATATCCGCGCCACAAAACGCCCAGGTATTTCGGGTCGGGGGTGGCTTCTTCAATGGTTGGCCCCTCTTGCCCCTTGAGGAAAACGACCCCAAAAGCGGGAACATCATCGGGGTTTGCCACCAAATACCAAGGGCTGGAAGCGCCCGAGCCGGTCAGGAATTCGGAAACCACCGGCTCATATTGGCCCAGATGAATGTTGTTTGCCGCAAGAACTTTCTCGGTCGATCCAGTCGCTATCAAGGTAGAGGCCGTGTAAATTTGTTTGGCCGTGGATTCCAGGTCAGGAGGTACGACCACGTATTTGGGCCGCGCGGCAATCGGATTGCCGTCCGGATCGGTCTGTTTCCGCATCTTGGCCACAGCAGAATCAAGAGCGATAATGCTTAATGCGGAGCCGTTCCCGGTAATCACATTCTTGTTGCCGCTGGAAAAGAACCCGGCGGCAACGCCTCCCTCGACCATATCCCAGAACGCCTTTTCCAGGGTCAAGGCGGCCCCGCGCCCAATCTGCCGAGGCAACTCGGTAAACGCCCCAAGGTCGTCATTGATGATGTCCTGGCGGGTAAGACCAATCAGCCGCCCATAAGTATCGGCTTTGATGGTCCAGCCTTGATCGCCTGGTTTGGCGTGCTGGAGCTCGCCGTCCGGCGCAACCGGCAAAAAGCGGTAATCGCCCGTAAGTTGCGCCAAGCTCATCGGCTTGAAATCGACGGTTTCCAGCTTTTTTGCCACCTTGACGCTGGCCAGCGGCGTCGCCTGGTATCCGGCCAAGAGAATCTTGCTGGCTGTGTCTTTCAGAATGTTCGAAAAACTGCGCGTGCTGAAGGCGGCCTTGATCGTGTCAACGGGCGTGGCCCAGATCGGCAATTCCACCCCTTCCCAAGCGCAGCACATCCGAGCGATTTCCCGGAGCGATACTTGCCGGAATCGGTGAGCCAACTCCAGGGTAGGCGCGTCGTATTCCTTTTCGACGCGCTCATCGTGGCCTTGCATTCGCAATGCGCAGGTGAGCACCTTGGGCAGATCGTTTATGCCCCTGGGCGTATGCACCGCCGGCGCTTTGGGCCGCGACGCCCGAAGCACCTCGAGGCTGGTGCGCCGGACGCTCCACCCTTCCTCAATGGCCTTGGCCTCGATGTCCGGGTGCTGGCCAGCGCACACTTTTCGGATGGCCAAAATCCGTTCGGCCTCTTGGGCAGGATCGGTGTTCGGCTGCGCAGACTGCTGGGCCTGCACCGCCGGCGCTTGCCTAACCGCCTGAGCGGCGGCTGCCTGCGGCTGATCCTGTTTGGGAGGATCAGCTTGAGCTTGGACGGTCTGAGAATTTTTCACTTCCTTTTGCGGATCATTCATCTTAGAACCTCCTTGTTCTAAAGTAGAAGAAGCGGCCACGCTCACGCTCGTGGCCATGTCTGCCCCTAAATCTACGAAACTGAGTTCTCCCAAAACGCCCTTCCTGACCACGTTCAAGGGGCCAGCGAATTCCTGTCCATTGACAGAGACTTTTTGGTTCTCTTTAATGGCCTCATATTCCTCGACCGATACGCCCACCGAAGCCTGCCAAGGGAATCCGCGTTTAGCGCTGGCAATGATCTCGCGGGCCGCCTCGGTGTCCCGGCTGATGACGCCCTCGGCAATCAATAGGCCGTTTTCAACCCGGATAGACTCCGTGTGCCCCACCCCGGCAAAAAGATCGTGGCCAAACCGGATAGGCAATTGCTGCTTGGGGATTGTCAATCCCGCCAAGTCGATCACCACCGGCCAGCGCCACCCAAGAATCTGCATGGCCGCCCCCGTATAGGCCACCATGCGAAACCGCGGCAACCGGCCTTCTTCGGCCTGGGCCTCGATCTTGAGGTCTTTGGCCGCGCAAGTGAGTTGCACCTGCCCAATCGATTGCGTCTTGGATTGCCGTTCGCAAACCGCCCTGCGCTGGGCCTCGTCAGGAAATTCCCGGTTCATCACCGGATCGGCCATACAACGGTCGATAAACTCCTCATAGGATTCATCTGGTTTCCGTTCCGGTAGCGGCATCGGCGTCCTCCTTGACGATTACGATTCCGACGGCGTCTCTTCGGTTTCCTCCTGGTTCATCTCCTCCGGTAAAGCCAAAGCCTCGCCGGGGGCAATGCCAAGCTCCCGCATCAGAGCAAGCTCTTTGGCCCGCTGCTTGAGAGCTTCTTCCCAATCGCGGCCTTGCCGGGCGTATTCGTAAGCCAGCGTGGTGGTATGATTGGCAAGCCGAAGGGCCTGGGCCGCGGCCTCCTTCTGCGGATCGACGTGTTCCAGACCATCGAAAAACCAGATATGCGGCCATTCATAATAGACGCCCAAATCTTCAGGCAGATACCCTTCGATCATCAGGGCCTCATCTAGCCAGGCCGAAAGAATCCGGTCCAAGACTTTTTCGGCAAGGTGCGTTTGCTCGACGCGGATCGACCGGAAAAAGGTCTGGTGATCCAGGCGGCCCGATGCGTAGTTGTAATTGGAACTATTGCACGCCGCAATGTTGTAGGGAATCTCCAAACACCGGGCAATTTCGTTCAGAATTTCGCGTTTGAATTCCGCGTAGGTCGTACTGGGCTGCTGGGCCTCCAATTGGCTCATCTTCCAGCCGCCCGGCATGGTCAGTAGCGCCCGCGGCTCCAGTTCAATTGGATCGAACGGTTCGGCTGGTTCGGCCTCCCCGCCCGGCGGAGCGTCCGTGTATAAAATCCCGGCAAACGTGGCCGCGGTTTCCGCCGCGGCAATCACGGCCAAGGTATATCTCCGAAGCTGGGCAAAAAGCGGCAAGGCGGGGGTAATATCGGGAACCCCGCGGACCTGCCCTGGCCGGTCCATGCGGAACCAATGGATCACCCGTTCGGCTGGAACCCGGTCGTACTCCATGCCGCCGGTCCAGACAAAATCCCCCGGGTGTTCTTTCAGGATGTGATACTCGACCGGGTTTCCGTAATCGTCAAAGACAATGCCGTCCACGGCATTGGAGGCCAAGGGGTTCAGGTCCGGCGTGGTTACTTGGTCTGCCTCGATCAGCTTGATGTCTAGCTTCACCGGAGTAGGCAAGCGGGGGTTGCTGGTCAAAATGGCAAAGGCTTCCCCGTCCTGCGCCCTGGCAATGCGCATGGTGCGGAGTTTTTCAGCAAGGCCAATCGCCTTTGCCCACCAGGCAAACTCCCGTTCGATCCGGCTATTGGCCTCTTGATTGTCCAGGAGCATTTGGAGCCGCGGCCCCGTGCCAATGCAATAGTTGGCCAAGGTCAACACGATCCCCTTGGCGTAACTGTTGTTGGCCACCTCATAACGGGCGCGGCTTCGGAGAATCCGCCTTACTTCGGGGCTGTTGGCGGATTTGGCAGAAAGATTATCGGCGGCGGCCCAATGACGACGGTTTTCTTCATTGGTAACGGCGGCGTCGTAGCGCGCCAGCAAAGCACGCCACAAGCGCCGCCGTTGTCCTTCAGCGGCCTTCCTTGGCCTGAACCAAGATCGCATCCATGCGATCATGCTGTCCCTTTCTCTCTTCCCTGTCCATGCCGCCGATAGTTTTAGATTGTTCCCGGCGGAACGAGCTTGGAGAATCGCAACCCCCGCTTGGATTGCTTGACAGATTCCCTGCTGGCCAGGTACCGATCCGCCTCGATCAGCTCGCTGAGCTTGTGCTGTTCGACTGAACCGGCGTCGCCGGAGACCTGGGCTGGTCCCTCAGCCGCTTTGCGGATTTTTTCTTCCAGACCTCCGTCGGCCATAGAATCCGCCCTCCTTTCACCAAACATTATGCACCAGAAAGGAAGGCGGAGAAGGGGAAAAAAAGAAAAAATTTCAAACTCATGCTACATATAGCATGGGTGGAAAAAAGTCATGCTATATGTATCATTTCCGGGCATTCTCAGAAACGTATCCAAGAGGGACTTCAAAAGTTACGATCGGCGTCCCACAATGACGACACACCCGACGGCGTTTGATCCTGCCGTCAGGCAATTGCAGGGTATGGGTAACGTAAAAATGCCGACACCCGCACCGACGGCATTCCAGCCCCTTTGCCTGTTCTTTTTCCTGTTCCCCCCCCTTCATCTGTTCCATGCCTTTCTCCTTTGAAGTTCAGAAAATCGAACCCGAGGCCGCTGCGTTGCCGCCGCTTGCGGCTCCATGCCAGATAGCGTAACTCCTTGCATGGAGGCGGCCACCGCACAGCCGACCAGACAGTCCAGCCAGTGGTTGTCGCCGGCCGACACGCGCAGCTTCCACTCGTCCACTACGCGGCCCCGGGCTTCAGTCTTCACGCGATACTCGGCCGTCAGGTGCTCGGCGAAAAGTCGATGCTGCTCTGGCCGGTCGCCAAAAAGGGACAGACAGCCCCGATCGCCCATCGATGTAGCCAGTCGGGCATAGACGAAGGACTTCCAATAGTTCGTGTCGTAGATCAGGTACCGCACCGCCCGGCGGCCTTGGACGTTGGGGATGCGCCAATTGAGTCCGCAGCGGTCGCCCGGCTTGCGCTGGTAGTCGTTCAAGGGGCGGCTGGATGCCCCGATGAACCGCCCGTGGCTGGGCATCACCACGGCGGCATGGGCCGACTGCCGGCAGAACTGATAGACGACATCGGTCGATTGCCCCCAGTTGGCGTCGATCAGGCATCGCTCGATCCGCAAGAGGGCCCCGTCGTCTCTGTGGAACTCGCGGCCCAGGTAGTCGGCCGTGAGTTTTTCCAGCCCGGCA
>JAKPGL010000222.1 GCA_029550925.1 Planctomycetota bacterium
TCTTTGTCCGGGGGGCGGAAGTCGGCCCAGCGGAAACGGTGCTGGTCTCGTTGGCGGTTTTGGCCCCGTATTGTCTTTTAGCCGGCTTTCTGCTCACCTTGACCTGTCGGCTCTTGGCGCCGGAAGGACAGCCGGAAGGCATCGGACAGGTCTATTTTCTGGATGTCCTGGGCGATATTGCAGGGGGACTTCTGTTCAGCTTCGTATTGGTTTGGGTCCTGGGGCACTTCGGGATATTGTCTCTGGCCGCCTTTTTGAATCTCGTATTGGCCGCCGCGGTGGGTTGGCTGGCCAGAAATCGGCTTCTCATGGGCCTCGCCGGACTCCTGACAGCCGTGATGGTCGGACTGGTTTTGGGCGGAAATTGGGAGCTGGCCTCCACCGAGCGGCAGTTTACCGGCCAAGAGGTCCTGCTGGAAGGCCAATCGCCGTACAATCGGCTGGTGGTAACCCGGCTTGCAGAGCAACTGACCTTTTATGCCAATGGGACGCCGATCTGCTCGACCGGCGATGCGGAGACGGCGGAACAGAAGGTGCATTTCGCGATGGCGCAACGGCCGCAGGCCCGTCGGGTGCTGCTTTTGGGCGGCGGGCTTTCCGGCGCGGCGAAGGAAGTGCTCCGATGGACCGGCCCCAACGCCAACCAGACGCAGACAGCCCCTATGCAGGTCGATTATGTGGAATTGGATCCGCTGCTGCTTTCGGTCGGTCGGCAATTTGTCCCGGAAGCGCTGGACGATCCCCGGATTCGGGTGTTGACTGGCGACGGTCGGCTCTGGATTCGTAGCGGCGACGAACGATATGATGTGGTCCTGGCCGATACGCCCGATCCTGTCTCCACCCAGTGGAACCGATTCTACAGCCGGGAGTTTTTCCTAGAGGTAAAAGAGCGTCTGACGGCCGACGGCGTGTTTTCGCTGGCCTGTGCGTCGTATGAAAATTATCTGAGTCCGGAGCTGGCCGACCTGGCGGCCATCGTCCACCGCACGCTCCGGGAAGCGTTTCAGAATGTACTAATGATCCCTGCCAGCCGGATCGTCTTCCTGGCTTCCGACGGCCCCTTGACCACCCAAATTGCCGAGCGGATCGCCCAGCACGGCCTGGAAACCCACTCCATGCGGCCTGGGTATTTGGTCGGACTTTTGGCCGAGGATCGCCTGGCCGCCTTGCAGCGGGCGGTCCGACCAGACGCCCCCATCAATCGGGATTTTTTCCCGATCTTGGCCTACCGGCATTTGCGGTATTGGATGCGGCAATTTCAGGTCCGGTGGGGCGTCTTTGCGGTGCTATTAGGTGCCCTGGGGCTATGGTGCCTGTGGCGGGCCAGGCCGGTAACCATGGCGGTCTTTAGCGCCGGGCTGGCGGGGGCACTATTGCACGTGGTGTTGCTTTTGGCGTTTCAGGTGGTGTTTGGCTGTGTGTATCACCGGGTGGGGTTGATGGTTACGGCGTTCATGGCCGGTTTGGCCGTGGGAGCGGCCTGGATAAATCGTCGGCTCGACCGATGGGACCGACGGGCGTTGGCCGGGCTGGCCGTCTGTTTGGCCGCCTTTGCCGCCCTGATACCGCCGGTGGTCCTGGGCTTGGACCAGGCAAGCCGACTCGCCCCGCTGAACCTTGCTTGCCAAGGGGCCTTTTTGGCGTTGGCCTTTGGGTTGGCCGTTCTGGTCGGGATGGTGTTTCCGCTGGCGGCCAAGATAGCATTTGAACAAATTTCTATTACAGCGGGACGCATCTACACCGCTGACTATCTAGGGGCCGCCTTCGGGGCGCTGGTGGGGAGCAGCCTGCTGATTCCACTCTGGGGGATCGGCCCGGTCTGTCTGCTGACAGCCGCCCTGAACCTGGCCGCCGCCGGAACTATCCTCCTCGTGCGAAAAGAGTAAAATACAAAGGGTTCTAAACACAGACCCACAAGGAGACTGGCAAGATGACAGGATGGCTCGACCGGCAGAGGATTGGCCCTTTGGTCCTCCTGGCCATAGGATGGGGAATGAGGATTGGTGCAGGCGCCGATGTGGCTTTTGCGCAGCCGGCAACTTCGGTGCAGCTTCCTACGTTTTCTTATTTCAGTGTCGGCACAAGCGTCCTGGTACCGGATCGAGGCGGAGCGGTGTTGGGGGGGCTGAGCCGATCGGCTAGCCAGAGCAGCCAGTTCGGATGGCCTGCCACGGGGATGGGCCAGCGGAGTTTCGGGGCTAGCGGCTCTGGGCAGATAGCCGGTATTTCGGTCTGGATCCATGATTTCGAGGCGATGGAGGCCCAACTGCTCGGCCAGCGTCAGCCGGCCGTGGCCGGGCCTCTGTCCGTCAAAATGACGCCCAAGCCCAATCCCGTCCACCAGACGGCCGTTCTGGGACCATCGGCCGCCGATCGACCGGTGTTGAGTGTGGCAGAGCTTCGCCAGTTGCGCCAGGCGGAACAGGAAGCCCGAAACGACGAGGCGACCATGTGGATGGAGCGGGCAGAAAAGGCCCAGGCCGAAGGAAAACCAGCCGTCGCCCGCATCTACTATCAGATGGCCCTTCGCCGGGCTGACGGATCGCTGAAACAACAGATCCAACAGCGTCTGGAAGCCCTCTCGGCTTCTCCGTCGGCGGCGGCCAGAGAGCCGACTTCTCCGAAACGGTAAACGCCCCCGCAGTTATTCTTCTATTCTTCCGAAAACTCGGAAACTTTTTCTTCGATCACGTGGACCAAGTAGTTGGGCGGGCTTGCTTGAAGTTGGGGTTGGTCTGTCCGTTCCGGCAAGGAGTCCGGCTGGCGTCCGGCGGGGTACAAGACTTCGTATTCCCGCCGAGGTCGATCCGAGATGATCCGCTCTTGCCAGGCGATCCCCTCCTGGAGCAGCACCTCCCGGAAAGAAAGCCCGTCCGTAAGGCGCGGGGCCAGACGTAGTAGGGTGGATCGGCGAACAAACTGATACGTACCGCCTTCCTGTTCCCTGCCTCCTGGAAACGCCCTGCCGCCAGTCCAACCGCCCCCGGCAGGCCGACCCATGACCACCGGATGCTTGAGCACAGCATTCCACAAAAGGGGTAGTTCCTCCCAGGGCAATCGGCACCCCGGTTCTTCCAAGAAGAGGATTTGGCCGGTAGCCTCCGCCAGGCCAGCCCGAATGGCCTCCGCCCAACCTCGCGTCTGGCCATAGCGGATCACCCTGATCTGAGGGTATCGGACGGTCATTTCCGAAGCGACCTCGATGGTGGCGTCGGTGGAGCCGTCGTCGATGACAAACAGTTCCACAGGCCGGGTAAGCTCGGCTAAGGTTTCGAGCATCCGAAGGAGGGCGGGTTCCAAGACGGCTTGGACATTTCGCACCGGCACTAGAGCACTAAGGGAGATAGGCACACCCGGTCCTTTCAAGAAAGTTTATCTATTTTATAAACTTAGTGATATTAAGGGCCACCCCTCCTTGAGGGAGTTTGCCATACCAAAGGTTTGCAGGAAACAAAAGGCCCTTTGCTCTCCCCAGTAACTACAACTTAACCACGAAATTCCTTGTTTGGTGGTTGGAGGCTACCCCTGCTTTTGGATAAATTCTCGCCCCGATAAGGGGGCGGAAAATGATCCATAAAAAATCTTGGGATGTGGTGAAGTACTCGCCCCCCCTCCCTGGGAATAAAAACCCACGAAAAGATCCGTCCCTCGCCGGGAATTTTTTCGGAGATTTTTCGAGGAGTTCTCCAAAGAACCCCCCAAAAGGGTATTTACACAACTTCTAGCAGATTCATCGTTTATACCGAAAATACTCTTTCCACTTCCGGGGGATGGGAGAAACCGCGATTAACCGGAAGGTTCTATTGGGGAACTTGGGAGGCGCATCGGGGGGACCGTTCCCCCAAAAAGAAAAGCCTCCTATTGTTTCCGGATGAAGAGGCTATTTAAGACCATGCTTATAGGGGGTGGAGGGGGGATGAACGCAACCCAAAGAAGGATCACCTCTTGGTTCTGGTTGGTTCGGACTTGGTAGATGGAGTATCGAGTATTATCGCCAGGAATACCTCGAACGTGGGCAATCATAGACCATATACTAGGCAGGTCTTTATCGATTTGGGACTCAGGGAGTCGAGATGGTCTTGCTCTGGGGGGGAGGATTGGATAGATTCCTAGAAATTGTCTGGGAATCTTCTGTGGGCTTTCTGAAAAGCAGGCCTTCTAACGGGGGGCTTAGCTCCCGCGAAAGGATTTTTTATCAGGGTTCAGAACCCCCGAGCAGTGAGATGGTAACCTCTCAAGAAGCCAAAACTTTACCCTAGGAGCGCATCATGGGAACGGAATCCGTCTGCCGATCCACTTCTTTGCTAGAGCTGGCTAAGCTGGTCGGAGGGCGGGTGGAATCGACGGCCGGGGTGGATCCCTGTCAACTGACGATTTCAGGGGCTGCTCCTTTGACGGAAGCGGGACCGGGCCTAATTACTCTGGTGGATAGGGGGGAAAAGGCCGAGGTTGTCCGGCAATCGGGGGCGGCGGCGGCGGCGGTCGTGCCGGAGGGTTTTCCTGCTGGGGTGCTGCCGGTGATTGTCGTTGCCGAGCCTCATACGGCGTTTGCCAAGATTATTCAGTTCTTTCGGCCTCCCCGTATGCATCGTCGGCAAGGGATCCAT
>JAKPGL010000095.1 GCA_029550925.1 Planctomycetota bacterium
CCAAATACCCGATCCCCCGCAACGGCGACAGGCTCATGCTGGTAATCGCATCCAGGGCCAGATGCAGCCGCTTGAAAAAGTTGTACTTCGTTCGACCGGCATGACGCGGCTGACGGGTATAACGGACGGTCGTCTGTCGGAAGCCGGTCCAACTGACCAGTCCCCGAACAAACCGATTTCGTTCCGGCAATTGGCCGAACGCCTCCACCACCCGACGGTCCATCAGCCGATAGTCGCCGGTATCCACCGGGATTTCAAACCCGGCCAAGGTGCGAAATACCCGATAGAAAAGATGGGCGGTGCATTTTGTCAACCAACTCTCGCCCAATCGGGCGTCCCGTTGGGCGTGGATATGGTCGTAGCCGGCTTCCCACAACGCAAGCATCTGGGGAATCAGTTCCGGCGGGTCCTGCAAATCCGCGTCGATAAGCACTACGGTTTGGCCCCGGGCGTGTTCGATGCCGCAGGTGGTGGCCGACTCGTGGCCGAAATTGCGGCTAAACGCCACATAACTGATGTGCGGGTCGTCGGCTGCCAATCGCCGGATGATCTCCAAAGAACGATCCCGGCTTCCGTCATCCACAAAGAGGATTTCATACGATCGGCCCAACGATTGGAGCACCGCCGAAAGCCGATCGTAGAGCGCCTCCAAACAGGCCTCTTCGTTATAGACCGGTACCACTACGGTCAGCAAAGGACGGCTCGGGTCCGGTTGCCGAACGGTTTTCCGCGCTTCTGGCGGGTTCTGGCCGTGGGGGGCGTCCATGCGAAGGGTCATAGCGGCGTCCTTTCCGAAGCCGGGAGAGACGTTTCTAAGGAAATGTCTATTTTCAGGTTACTTCCACCGAGTTTGCTCCGGTGCAGAGAGCGATTGCGGATGGACCTTTTCTCTCATTCCCAGACAAACCGACGTCTGGGCCGCCGAACCGGCCATTGCCAAACGTCGTCCGTGTTGGAGAGAAACCCGAAGGACTAATATACATGCAGCCAAAAGCCAACCGGCTGTTCCCAAACCCAGCAGACCGATCCGGCCCAGAGGGTTCATTAGTACATAATGGAGGATCGACAGGGCGGCCGGCGTCGCGGCCAACCACCCTGCGGCCGTCGGTTGGCCCCGATCCATGAGCCATAGCGGTACGAACAACGCTCCCGGCGTAAGCAACATAAAATAATGTCCCCAAGAGACCGGCGAAATCGCCAGGATTCCTACACATCCCAAACCGAATGCGGCCGCCTGGCCCAATCGCCCGCCTAAAACGCCTAACATCCCCCCAGCCAGCACAATGGCAACCAACAGGATACCCCGAACCGACTTTTGGATCGTTTGATATATCGGGCTGTCGATCCGGTTCGGTGCTGTGGCCTCATAATCCAACTGCCGATCGTCCGGCCCACCCAGAACCAGGTAATCCACGAAGGCAGCAAACCGAAATATCCCATTGGCCAAACTCTGGTTCCGCACGGTTCGATAGTTGGCCGGTATCGGTTTTGGGGGTTCGTTCAAAGCAGCCCCCTCGGGAATGGCTTTCTCCATAGCAAACCCCTCGCCGGCGGAAGAAACCACCAGATCGGCCCAATAGGCCAAATGGTCCAGGTTCTTTTGCCAGCCGATGATCACCGACGGCAAAAAGAAAAAGAACATTGCCAGTCCGACAACCATTCCGAAGCCTGTAGCCCAAAACCTCCGGGCGGCAAAGGCAACCCGATGCCACTGCTGCCCCTGGGGATTGCTCCCGAGAGGGCTTTCCACCAGGCGATCACCTCCCATCTTTCTTGGCGGAAGGGGGGCTGCTATGGATGAACTGGTAGGAAACGTCCTTTCCGAAGCATGTTCGTCCAATGAGCAAGTGTTCGAAGGGTGCTCGCCGGGTGTGGGGAAGGACTCTTCAAGGGGCCAATGGGAAGGGTTAGGTTCCTTTAGTTTGTGAATGTGCGCAAAATGAGGAGTTTGGAGAATTGTTTTGCCGGGGGCCGATTCTTTCCGATTCTTGTCTTCTGCCCGGCTTTGCCATCTTCGCCACACCTGGGCCACAAGGTCGGCCACCTGTGCCCAAAGCACCATACTAACCGCCAAGGCAGGGGTCAATTTCAGGGCAATCGCCCCCGCAAGGGCCAGGCCCCCTAAGCCTTGCACCAACCAACTGGCCGACAACCAAACCAGTCTCACCCCTAAAAGCAGAAGATAAAGTTTCAACACGCCTACCTGCCCCCGCTGGAGGCAGTTGAGCGTAGGCAGTAGTGCGGCCGCCACGGCCAATCCGCCCAACCAATTCCACCAATAGAGGGGTATCTTTGCCAGCCGAGATTCTTCTATTCGGAACCCTGCTACAATCCGGGCCAGTTCCCGGTAGCAGCCCCAACAGAACGCTACCGAAATGAAATACCACACCAAACATTGCTCGGGCATGGGCAGCAGGCTCAACGGGGCAACTAGCAGGGCAAAAAGCGGCGGATACAGGTATTTCCACCCCCGGGGATTGGTAACCTCATAGGGGTTTTGCCCGGTAAAAAAGGCCCGACCTGCTGCGGTATAGACGGTAAAATCGGTTTTGTGTTCCAGGGGGCGTTCTGGCCAGGGGAGGCCGCGGAGTCGGATATCGGCCAGGCCCCACCCGACGACAACCGCCACCGCCGCCGTCCACCAAACCCAGCGGGGACCGGGAAGCCAACCACTTTTCTTCTCTACTCCCTCCCCGGAAAAGGGTTGCGTATTTTGGGGATTCTCTGCCGACTCCCTGGTCAGTCCCAGAGCCATCCCTGCCATCCCCTCTTCGTCAAAAGGAGGGATTCTTTTAGCCCCCTTCGAAAAGCCGAAATAGTTCGGTCCGCTCATGCTGGCTTCCTTGCCAGAGGAAACAGATTCGTGTACCCGGGATTATAAAGAAATCCCTGACGCGGAAAAATAGGAAAAAAACCTGGAGGCGATAATCCCATAATCCCAATGGGTGTATTTTCCCCCCCTATCAGAAAAACGCCCCAGGAAAGATCCCCGGTACGAAAGAATTCCCCGCCGTCTGAGCCTCCTTTTCGCCGCTGGGAGAGCTTCTGGTTATAAGTCAAGACCCGCTTTACGGTTGCAGCCGAGATAAAGTAGAATAGAACGTCTCTTTGAATCTCTAGGTTAGGTTGAGGGTATCCTGCCCAGGGGATTTCCCTTCTCAGGCCACAATATAAGGTGGGGAAGATTTCCTTGGGCCCCAACCGATTGTGCCCTCGGACAGTACCCGATCCAGTCCATTGAGAAAGTTCTTTTGCAAGGGTTTGGCTGCCCGAAGGGAGAGAATAAGGTAGAGAAAGGTCCTTTTACGCCATGCCACGCTACAACCCAGCTACGATTGAACCGAAATGGCAGAAGTATTGGGAGGAGCGTCATACGTTTCGGACGCCCCGGCTTCCGAAGGGGAAGAAGTTATACATTTTGGACATGTTTCCTTACCCCAGCGGCGAGGGACTTCATGTAGGCCATCCTGAGGGATACACCGCCACCGACATCGTAGCCCGCTATAAACGGATGAAGGGCTACTGGGTGATGCACCCGATGGGGTGGGATGCCTTCGGGCTGCCGGCGGAGCAACATGCCAAAAAGACGGGCATTCATCCCCGCCAGACCACGGAAAAAAACATCGCCACGTTTCGTCGGCAGTTGAAGATGCTGGGCTTCAGTTACGATTGGGACCGCGAGTTGGCCACGACGGACGTGGAGTATTTCCGCTGGACGCAATTTATCTTTTTGATTCTGTACGACACCTGGTATGATCCCCAGGAGAAGCGGGGCCGACCCATTAGTGAACTGCCCATTCCACCGGAGGTGGCCGACGAAGGCCCCGAAGCGGTGGAGCGATATCGAGACGAGCATCGGTTGGCCTATCAGTTGGAAGCGCCGGTCAATTGGTGTCCGGCGTTGGGCACCGTGTTGGCCAACGAAGAGGTGGTCGGCGGGGTGAGCGAACGGGGCGGTCATCCGGTCGTGCGTATTCCCTTGCGACAGTGGATGTTACGGATCACCGCCTATGCAGAACGGTTGCTCAACGATTTGGACCTCCTCCATTGGCCCGAAAACATCAAGGCATTGCAGCGGAACTGGATCGGTCGGAGCACCGGGGCGGAGGTGGACTTTTTTATCGGCACGTTTCTCGGCTCAGACGGCAAACCGTCCCGAAAAGAATATGAAGGTTGGCGGTTTGATCGTCAGTCGGCCGGTTATCCACGCAAACCGGATGAATCGGTGCTGCGGATCTACACCACCCGACCGGATACGCTCTTCGGCGCCACCTATATGGTCATTGCTCCGGAGCATCCGTTGGTCCGCAAGCTGACCACTCCGGAGCAGCAGGAAACCGTAGAGGCCTATTGCGCCGAGGCCGCCCGGAAAAGCGATCTGGACCGGACCGATTTAGCCAAGGTGAAGACGGGCGTTTTTACCGGCTCGTATGCGATCAATCCGGTGAACGATCAGGCCATTCCGATTTGGGTGGCCGACTATGTGTTGGCCACCTATGGGACCGGAGCGATCATGGCGGTGCCGGCGCATGACAGTCGGGACTTTGAATTCGCCCAGCAGTATGGGTTGCCGATTGTCCCGGTGGTCGATCCGGGCGAATCGAATGGTTCGCTCCGTCAGGAGGTGTTGGCCGGTCGGGTCGTGTTTGAGGAAGACGGCGTAGCGATCAATTCTGGGCCGTACGACGGTCTATCGACCGCAGAATTCAAGAAGAAAATCACCGAAGACCTGGCCGACGAAGGGCTAGGGCGATTTGCCGTCAACTACAAACTTCGGGACTGGATTTTCAGCCGACAGCACTTCTGGGGCGAACCGTTCCCGCTATTGCACGAACTGGACGCGGACGGCAAACCGACCGGCCGAGTTGTCCCCTTAGACCCGAACGAATTGCCGTTGGACTTGCCTACAAACATGCCCTTCGACGCCAAACACGATACGCCGGAGCCGCCGTTGGAAAAGGCCCCGGCGGATTGGCTTTATGTTACCCGGAATGGCCGGCGCTACAAACGAGAAACCAATACCATGCCGCAGTGGGCCGGGTCGTGTTGGTATTATCTGCGGTTTTTGGACCCCCGGAACGACAAGGCGATGGTGGATCCGGAGGTGGAACGGGCCTGGATGCCGGTCGATCTCTATGTCGGCGGGGCCGAACATGCGGTGCTGCATTTGCTTTACGCCCGGTTTTGGCACAAGGTGCTTTACGACCGCGGCTATGTAAGCACGCCGGAGCCGTTCATGCGATTGGTCAACCAGGGCATGATCCTAGGCGAGACGGAGTTTACCGGCTATCAGGACGCCCGGGGGCAGTGGGTTTCCGCCTCGGAGGTGGATGATCCGGAAAGCGGACAGGCCGTTCGGCGGAGCGACGGCCAGCCGGTCCAGCGGATCAAACTGGAACCCGGCCAAGTGGAAAAACGGGGCGAGGTGTTCGTGCTCAAAAACGCGCCGTCTATCCGGGTGGATAGTCGGGCGTACAAAATGTCCAAAAGTCGAGGCAATGTGGTCAATCCGGACGACATTGTAGCCAACTACGGGGCCGATACGCTGCGTCTGTATGAAATGTTCATGGGTCCCCTAGAGGCCGTCAAACCCTGGAGCATGGAGGGCGTCAGCGGGGTACGCAATTTCCTGGACCGGGTCTGGCGGATGCTGATCGACGAGCGGGCCGAGCAGGTACAGCTCCATCCGGCGGTCCAGGAGGTCGAACCGTCGCCGGAACAAAACCGCATACTGCACCGCACGATCAAGGCGGTTACCGACGACATGGAGGAGATGGCGTTCAACACGGCGATTGCCCGCATGATGGAGTTTACGAACTTCTTCACCAAGCAGGAGGTTCGTCCCAGGCGGGCGATGGAGCAGTTTGTGCTGTTGCTTGCGCCGTTTGCGCCGCATATCGCCGAGGAATTGTGGCAGGCGTTGGGGCGTAAGCAGACCTTGGCTTATGAACCTTGGCCTACCTACGAGGAGGCCTGGTTGAAAGAAGAAACGATCGAAGTGCCGGTGCAGATCAACGGCAAAGTGCGCGGTCGAGTCCAGGTCCGCGCCGACGCCGACGCTCAAACCCTGGAATCGGCCGCCCGCGCCGAACCCCGCATCAGCCAACTGCTTGCCGGCAAACAGATCAAAAAGGTGATTGTCGTGCCGGGCCGAATGGTCAATATCGTGGTTCAATAGGCGGCTTTTTTATGGCCCAGGAGTCCTTTCCGTCTGGTCCGGGACGGGTGGCAGGGATTGATTTCGGGCGGGTGCGGATCGGGGTGGCCCTGAGCGATCCAGGCCGACGTCTCGCCAGCCCCTATCAGACCTACACGCGTCGGACCCCGCAGGAAGACGCCGAGTGGTTTCGCCGATTGGTTACGGAGCAGGAAGTTCGGCTTTTTGTGGTGGGACTTCCGGTTCATACGGACGGCGGCGAAAGCGAGTTATCGCGGTCGGCCCGGCGGTTTGGCCAGTGGTTGCAAGACGTAACGGGCGTGCCGGTCGAGTTTTTCGATGAGCGTTATTCCACCCAATGGGCGGAACAGGCCCTCCGCGAGGCCGGTCTCCGCGGAAAAAAACGCCGCCAAAAGGTCGATAAATTGGCCGCCCAAATCCTCCTGGCCGACTACCTGGAATCCACTCCCCACCGTCGCACCCAGCCCGGCCCTCTGGACGATCCCCCTCCTGTCTGAGCCGTTCGAAGATTGTTCCGGGAACAGCCCCGTTTCCCCAGAAACCGAAAAATCCTTTTCCATCTCTCCCCAATCGCTCTGCGGTAATGTATCCTCTACATAGGGGGGCAAAACGCGGTCTTTCCCGATAGGATGGATCGCCGCCGGCGGAACCTTTCCGAGCCAGTTTGTATCGGGCTATCCACACATGCCCATCCGATTTCGTTGTGTTGCATGTCGGCAACTGCTTAGCATCGGCCGGCGCAAGGCGGGCGCAGAGATTCAATGCCCCAAATGCGGCCGGTCGCAGGTGGTGCCCAACCAGGAGGAAGCGGCCGCCGCCTTAGCCGCCGAAACCGCCCACCACAGCAGCGAACCTTCCAGTCCCGCCCCCTCCGGCATCTTCATCTTCGACGAAGAACCCGAGGAAGAAAACTGGTCTTCCTCCCCCATCCCAAGTCGATGGAATTTTTCTTCTGGGGGGCAGACAGCCCCGTCGGCGACGGCGGAATCGCAAGTCTTTTCCGGGTTGGCTTCCGAGGGATCGGCTTTTCCCAGCCCAAGCCAGGAGGTGATTTGGATTTCCCGTCGGACGCTTTACCTCCAGGCCCTTTTGATTTTCGTGGTTGGGGCGGTGGGCTTTGTCCTGGGGTATTGGTTAGGTTGGGCCGACAGCCCTGCCGTCCCCCAACCGGCCGGCGAACAACCAGCCGCACCGCTCGTCGTCGAAGGCCGACTCTTCTATCGTCCCGAACCTCTCCAGGTGGCGGCGGATGAAGGGGCGATCGCTATCTTTCTGCCAGCAGACCGCACGCCGGAACAGCGTTTTGTAACCTTCGGCATTCGCCCCCAAGACCCGTTCGACGACGCCCATCCGACGGTTCGAGCGATCCAGCACTTCGGCGGTGCGTACACCCGAACCGATGCGGAAGGCAACTTCCTCGTCCAGCTCCCCAAGGAAGGAAGTTACTATGTCCTGTTCATCTCCCGCCATGCACGCCGACCCGATGCCTCCATTCCCGATCCGCTCCTCCAGGAAATGAAGGCCTACTTTACCGAACCGCGAAACCTGATCGAAAAAGCCAAGTTCCATTGGACCCGCCAGACGGTGCGATTTCCCATGCCGTCGATGGAGCACGATTTCGATCGCTAAATCGGCGGGCCTGTTCGGCCAGCGGCGGCGAAAACTCGGCGAAACAGCAGGGAAATCGCCTGTGCAATCGAAAATCCCCAGGCCGCGATCCTGCACCCGCCGACGACCGAGCACCCCTGTCTTGTCGATCAGCCGCCTCTCGGCTGGATGCGGGTCTTCTGAACAGCGGCCTTGGGTTGGGGAAGCCCTTGGCTCTGGACCTGGACGACCACCTCTGCCTCGCCCGGCGCGCGGGCCAGCGCCACGATCCGATAGGTAAGCGTCTCTCCAGGCCGAATCTGACCAACAGGAGCAAACTGCACCACCTGGCCTTGAATCTCACAGAGGGCCGGACCGCTGGTACCGATCCGGTTGGGGAGCAACTGGTTCGGCAAAGCAGCGGCCAGGACAACTTGGGAATCCGGTTTCTGCCCCTGGTTGGTTACCGTAATTCGATAGGTAATGTTTTCACCTACAACGGCCGGGTCCTTCAACGGGGTTAGCGAGAGGACTAACTCCGGCCCGCGTAGGCCCGCTCCAGCCGACCCTCCCTCCACTGTTAAGCAGGCTTCCGCACTGCCCTGGGCGTTTTGGAGGGTGGTCGCCCGGGTATAGACGCAAACTTTTGTCCCCGGCTGGACGCACTCATACTGCACCTGGACCGAAATGCGATTTCCCGGCGGAATCTGATCCACAATCCAGATCACCTGATCCCCTTCGCGCCGATAGCCTTCCGTAGCCATCTTGGGGTGCAACTGGGGATCGTGCGACACGCTGACCCGTACCCCGCGGAGCACTTCCGTACCCGTGTTGTGCACCTCGCTGAGGATAAGCACCTGCTGGCCGACGGCGGCTTTGGCAGGTTCCGCCCAACTTCGCACCGTCAGGGCCGCCCCACGAGACAACGGCGTTGCCATTGGAGGCGTCCCGGAAGACGTTCCCGCCGGGGGCGGAGGAGTCGATGGCGTCGTCGAACCAGGAGCAGCGCCCGGCGGCCCCGACGAAACTCCTGGCGTTGCCCCGACGGAAGAGGCCCCCGGACTACCCGGCGCCCCCGCCGCAGTGAGGCAAACCTCCTGACTGCTGAGCAGTTGCCCGCCGCTATAAAGTTCCACGCTGTGGCACACCCGGCCCGGCTGGACCACCTGGAGGACCACATGGAACCTCTGTTCTGCGCCCGGCGTGAGGTCTCCCAAGGCCCGTTCGATCACGCCGGCCGGG
>JAKPGL010000096.1 GCA_029550925.1 Planctomycetota bacterium
CCAAACCAAGATGTTTTGCCTCTGGCCGCCTTTCTCTTGGCAGGTTCTGATCAGCACCGTTGCCGGGAATTGGCAATCGCTCCAAGAGCACCTAACCGGGCTAATGGTCAAGAGGTCTTGCTTCATACCCGCCTCAAACTCTTGGAGGGTTGCCCTAACCTCCGGGGGGAATCGGTCCAGGTCGAACCTGGACGCCGGGGCCTCCGTCGGGCCGGAGGCCTCCGGAGAAACTTCAGAGGCCTTTTGCCTTTCCTCAGAATCCTCTGGGAGGTTGGTTTTCATGGCTAGGGAGTCTGCCTCTGGGGGGCTAATGGCCGAGGCTTCCGGAGGCTGAGCAATCGCCTCTTGGCCAATGGTCAAAGCTATCGGGGGAGGATAGCCTGCTTCCTCTGGCCAAACTCTCTTGGGGTGGAAAAGGGCCTCAAAATCAATCATGGATTGCTTCCTGCTTTTTGGGGGGCCGATTGGGAAAGTGTGTTTTTGCTTTCCGGTGGACCTATTGACCTATTGACGTAAGTCCTTGTTTTTCAAGCACTTAATAGGTCCAATGGCCCAATGATACCTATAGTGAACCATTTTACCATCCTTTGGGTGGATCGATTTCCCCCATAAGTATTGGTAAAATGGTAAAGTAATGGTCCAATCCACTAGGTAGCCCATTTAACTTCTTATGCCAAAAGGAGTTAAGTCGATAGGTCCAATGGTCCACTCAAAAAGCATAAACCGGTTTAGGATGGCCTTAACCTTGGGGAGGCATGCCTCCCAATAGGTCTAGGTCCTCTGGCCTCCAGGCAGGATTAACAACCCGGAAGGGCTTGGTCTTTTTATCGCCTTCCAAAAACCCGATGGCCCCCGCTCTCTCCAGGTAGGTCAATGCTCTCCCAATAGTAGACTTGGCCCCTAGCCCCATTTTGATCAAAGCTGCCTGGGTTAGGGTGTCGGTTCGGGTTCGGATTGCTTCCCAAAGGCGAAGCACCGAGGGGGGAGGGCCTTCGACAAGTCGAACCCGAAGCCAAGGGGCTAGCAGTTGCCAAGCCAGCCGGAGGTCGTCTACCTCGGCCAGCAGGCAATCTCCCTTGGTCTTGCGCTGCCTTTGGTGTAGCAGGGCCGAGGCCTCGGTTAGGGCTGCCAGTCGAACGAACGCCCTCCGGGCCTCGGTTTGCTGGGCCGGAAATTTTTCTGCCAAGGCAGGCAAAAACGGGACCGACACTCTCCATGGTTCAAGAAGCCATTGCACCGCTCGGATTGTTTCCAGTCGCTCCGGGCTAACTTCGGGGCTGCCCGAAGCCTTCCGCCGGGCAAACTCCCGAAGCACCTGCCTAGTCTGCTCTTCGGTTTCGTTTGTCCAGGCCAAAATAGCTCGGCTGAGGTCCTCGGCTGGGATGGCATTATGGGAAACGCTCTCCAGAATGGCCGGAGCGCCTTCGATTTCCAGCCGAACCGTTCGGAGCCTGCCGCCCTCTTTGATCGGAACCAGTTTGCTCAGCCGCCCGGCTTCGTGAAGTTCACGAAGACTTCGGGTTGCGTCTATGCTTTCTTCCGATTTTTGCCGCCGCCTTTCTCCCAGAAAAAGCACCCGGTTTTTGAGAGGGGCCGCCTCGGTCAAGTAATAGAGAGCCTCCGGGGTTAAGTCGGTAACCGTTTCCACCGAGGTTGGGGGCAGTGTTTTACAGACCGTCTGAAGAATGAAACTCTTGCCGCTGCTTGGTTCCCCCTGAACCAAAAGGTAAAGAGGCTTTTCTAAAAGCCGGGAGGTAGCTACCAGGTAGGCCAACGCCACCAGAGGCCTCTCTCCGGTAACACCAAGGTCGTTAATGGTGTTGACTACCTCGGCCAAGAGGTCTTGCCGTTCCAGAAGTTTTTCGGCCTCTTTCCGGGCCTCGGAACCTGGTTCCCACTTGGGGGCCGAGGCTGGAGGCTGCTCAGGCCGTTGCCGGGCTGCCCGCTGGGCCGCCCGACGCTCTTCCTCTTCCGCCGCCTGAGAGGCAAGTTCCGCTTCCACTTCTCGGACGGTCAAGCCTGTCTTCCTGGCGATTGCCTCGGCAACACGGAGCCGGTTCTCGGATCGGGCCAAGTCTGTCCTTTCAAGAAATACCACCTCCCCAGAGGCAACGTCTTTCACCTGAAGCACCCCCTCGGCTTTGCCGTCAACGCTGTACCAAAACTTATAGGTCATTTCGTTTCACTCCCACAAAATCGCTTTTGGAATCGCTCCAGAGAGCCAAGCCAGTCCATTGCCTCCAGCCGACGCATTTCTTCACTGGGCCGACGGCGCTCAATAGTCCAGGTCGTCAAAATCTGAGCTTCGCTCAGGAAGTCTTTCCAAGGCCGAGGCATCCTCTTCCGAGTCAGGGCCTCGACGTCTTGATCGGTCTGGCAGGTCGAACCGGGAACCCAGAGGTCCTCGCATATATAGACTTGCGTCCCTTTCTGGCCCCAAACCTCAAACCAGGCTGCTAGATCGGTATGGCGTACCCAGATCAGCACTTTGGCCGTCTGGGCCGGGTTCGGTTTTGAAGAATGCCTGGAAGAGTTCGGCTTCACAATGCGAACGCTGGGCATAGCAGTCCTTCCGTGAAAAGAGGTTTGTCCGAATCCGGGCAGGGCCGGGCTGGGGCAGACGTCACCCGCCCACCCCAGCCGCCGATCCTCAAAGCCTACTGGATCGAGGCCGCCGATTCCGACGGAGCCGCCTCAGCCTCGGCCAAGTTCCGCTGGGCTTGCCGGGAAAGCCATTCCTCCAGTTCCCGC
This sequence comes from Planctomycetota bacterium, assembly GCA_029550925.1. Lineage (GTDB taxonomy): Bacteria > Planctomycetota > Planctomycetia > Pirellulales > Thermoguttaceae > JANXAQ01. The sequence goes on from JAKPGL010000096.1 coordinate 2,752, forward strand.
TTTGGGAAAAGAAGCCGCCCACGGCCAGCAACGCCAATGCGAACGTGGGGGATCAAACCTTTGGCGGCCAGCCCCCATACCGTTCGGGGAGAAAGATTCAGCACCTGAGAAGCCTGCTGAAGGGTCAAAGCAAGAGGTTCACTCATCAGAAAATCCTCCTTGAAAAAAAGGCCAACAGAAAAATCCGTTTCCTCTGTTGGCAATATAAGGAGGATTTACACAAACTTGGATTTTTGTGGAATTTTGTGGATAAAAAAATTAGAAAAGGCTAGTTTTGGCCGGGTTTCGCAAGAAAAAATTCTTTTCCACAAAATTGGAAGGGACTTGACGGGGGATTTTTGTGGAATTTTGTGGAAAAGGCGGGAGGGGCTATTGGCCTTTCATTCTCTTGAGCCGTTGAGAATGCCGATTCAGGATGTTTCGGAACCCCCTCAGAGAAAGGCCGTGGTCTTTTGCGAAGTCTTTGGCGGCAACGCCTGAATCTCTGACTTGCCACTGTTCGTAAAGCTCGGCGTCCTTTCGGATTTGTTCAGGGGTCAACCGGGGGCGTCCACGGCGCTGTTTGGGCTTGCCGCCCGCCTCGGAGGCCGCTTGGGTTTCTGGGGGGCTGGGTTCGGTCGTTTCCGGAGTCTCTGTTTGGCAAGAGTAGAGGCGGTCGTGGACTTCGATTTTTTGTCGGAGAAGTTCAAGGTCCTCGGCGATTACCCCAAAAGAAAAAATTTCTCTAAGAAGCCCATCTTCTACCAACTTTTCTTTTCCTGCACTTTTAACGCCCAATTGCAACTGCTCATGTAACCGCAAGAGAGCCGCATAAGGATCGCTGGCCTTGATTTTCCCAATGGCAATAGGCAGGGGTCGTACTCTTTGGGGGGAATAAAGCCTTTGCACCTCGGCAATTGCCTGACAAAATTCTTCCAAAGCAGAGCCTGCAAGGTCCTTAAGCAACGGAGGAAGCGTTTGGTACTCGGCAGGAACAGGAAAGCCTTTCCCCTCTGCAAAAGCTAAAAATGCTTGGGCCGTTTCGATAGCTAAAAGGCCAGCTTCCGCTAGGTCGGAATATCCTGTTCCTGAGAGAGGTTCGATGGAGTTCTGTTGTTCGGACACCGAGAAGCCCCCTTCGGTCAACAAGAAAGCCCTTTTCAAAACAGGGGCAGGCAACCGCTGGGCTTCTGTGCGGCTTTTCGGGGCTAGCTACCCTAGCCTGCCCCTGTGTGAACATTTTAATTTTTCCCCGATTTTACGAAAAAGGGGGCCCCAAAATTGTGTTTGTGTGAGGCCGGGAGATCGCTGCGGTTAGCACCCCCCGACGGCAAAATTTTTGGCCCCCTCCCAATCCGTGGGGGCTGTTATAGCCTTGGATCACGTCGGCTAGCGATCATGGGCTTCGTTAGGGCTATGGGCCGGACCGCCTCATCAGCAAGGCAAGCAGGGCCGCCTTTTGGGCCTCGGAAAGCCCCTGGATTGCCGCCTGGACTTCTGGGGGCAATTGGGCCTCTTGAGCCGCCGAGGCCGCCGGATTGGCAAAGGCAGAGGTATCCCTTAGATCGGCTATGGCAGG
>JAKPGL010000099.1 GCA_029550925.1 Planctomycetota bacterium
AGGCGAAATTGGCCCGGAGTAAGGCCGGTGGTCCTTGGCGGATCTGGGTTTTCCACAGCACCCGCATTCCCGGCGGCGGATACTGCCCGGTGCGATTGATCTTCCATCCAAGCCGACACAACCACAGGGTCGCCCCCAAAAATCCTCCGGCACCCAAACAAGCGATCCCAGCGGCAGACCATTGCAGCCGCCCGATCGCCTCCCGCAGTTGATCCGGTTGAAGTCGGTCGAGCCGAGTAATCTGGTACCCCAAAGCCCCTAATCCTGCCGCTCCGCCTAAAAGCACCACCCCGGCCCCCAGCAGAACCGCAAGCCGCCATCGCTTCTCCGGCAGCACCATCTGGGGGGAACCTGTGCAGAGCGGGGATTCTCCCGGGCATGGACCGGACGGTGCAGGGCTGGAGTCTGTTCTGACGGCCCCACCGGTTTCGGTCTGTCCTTGGTTTTCCTCGGAGGGAGTGCAACGAGGTTCTTCTTCCCTGGAACCGCTACTTTCCATGGGCATCCTCCCATCGGTAACATCCATCGCCCTTTGGACTGGCTAGAACCGATTGTGCAGGCGGCTTGTGCGGTTTGCAATCCGGGGGGAGAGGGAGTTTAGCCGTTTTCTATGGTATGAGTCAACAACCCCTCCTAAAGGGGCAATATAGGCCAGGAAAAGACCCTTTTTGGGGCAGAAAGAGCTTCGATCGCCGCCGGGGGGGCTTGTCCTAAGCTAAAATCGTAAGGGGGGTTAGGACGTTTTTCGTACACTGCTCCTTTTTTGTGGGGGTTGGGGTGCCGCCCGGTCTGCCAGACTGGCTTGGAACACCGTCGAACAGGGGGGTATGTGGAAAGGGGGCAGAAAAAATCTGCCCTAGCAGAAACCGGGGGTTCCGAGTAAACTGCCACGCCCCTAGGAAGCGGGCAATTCGCTTTCCGAAGGGGGGCCGGTCCACTGCGTTTTGTGAAGGGAGTTTACGAGAATGTGCGGCATTGTTGGGTATGTGGGCGCTGGGCAGGCGGTGGATTTTTTGATTCACGGCCTGCATCGGTTGGAATACCGGGGGTATGATAGCGCCGGGGTGGCGGTCATCGGGCAGGACGGCCAGATTCACGTGGTAAAAACCGCCGGCCGCATTGCCGCCTTGGAAGAACTACTGGCCAAGCAGCCGCTCACTGGTCGGATCGGTATTGGGCATACGCGGTGGGCGACCCACGGCCCGGCCACGGACGCCAACGCCCATCCGCATCTGGGCGGCAATGGCGCGGTTGCGGTCGTCCACAATGGGGTGATCGAAAACTACGAGTCGTTGCGGGCCCGGCTGGAGGCGGAAGGGTACCGGTTCCGATCCGCCACGGACACCGAAGCCATCGCCCACCTAATCGCCGAGGCGGTTCGGACGGCGACTGGGAACGGGAAAGGGCCGGCGCCCTTGGACGAACTGATTCAGGCGGTGCAGGCGGCCTTGGCCCAGTTGCAGGGAACCTATGGCTTGGCAATGCTTTTCCGCGATTGGCCGGACCTCATCCTGGCCGCCCGGCGCGGCAGCCCGCTGATTATCGGGGTCGGGCAAAAGGAACATTTTGTCTCGAGCGACCCATCCTCGCTGATCGGTTATACGGACAAGATCGTCGCCCTGGCCGACCACGAACTGGCCGTGCTCACGGCCGACGGCGTCCGGGTGGTCCATCGAGATCATGGACATATAAACCCCAGCGTGCAAGTGCTGGATTGGTCGGCGGCCGAAGTGAGCCGGGGCGGGTATCCGCATTACATGCTCAAAGAAATCTTCGAGCAGCCAGAGTCGATTCGTAATACCATGCGGGGGCGGTTGGATTGGGATGAAGCGACGGCCCGGTTCGGCGGCTTAAACCTTTCTCCCCAGGAGCTTCGGCGGGTGCGGCGGATCGTGTTTACCGGTTGCGGCACGAGTTGGCACGCCGGCCTGGTGGGCGAATATCTGATCGAGACGCTTGCTCGGCTTCCCGTCGAGGTAGAGTACGCCTCGGAACTTCGGTATCGGAACCCGCCGCTGGAAAACGACACCCTGCTATTTGCCATCACCCAAAGCGGCGAAACGGCCGACACCTTGGCCGCCCTGCGAGAAATGAAACGCAAGGGCTTGCCCACGCTGGCCATCTGCAACGTCGTCGGCAGCAGCATTGCCGCGGAGGCCGACGGCGGCGTCTATCTCCACGCCGGTCCGGAAATCGGCGTCGCCTCTACCAAAGCCTACACCTGTCAGTGTACGGTGCTGGTCCTGCTGGCCTTGTATTTCGGCCGATTACGCCATCTAGGTTTCGACGATGGGCTGCGGATTCTGGAACATTTGCAGCAGTTGCCGGATCGAGTCTCCGACGCCCTGCAAACCTCCCCGCAGGTACGAGAGATCGCCGAAAAATACGCTAGTAGTGAACATTTCCTGTATCTTGGTCGGCATTTCAATTTTCCCACGGCCCTGGAAGGGGCGCTGAAAATGAAGGAGATCAGCTACATCCACGCCGAGGGGTATCCTGCCGCCGAGATGAAACACGGCCCGATTGCCCTGGTGGATCGGCAAACGCCCAGCGTTTTCCTCATGCCGCAAGGGGCCGTGTATGACAAAGTATTGTCCAACCTGCAAGAGATCAAGGCCCGGGGCGGGCCGGTGATCGCCGTCGTCTGCCGAGGAGACAGAAAAGCCGCCCAACTGGCCGACGATGTGATCGAAATCCCCGCCGTCCCCGAATTCTTGCAACCGATTGTTTCCGTGGTGCCGCTGCAACTGCTGGCCTACTACACAGCCGTGGCGCGCGGCTGCGACGTGGATAAGCCGCGCAATCTGGCCAAAAGCGTTACCGTCGAATAGGTCTCTGGTGGTCGCCTGCCCCCGGCAAACCCGGCCTTATTCCGCCAGCAGACTGAACTTATGGATGGTTTCTTCCCGGTAGGTCTGTCCGGGCCGAAGCAGCGTCGAGGGATAGCTGGGCCGATTGGGCGAGTCGGGAAAGTGCTCGGTTTCCAGGCAAAAACCAGCGTGTTTTTGGTACGCATGGCCGCCGGCTCGAAGCGTACCATCCAAGAAATTGCCTGTGTAAAATTGTACTCCAGGCTGCGTGGTAAAGACTTCCATGACCCGTCCGCTTTTCGGCTCCACCACGCGGGCGGCAAGGGTCATTTTGCCCGGAGCGTCCTTGACGAGCACGTAGCAGTGGTCGTAGCCGCCGCCCGGGACCTGCTCGATGCGGGACCCAATGGTTTTCGGCTCGGTGAGGAAATCCATCGGCGTCCCCTGAACCGGCTGCGGATCGCCCAGGGGAACCAGTTCCTTATCAACCGGCACATACTTATCAGCGTTGAGCATCATGATATGGTCTAGGATCGTGCCCGATCCTGCTCCGGCCAGGTTCCAATAGGCGTGGTTGCAGAGGTTCACATGGGTCGGCTTATCCGTGGTTGCTTCAAAGACCATTCGGAGTTCGTTTTGGTTCGTGAGGGTGTAGGTGGCTTTGGCCTGAAGGGTTCCGGGGTAATTTTCGTCGCCGTCTGGACTGGTGTGCGAAAATACCACGCCCACAAAATCTTCCCCTCGGATCGGCTCGGCGCGCCAAACGGATTTATCGAATCCTTTCCGACCGCCGTGCAGGTGGTGGCGGTTGTTGTTGATGGCCAATTGATAGGTAACGCCGTCAATCGTAAACCGGCCGAAGGCGATCCGGTTGGCGTATCGGCCCACCGTAGAGCCGAAAAATGGATGCCCCTTCAGATAGTCGTCCAATGTCTCCAGATAGAGGGTGATGTTGTCCATTCGGCCATGACGGTCGGGCGTTTCCACCGCCGTAATCGTGGCCCCATAGGTCATGATCTTCACGCGGAGGCCGTTGCGGTTGGTAAGCGTGTATAAGTCAACCTCTTTTCCTTCCGCTTTGCCAAACGGTTCTTTTTTGATTTCCATGGTTGCGTTTCCTTTGATCAAACGAAGTTTGGGGGCCTGCGGCGGCGTTGGGGCGCCCGAACATGCCTTTTCGTCCGCCCCATAGACCATGCCGCCCAACATCCACAAGACCGTCCCGATCCAACTTGCCATGACGAGCGTTCGCATGAAGAAGTCTCCTCTGGAAGGTCGCTAAACCGGTCAGGCCAACTTGGTTCTCTATTTTACCATCCTTCCGCGGGTAGATAGAAGCAGACGTGGAAAAACCGCCTATTCCACCGGCGCCGTGGGGTCTGGCGGAGAAACAGCCGGATCGGCCTGCCAAGTTTCGGTCCACAGGCAACCGGCCCAGGAAAACCCCACCCCATAGCCGATCAGCATGGATCGCTTGCCTGGCCGAAGTCGCCCGCACGCCCGCAGATCGTAGATGAGGATCGGCACTGTCGAGGAAACCGTATTGCCGTAGTTTTCCAGATTGATCGGCACACGCTCCTCGTCCAAATGGAGCCGATGCCGAAGCTGCTCCAGCATCATGGCGGTCGCCTGATGAAGGAGAAAAAAGTCGATCTGCTCCTTGGCCAAGCCGGTTTGCTTGAGGATTTCGTCCACCATGGGCGGCGTGACATGGAGGGTGAATTTTACGAGTTCCGGGCCGTCCATGAACAGTCGGCTCGGCCAGCGATGGCGTTTGGATGGTTGGAGGGCATGTTGGGGCGGACGTGCGCCGCCGTCGGCCACCATCAGGGTGGCCCCGCCCCGACCGTCGGTCCCAAACACAAACGCCTCCAAACTGCGGGTAGGACGGGCTTCGACCAACGTGGCCGCCGCCCCGTCGCCGAAGATCGTCCGCAACGACCGATCCGTAGGATGAATATACTTCGAATAGGTCTCTGCTGTGATCAAAAGTACACGCTGGGCCGCCCCGCTTTGAATCAGCCCGTCGGCAAGCGCCAATCCATACACAAACCCAGAACATCCTAAGTTGAAATCCAACGCCCCACACCGGGTCGGCAGCCCAAGCCGAGCTTGCATCAGACACGCCGTCGTCGGCAACGGATAATCGGGCGTCTGCGTACACAAAAGCAAAAAGTCGATCGTCGAACGGTCCACGCCATAGGTGCGAAACAGCTTTTCCGCCGCGGCGACTCCAAGGTCCGAAGCGCATTCCTCCGGACTAGCCACGTGCCGACGTCGAATCCCCGTCTTCTCATAAATGGCGGCTATGTTCCATTTGGGAAACTCCGCCGCAAGCTGCTCGTTCTCTTCCGCCCGCTGGGGCAGATGAATTGCTATCGGACCGATCGCACCGTATGGCATGGAAAACCTACCTCACCGGCTTGCAGACCGGCACACTTTCTTTCGAACACCTTCAACCGAGAGAAGACCCATATTTTCTCATCCCCGCGAAAACGGAGAACCAGGCTGCCTTGAATCGCCTACCTTGTTATTCAGGCCCCTGGGAAACAGACCCCCTGAGGCATGGATTCCCGCTTCCGAGGGAATGGCAACCGAGGGCCTCCCATTGGCCGGAATCAGATAACCTACTTCATTCGGCTGAAGTGTTCCCTTTTTTCTTTTAACCAATTGTCTCTTCCCGCCGCATCTTTCTGCCACGGGAGCAGACCTATTTGCCGAAACTTTAGGGTGTTCTCTCTTGGTGGGGTATGAATATGAAATTGTCGCACAAAAACCATCATTGTACTTCGCCGACGGCGATTTTCCAGATTTCCATTGGCACTAAAATCTATAAAAATACACAAAAAGGATAAAATAGGCAATGTAGGGCGTTTGTGATTTTCAGCAAAACTAGGAAGTTTCTTCACTGGGCTGAAATGTTACGCCTCTTTTAATCGCCTTCTGGAGGAGCCTGTTGGACAGCCTGGAATGCCGTGGGCAGATACCGGATCAGATCGCTGGCAATCAGGGAGACCTGGCCCAGTTCGGCGGCAGCCAGATCGCCTGCCAACCCATGCACATACACCCCAAGCCGGGCAGCATCATAAGGCGCCAACCCCTGGGCCAGCAGAGCGGTGATCACGCCGGTAAGCACATCGCCGGTACCGCCGGTAGCCATGCCGGGGTTACCGGTGGGATTGAGCCAGGTCTGTTGGCCGTTGCTAATACAGGTTTGGTAGCCTTTGAGGATCAGGATCACCCCCCAGTGGGCGGCATATTGTTGGGTGAGATAGGCCCGCTCGGCTTCGATGGGTTTTTTGCCCCCGGAGAGACGCGAGAATTCCCCTGGGTGGGGGGTCAGTATCCGCGGCGCAGGCGGTCGAACGGTCAGTTTTCCCGACTCAGCCAGCGCGTTCAGTCCGTCGGCGTCAAGGACCATCGGTCGTTCCATGCGGGCATACAGGTGTCCCACCAACGGAGTGAGTTCTTCGGATCGGCCCAAACCAGGCCCCAGGGCCACTGCGGTCGCCTTTTGGGCCAAGGATTCGATCCGATCCAGGGCCGTCAGGCTGAGTCGTCCTTCCGCATCCGACGGTAGGCCGACGACCATGTAGGAGGGTTCCAACCCGGCGACCAGGTTCCGACAAGGTTCGGGCACAGCCAGGCGGACCAAGCCGGCGCCGCTTCGCAGGGCTGCCAGTCCGGCCAAAGCCGCCGCCCCGGCCATCCCCACGGAACCGCCTACGATCAAGGCCAATCCATAATCGCCCTTATGGCTTTCCGGCCTGCGTGGAGGCAGACGGGGTAGGTCTTGCGGGATTGTCGGCACGTATTTGCGGGCGAAAGAATCGGACATCGAAAGATCCCCCCAGTAGTCAAGGACATTTCAGGGAGTTGGAGACCGGCCTGCCGATGGAGCGGCGGCGCGGGCGCGGGCCAGGTTCTGGGCGATCAGCCCGGCCGCATACCCCGCCTTAAAACCGGCGTCGATATTCACTACGACCACGTTGGACGCACAACTATTGAGCATCCCCAGCAGAGCGGCCACGCCGCCAAAACTAGCCCCGTAGCCGACGCTTGTGGGGACCGCAATGACCGGGCAGGCCACATGCCCGCCGACCACACTGGGCAGTGCGCCCTCCATCCCCGCGACAACCACAATACAATCCGCCGAGCGGAGCGTATCCAGATGGGCCAGCAGGCGATGCGGCCCCGCCACGCCCACATCTTGGATCAACAGCACTTCCGCTCCGGTCCAGAGGGCGGTTTCTCGGGCTTCTTCCGCCACCGGCAAGTCGGTAGTGCCCGCGGTTACGACGACCACCCGGCCTTGGGACGCCGCCGACTTTTCGAGCGGGCGGGCGGGAGGAATCCGCAACACCCGGCCGATGTCGTTATATCGGCCCTGGGGGAACCGGCTCAGCAGTTGGTCGGCCTGCTCCGGACTGACCCGGGTGGCCAACACTTCCATCCCCTTTTCCAACAGGGCCTGGAAGATTTTTTCCATCACCGCCACGGTCTTGCCGGGGGCATACACCACCTCCGGAAAGCCGCATCGAGTCGCTCGATCTATATCGACCTGCGCCTCGCCCAGATCGGCGATTTCGGGCTGGGCTACCTGTTGGGTAAACTCCGCTAAAGAAATTTTCCCTGCTAGCAACTGTCGGGCCAATTGTTCCACCTCGCTCCGACGCATGGGGCGATTCTCCGTTCTGATAGAAGGTTTCCGCTACATTTTGGGAACCTGTCTATGGTAGCCCAAAGTCCGCCGGAAGAAAACCGTTCGGCAACCGATGGACGCCGAAAGAATTCTTGGCCTACCGGGGCGACGGCGCCCCCTGTTTTGGGCGATTCTCCCGGGTTTCCGTGCGAAAAACTCCGCCTTCGCCTGGTTAGCGAAGGCCAAACGCCCTTGGGCTCATTCTTTGCTCCCCTTGCAAAAAAGCGTTTTCCTGGTTCCAATAGCGGGAATTGGGGCGGTTCGCAGGGCCGCTCCTATTAGGTTCCATTCCCATTCGAAAACAAGGCGGATAGTTCGCTTAGGAATATCTCATGGATTATACAGAGCGGCGGGATCGGCTGCGGCGTTTGTTGCGGCGTCAGGGGCTGGAAGGGCTCCTGGTTACCGACCGGCTCAACGTAACGTATCTGACCGGATTTACCGGCGAGGATAGTTTTTTGTTGATCTGGGCGGACGGTCAGGTTCTGCTCACCGACGCCCGGTTCACCGAACAGGCCGAAGAAGAATGTCCCGGCTTGGACGTGGCGGTGCGCCCGGTAGGCGGGACGATGGTGGAGGCGGTACGTCGGGCGGTGCAGTCGGCTCGGCTCGGCCGGCTGGGGATAGAGGCGGAAAATGTATCGGTAGGATTTTTCGATCGGCTGTCGGCTCGTCTTCAGCAGGTGGAGTTGGTCAAAACCACCGGGCTGGTCGAACAGTTGCGCCAGATCAAGCAGCCGGAGGAGGTTGCCCGGATTCGCCAGGCTGTTTGGCAGGCCGAACGCGCCTTTGGGGCGATGTGGGCTGGCCTGCAGGGAGAAAAGACCGAACTTCAACTGGCCCATGAATTGGAGATGCACGTTCGTTCGTTTGGGGCGCGGGCGAGCAGTTTTCCGCCGATTGTGGCGTCGGGGGAGCGGTCGGCCCTGCCGCACGCCCGGCCCAAGCCGATCCCGATCGGACTTTCTCCGGTCGTTTTAGTGGATTGGGGCGCCAACGAAGGGTTGTATCAGAGCGACTTGACCAGGACGCTTCTTCTGGGTAGAATCTCGGCCAAGTTGCGCCGGGTGTATCAGACGGTTTATCAGGCCCAGCAGAAGGCGATTTTCGCGATTCGGCCCGGGGTACCGGCCGAGGAAGTCGATAAGGCGGCCCGACAGGTGATCGCCCAGGCCGGTTGGGGCAGACGGTTTGGGCATAGTTTGGGCCACGGCCTTGGACTAGCGGTACACGAAGGCCCTCGGTTAGGACCGACCAGACGCAACCAGGCCGCCGTTTTGCTTCGGCCGGGAATGGTGGTTACCGTGGAGCCGGGGGTCTATCTGCCTGGTTGGGGCGGGGTGCGGATCGAAGATGTGGTTCTGGTAACCCGCACCGGCTGTGAACTGCTCAGCAGCTTGCCAAAAACGTTGGAAGAAATGATCCTTTAAGAGAAGGCTATTTCCATTGGGGACACGATTCCAAAATCGCGGCGGCAAAACAGACGAATCCAAGGGAGTCCAGCCTATGTCCGGGTCGGAAACGCCGGAAGACGTGTTTGATCTACGTCGGATTGACCGGTTATTGCGCTTGATGGAAAAGCACGATGTGCAGGAGATCGAACTACGGCGAGGGGCGGCGAGGGTGCGGATTCGGCGAGGCGGTCAGACAGCCGCCCCGGCGGTAGAAGTCCGCCCCGTGGTCGCTCCGACGCCCGCTGCACCGGCGTCCCCGGCTGCGCCGGCGCCGTCTGCCGCCCCCACCACGCCTCCGGCGGAAACTTCGTATCTCTATGTCCGCAGTCCTATGGTGGGCACCTTTTACGCCGCGCCCAACCCCGAAGCCGAACCCTATGTCCAGCCGGGCGACATCGTCGGGCCGGACACCATCGTCTGCATCGTCGAAGCGATGAAGGTCTTCAATGAAATTCCGGCGGAGGTATCCGGCAAAATCGCTGCCGTGTTGGTGGAAAACGGAGCACCGGTCGAGTACGGACAGCCGCTCTTCAAGGTCGAGCCGATCTCATAAAAAATATGTTCCAACGCATTTTGGTAGCCAATCGAGGCGAAATCGCCCTGCGGATTTTCCGTGCCTGTCGAGAATTGGGCGTCGAAACGGTCGCTGTCTATAGCGAGGCGGACCGCGGCGCCGCCTATCTGCAACTGGCCGACGAGGCTTACTGCATCGGGTCGGCCAAACCGTCGGAAAGTTATCTGCGGATCGACCGGATCATCAGCGCCGCCGAGATCGGCAATGTGCAGGCGATCCATCCGGGATATGGTTTTTTGGCCGAAAACGCCCATTTTGCCGATGTCTGTCGGAGTTGCAACATCGAGTTTATCGGCCCCACGACCGAGTCGATGCGTCTGTTGGGCGATAAGAACTCGGCCCGGCAGATCGCCAAAAAGGTGGGCGTGCCGGTGGTGCCCGGCAGCGAAGGACTGATCCGCGACGAGGCCGAGGCGGTGCGGATCGCCCACCAGATCGGCTTTCCGGTGTTGATCAAGGCGTCGGCGGGCGGCGGCGGGCGCGGGATGCGCCTGGCGCTGAACGATTTGGCCCTCAAATCGGCCTTTCAGCAGGCGCAGGCGGAAGCGGAAGCGGCGTTCGGCTCCGGCGAGGTCTATATCGAAAAATACATCGAACATCCCCGCCATGTGGAGGTGCAAATCCTGGCCGACCAGCATGGAAATGTTGTCCACTTGTGGGAGCGGGATTGCACGATCCAACGCCGACACCAGAAGTTGATCGAGGAGAGTCCCTCGCCGGTGCTTCGGCCCCAAGTGCGCCAGGCGATTTGCGAGGCGGCGGTCCGCCTGGCCAAAGCCGCCGGCTACACCAACGCCGGCACCGTCGAATTCCTGGTCGATAAGAACCAAAACTTCTATTTCATTGAAGTCAACGCCCGCATCCAGGTGGAACATCCGGTTACCGAAATGATAACCGGAATGGATCTCATCAAGGCGCAGATCCGCATTGCCGCCGGCGAGCCGTTGCCCTTCCAGCAGGAACAGATCCAGGCCCGAGGCGCCGCCATCGAGTGCCGCATCAACGCCGAAGACCCGAAGCGTAATTTCCGCCCTAGCCCCGGCAAGATAGAACACTTGATCGTCCCCGGCGGGTTCGGCGTGCGATTCGACAGCCATGTCCACGCCGGTTACACCGTGCCGCCGCATTACGACTCGATGATCGGGAAGCTCATCGTGCATCAGCCCACCCGGCAGGAAGCCATCGCTTGTATGCGTCGGGCGCTGCAAGAACTGCGGATCGAAGGCATTCCCACCACCATCCCCTTGCACCAGGAAATCCTGGCCCACACCGCCTTCATGTCCGGCGACGTGGATACGACGTTTGTCGAACGCACCTGGCCCGCTGAGGCGTAACTACGATCCGCCGCCACCCTCTGGCCGCCGGGAGGGCTTCTCTTTTTGCGCCGGGCGGCCCTATACCGATCAGACGGCAGACCGACCCTTTTCCCTCCGGAATCGCCCGATCACGGTTTAGAGGGTGGAGAGGGTTTGGCGGAGGGAGGTTCGAGCGGCGTTTCCGAACCGGCGGGTTGGATTTTTTTCTGGAATTGCTTCTGAAATTTTTCTAGCTTCGGTGCGATGATCGCCCGGCAGTACGATTGGTTCGGGTTTCGGCGGAAGTAGTTCTGATGGTAGTCCTCGGCCGGATAGAACGCCTCGAACGCAACGACCTGGGTTACGATTGGTCTGGCGTATCGACCGGAATGGTCCAGGCGGTCTTTCACGCGAAGGGCGGTCTGACGCTGCTGGTCGTTATGGTAAAAGATGACGGACCGGTATTGAGGACCCACGTCGTTGCCTTGTCGGTTCAGGGTGGTCGGGTCGTGAACGGCGAAGAAGACCTCCAAAATTTCTTCGTAAGAAATTGTCTGGGGGTCGAAGACCACTTGGACCACCTCGGCGTGGCCGGTGGCGTCTGTGCATACCTGTTCGTAGGTCGGATTCTTCACATGGCCGCCGCTATAGCCGCTGGTTACTTTCCGGACGCCTCGAAGTTGCTGAAACACCGCTTCCAGGCACCAGAAGCAACCGCCGCCCAAAGTGGCCGTCTCCAACAGGGGCGGTTTCGTGGCGGCCAGCCGGGCTTGCGCGAAACTGTCGGCAGGATTCTCCGGCGGCGTCGGAGGCGTCGGCGAACCACCGCCTTGCGACTGGCTGACCGGGATGGCCTCGCCCAGGCCGCCTGGTTCGGACGAGGAACCTTCGCCGGACAAGAGAAGCCCCTTTTCCAAACCGTCCACACTAGACTGCTCTCGCATGGTAGCTCCCTTCCAAGCCGCCAGAAGCCCGCCGCAAACCACAAAGGCCGCCCAAAACCAAACCCAAGGTCTCATCATCCGTTCTCCTAGGAGAAAGTTCTCTATTGCATTATAGAAACCGACGGTCAAGGATGCAGAGGCGGCACGGACCAGCCGAAAGCAGCGCGCCGTCCTGCTGCGTCTTTCCCGATCTCCGGCGTGGAACGATCGCCCAGAGAAAATCCGACCCGCTCAAGGTTTCGGCGTCGGCGGTTGCGTCGGGCGATCCGGCCCTGCTTTCGCCTGAAGCAGTTGGGAGGCCATTTGGCGGAGGATGCGGTCGTCGGCTTGTTGGGCCAGCAGTTGACGGGCCTGAGTCCAAAGCGACTCGATCTTCGCGCGAATCGCCGGGTCGGCGCTAGAAATACTTTTTTCCTTTTCGCTCAGATCCAGGGCCAGGGCGTCCCGCTGGGTGCGAAGCGATTCGAGTTGGTCCAGCAATTGGGCGGCCTCTTCGGTTCGGCCTTGCTCCAGACGCCGTTGCAAACGAGCGAGCAAGATTTCCCGTTGCCCCACCAAATCCAACAGGGCCTCCTGAAATCCTCGGACAAAAGCTTCCGCAGCAATCCGGGGCGTCTCTCTTGGCAAAAGTACCTGGAGCCGACTTTCCACTCCCGGCGCCACCGGCAAGCGAGCAACCGGCGTCCCGCCGCTGGTGATCACCAGGATCAGAAGCCCATCCGAGGTTGGCGACAGGACCAGTTCTCCCCGGAGGTTGCTCCGGCCCAGGAGGACCGGTTGTCGGCGGCCGGGCGCATAGGCCCACACCTCATAGCCCGCCAGCGGTTGGTCCGGGGCGTTCCGGTCGGCCAAGCAAAGCACCGTTGGCCGTTGCAGCGGCGCCGCCGCCAAACCGAGCATTTCGATCCGGCCGCGCCGCCGTTCGGAAATCGCCCCAGAAAACCCCGTATAAATCTTGCAGTCCAGCCCTTGGGGTTGGACTCGCTCTACGGCCAGATAGGTCCAGGGCGCCAGCTTGATCGACAGCGGCTTTCCCTCCCGATCGTTTTTGCGCACCACTGGCCGAAAGACAAGTCCCGGTCGAATCCACTCGGGCGCACCAGGCCGGCGCGGCAGGGCCATGCCGCGCGGTCGGAGCAAGGCCCGGCCTTCTTTGGGATGGTCGATGCGGGCCAGCGGACAAAAGGCCGCTATCATCGCATTCAGTGTAGTCTGGCCGAGTTTAGCCGGCTGCTGTAGGTCCACCGAGACGGTCGCACCGAAACGTCGGGTCCGCACGTCCCATTCCCGCGCTTGTACTTGCCAGCCTTGCCCCTTGGCCCGCACCGCCGCCAACAGCACTTTGTCTCCTTCTTGCCAGGCGGCGGGAACATCCGCCTCGTGGAGGCCCTCCAAATCGGCGAGCATTTTGCGGGCCAACGCAGGCGGGGGCTGGTCGGCCTGGACCTCCCACAGCGCGCCGATCAGCGAGTCGCATCGGTCGGCCAGATATTGGGTCAGAGTCTTTTCCAGGTCCGCCGGCCAGGTAGGCCCCGGTTCCACCGCGGCGGCAATCCGCACCCGATACGGCAAAAGCTCCCAGACCGATTCCGCCGCGTCCGCCGGCCCAACCGACCAACTCAACCACACCCCAAGCGCCGCCAGCCCGATCAGTCGGCCCCAAAGCATCACGCTTACGGTAGGATTCCCCTTTGGAAAGAGGAGGCCGTTCTGCGTGAACCAACCCGTCTTCGCCATAGGCCATTTCCTCCCCACGGAGACTCTCACCTGTTACTGGCCCCCCGGCTTGGCCGAAGCAGGCGCCGCCTCGGGAGTAATTTGCCAACCTTCCACGTTTTCATAAAGCCGGACCGGTTTGTCGCCAACGCCCTGCAACGTTTTCCGATACGCAACATATTCCACAGTTTGCCATAACGGCACCAGCGGCGCTTCATAGACCATTGTCTGATGAAGCTGATACAGCGCCTGGCGGACCTCCCGCCAACCCGGGGCCTGATACAGCTCCGCCAAGCCAATCGCCAAAAAAGGATTGCCCGGCCCGGTAGGACCAGTCTGGCCCAATAAGAACGGCAAATCCGCGACCGGCTCCTGGATGGCTAGCTCCAGATACGCCAAGTCGAATTCCGGCGGCGCAGGCCCCAACAAATCCGCCGGATGCACCTCCTGCAACTGAACGGTAACGCCCGCCAACCGCAACGCCCGCCGAATTGCCCGACATGCGCTCCGGGCCGGTTCTGTCGGCGGATGCACCAAAATCAACGGACGCATCTCCGGCAGGTAATCCGCCGTCGGCTTCTCCGCCAAGGGTTTTTCCACGGACGGTTTTTCCGTCGAGGCCGACGCTGCGGGACCGGTCTTTACCGACGGCGATTCCTTGGGGGACGGTTTTTCTGTTGCCAACGCCGTCTCGGTGCTGCCCAGCACCCACCATGCCGCCGGAGTTTCCGAACTTCCTTCGGAAAAGGGGTCTGCCGGTGGTTTAGCCGGCGGCGGCTTTTGGCCGCCAGAAGTCGGCTTGTCCGAAGGTTCTTCCGCGAACGGGTCTGCGGGGCGTTTCTTTTCCGGCGGCGGTTGGGATGGTTCGGAAGGTTTTTCCGTTGGAGATTTTTCTTTTGGGGCGGCCGGCTTTGGGCGGCTGGAGGCTTCGTCGGGCTGGGACGGTGGAGAGGTGGATGCCGGCGTCTGGGCGGCCTCCGAGGGTTGGGAGGCGGTTTGCACAGACGGCGGACTCTCCAAAAGGGCCTGCGCCGTCCCAGAGACCTCCGCCCAAGCCACCCTCGCCAACGCCAACGCAAGCCGGGGATTGTACGGCCGGACCTTTTGGCTCCGATCATAAGCGTAGCCGATGGGATCGTCATGGGCCGACCCTAAAGGGATCGGAGCACTGAGGACACGGAACCCCGGCAACTCTTTGCCGCCGCAAATTTGCCGAAGGATCGCCTCCCGCGGAATGCCGTATTCCAACGCCCGCCGAAACCGAGGATGCGACGGCAGTGGTCGATTCCTATTCGGGACAAGCACATGGATCACCGGGATTGGATATTGGGCTACGACAATCTCTCTGGATTGGCTGAGCCGATCGAGTTCTGTCGGTGGCACACGATCCACCAGATCGACCTTACCGGCTCGGAGGGCGGCCAAGGCTTGGCTGGGTCTGTCGAAGGCTACTTCAACAATTTCTTTGGGCTGGGCGTTGGCAAGGGCAAAATAGCGTGGGTTGACGACGAAGATGGTCTCCCGTCCCTGGGCGGCCAGAAGTTGATAAGGCCCCGGCACGCCGGCAATCGGAAACCCTAGCAGGGCCTCCGGCCGAACATGCGCACGCCGAAGAGTCACCTCCACCGTATAAACGTCCTGCACCGAGACCGCTGCGACCCGATCCGCCCACTCCGGCCGATAGTGCGGACTGTGCGCGTCGGCCATCTCCAAAAGTACCTCGGAGAGCCGATAGCCGGTCAGTTCGTTGCCCTGGGCGTCCAGAATATGGGGTCGAAGTTGAAAGACCAACCGCTGGCCTAGCTCTTCGATCCGAAAACCGGCTACCGGCGAGCGGTATTGCCCGCCTTCGGAACCCGGAGCGACCAATTCCATCCACTGCCGGTGCATCAGTCGGCCGGTTCGCCGGGCGGACCAATCGGCCATGTCGGCCAACCAGGGCATCTGGGAAAAAGCCGGCGGCGTTTTGCCTAGAGCACTGTCCCCCGGCGGCTTGCCGGCCGCAATTCGGGCCGGCAGACTCACCCCGACCACCACCCGGGGATACTTCCGGCGGACTTCCTGGGCCAATTCCACACCGCCCGGCAAGGTGGGCCAACGCTCCAGCATCTTGCGGGCCGCTTCGGAAGCCTCCCGGAGAGCGCCTTTTTCTAAAGCTGTCTTGGCCTGGGTCTGCAAGGCGGCAGCCTCGGTGCGCAATCGCTCCTCCCATTTGGCGGTTGTCTCATGCTGCGGATACCAACCGGCCAATTGCCGAAGCAACGCCCGGGCCGACTCATAATCCTCAGCCGACACATACTGCTCCACCAACCGCTCCACCGCCGCTCCCATCGCCCGGTCCAATTGAGGCCGATCTTTGTTCCGCTCCCACAAGGTCCGAAGCACCGCAAGCGACCGGTCGTACTGACGCCGCTGATACCAGACAGCCGCCTCCTGCCACAGGGCCTCTTCATAGGCGGCGTCCAAACCGGCCATCTTCGGATAGTGCTCGTAGAGGTATTGGAAATACTCATACGCCTCCTCGAATCGGCCCTGCTGGACGTACTGTTGGGCCTGGTGAAGCACCCGCTGCTCGAAAAGCTCCACTTTGACGATTGCACTCCAGGAGACTTCGTACTTGGTCTCCGGCCGGTTCAGAAGCCGGATTACCAGCGGTTGGGTTGGTTTGGCGGGGAGTTGTCGGCCCGGCAAATCGAGCGGAAACACATCTAGGACCGCATGATCATTGGCGGCATCGAGAAAAATCCGATCATACGGTTCCTGATCAATGAGCCGCCCTGCCGCCAGCGGGACCTCCGCCCCCTTCGGAGCTTGAGGACTGCCGGCTGCGGGTTTGGCTTCATCCTGGACGATTTTTTTTGATTCGGATTGGGGGGGTGCAGGAGATGTCGGCTCTGCCGGCGACATTGCCGGAATGGATTCGGCGCTCCAAACGAATGTTGGCAGTAAGATAGGTATCCCACCGAATAGCAATAGGAAAACAAAAGTTTTTCCTGAGATTCCAAGCATCGCCGTCCATCGCAGCCGTTCCGACAGAGTCCACCATCTGCGCGACCTTTCCTTGCCTTTGGGTGGGCCTGCACAACGGGCCTCGCACTCTCGAATAGATAGAGAGGAGCATGTTTGGATCATCGGGCAGGCTCCTTCGGCGACGCCTCGTGGTTTGGGGCGGGGAGTGGTTCTTGGGCATCCGGCTTGGATGGCGGTTTTTGTGTTTCGGATGCTGGTTCAGGCGACGGCTGCGGAGGCTTTTTGTCGTCCGGCGGTGGTGGGGAGCTGGACGGCGGCGATTTTTCAACAGACACTTCCGGCAATTTCAGGGCGTACACCGTCCCGTCGTGCCCCAGAAGAACCAGTTGATTTTGGACTGCTACAGGACCGGCGGCCAATGGGCGATCGATCTGGAGCAGCTTATCCGCCTTCCATGTATTGGCCTCTGGCCGCAGCCAGAGTAACCGCCCCTTTCGTGTAGCAACCAAAATGCCGCCTTGCCAACTGAAGGGGGCGCCGGCGGGGGGATCGGCGTCGGTGCGTAGGTCCGCCAGGAGATTGCCCTGCCCGTCGGCCAGCAGATATTGGCCTGAGTCGGCAGCTAGTAATATAAATTCACCTATACGGGCCGGCCCCCAGACGCATCGGCCTTCTAACCGGGCCGACTCTTTCCGCTCCAGTTTCGGCAGAGATAAACACACCAATCGGCCGACGGAACCTTCGGGTCCTGTTTTGGGCGATTCCGAAGGGGCGGAAGGTTTCCCTTGATCTGTTTTGGCCGACGGCAAGACGGGGGTTGATACGGCGGCGGAGGGGGGATGTTCGGATCGGGCCGGTTCTTCTACTAACCAGGCGGTCTGGCCCGCCACGGCGATCGGACCCGACGGCCGACCGGGCAGATCGACCGAGGCCAGGGCCTTGAGATGCGGCTTGGGCTGCTCCTGAACACCCACCCGATAGACCCGTCCCAGGCCGTCGGAGACTAGGAATGCGGGTTTTCCCCCGGCGGGAACTTTTTCGGCGTCGGTCTTTTCAGGGGCGGGCGATGCGGCTGACGGCGGGATCACCGTCGGTTGGCCCCAGGCGGGCATTCGGCCCGGTTCCAACGGCGGTTGGAATGGTCCCATGAGTTCCTTGCCAGTGCGGGCGTCCCGAAGCTCGATCCGGCCGGTTCCTGTGGGCACGAGCACCCCATCGGCAAAAGGGGTTGGCGGCTGGACCAAGGGCGTCGGCGCCGAAACGCCCGTCCATCCGATGGCGCCGTCTTTCTTTTCCAACACCGACCATCGGTCTGCCGGCAGACCAAGGGTGAATAAAAGCATTCCATCCGGCGCGGCAAGGAACGATCCACGGATTTCCTGAGGCTGTTCCCTCCCGGCCGACGAATTCGCCGCGGCGGCCGAAGCAGTCGCCCCGGAAAGGCCGGCCGAAGGGAGCCGTTGGAAAGAGGCGATCGGCGGATCGGCTGCATGGCGGCCTTTCTTGCCTGCCAATTCTATCGCAAAGACCTCTCCGGTTTGGGTAATCACCCAGAGTTTGCCGGGCGAGTCGGCCGGTAGGATCGGCTCCCCGGCGGGCGGGACGGCCAAGTGGGTTTGCCATTGGCGTTTGCCGGTCTGCCGATCCACCGCAGCCGCCCACACTCCTGGTACGCCCGGCCGACAGCGCACATGAACTACCACTTTTTCCAGAGCCAAAGGAGGCAATAGGAAAATATCGCCGGTTTCCGGGTCCTCCGGCGGTCGGAATTCCAATCGACCTTGGGCGGTCTGCACAGCGAACCGGGTTAGTTCATGGCCGGCGATCCACAACTCCTGGCCGACTAGCAAGGGAAACCGGATCATATTGGCCGGGCCTTCCGGTCCCCGCTCAGCCGCTTGGGCCAAGGGCGTTTTGCCGCCGGCGGTTTGAATCTCATAGACGCGGATCGCTCCCCGGTCCGTCAGCACCGCTACTCGCCGATCGGCGGCTACGGGCGCCGTATCCACATGGCCGGGCAGTTCCTCTTGGAAGATGATCTGGGAAGGAGTTTGTCCTGGCTGGCCAACGGCGATCAGTTTCAGCAAGGTCCGGTCCAGCCGATGGTTTTCGGCCACGAGGACCCAGTCGGCCAGCGGCAGGGGCGGGGCGGCGATGCTTCCCGGTTCCTGGTCGAGGGAGACCACCTCCAGGCATTGCCCATCCTGGAGCGAAAGAATCCAAAGGTAGGAATGTTCCGCGGCGAGGTAAATCCGCTCCCGTCGCAGATCGACCGCGGGCGCGACTTCGACCTTTTGCGGCAGGTCCACGGCCAACTGGGCAGCGCCGCTTTCCAGGTCGATCCATTCGAGTCGGCTTCGACCGGCGGGCAATTCAGAAAGAACCAGCACATGGCGTCGGCCCAAAACCGGCGGGGCTAGCGCCGGCCCAGGAAGCACGCTCCGCCATCGCAGCCGACCGGTAGCCCGCTCCAATCGCAGCAATTCCTTTCGGCCCGCACCAACCACGATCAGGTCGGCGGCCGGTTCGGAGGAAACGGGCAGCGGTTGGGGTTCGACGCTCCTGCCGGTGGAGAGCGGCCCGAGCAATCGCCGCCACAGAAGTTTGCCGCTGGCCCCTTCCAGGGCATAAATACATCCGTTCACATAGAGAACCACAACCTCTCCTTGGGCGCCGGGAACCCCTTGGCCGGTCGCTGCGGCTAGGGCAATCTCTGCTTGGATTGGGTCTGGGGGTTCTTCGGTTTCCGCAGGGCGGTTCGGCTCGGAACGTTGGAGTTGGTCCTGGAAACTCTGTTTGAGGGCCTGGAGAGTTTTGGTCAACGTCTCCTGCTTGGTCGCTTCGGGATATTGGCGTAGCAAGGCCCGCACCAGCCGATAACCCTCCCCAGGCGAGCGGTTCTGGACGGCCTCCTGAATGGCCGAGACGGTTTTTTCGATTTCGGCCTGTTGATTCAGCCGTCGGGCGGAGACGGCCAACGAAGCCCGGATTTCGTCCAACTCCACTTGGCTCTGCAAGGAGCGGGGCACATAGCGATCGACCAGGACGAGGGTTTGCTCGGCCAATTGGAGGGGGGCGGGATCAGGTTGTTTTTGGGCGGTGTCGGCCAATCCTTTGGCAATTGCAGGCAGGAGTGAGGCCAGTTCGGCGTGGGCTTCGCGGAATTGCTCTTCCGCAGCGATTTCCTCGAGGACCTGTTGGGCGGTCTGGAGGGCTTTGGGCCAATCCCGGCCCTCTTCGACCACCTGACGCAATTGGGCGAGCCCTCGTCGGACTCTGGCTAGGCTGGCCCCCGGATGGCTGCCGAATCGCTCCAAAAACTGGTTGTATTTGAAAATGGCCTGGGTATAGGAGCCTTGGGCGAAGTCGGCGTGAGCGGCCTCCAACAGGGCGTCGCCCGACTCCCGCCGAAGCACCAAAATCAAGACGATCCCCACCAAAATCAGAATCACCAAGACCCCGCCGCCGACCAGGATGAGCGGCGAATCCCAGCCGCGCGTTTTGGGCCTGGCCCCTCGGCCAAACAACCGCCCCCAAAAGCTCCGCCTGGCGGCCACGGGCGCTAGCGGTCCTAGCGGGGCGGCAGATTCGACGGCCGAGGTGGCCAACAGGTTTTCTAAATCGCCCGGCCCAGCCGACGCCGTTCCCAAATCGCTCAATTCTTCTTCCAAAAGCGAGGCCAATGCCGGCGGCGTCTCCGCGGACGCTCCGGCGGGAGGACCGGAAGGTTTTTCCTTGGTCGCCGCGGTTTCTTCGGATTTCTTTTTTTCAGGAGGTTTGGCCGGTTGTTTTGGAGCCGGTCCTTTTTGGGTCGGCGGGGTTGGTTTAGGGGTTTTGTCGAGAGGGCTGGCGGGTTGGGCGGGGGCTTTTTGGCCCGGCGCGGGTTTGCCGGCGGGTTTTGCCCCCGGAGCGCCCGCCGAGGCGGGCTTCGACGTGCTCGGTTCGTCCGACGGTGTGGGCTGGGGCCATCTTTTCGGTTTTTCCTCTTCCAAAGGGGCCAGGCCCAACTCTTCTTCCAACAGAGAAGCCAAACTACCGGCCGATTCCGAGGGCTCGGTCGTCTGGGAGGGTTGCCTGGCTGGGCCGCCGGCTTTGGCCGATCCCGGGCCTAAAGACTCCCGCAATTGCTGGAGCAATCGCTGGGCCTGGGCGGCGGTCAGGTGCCCGGTCTGGACCAGATGTTTGGCCACGGCTTCAGCCGGGATCGGCTTGGCCGAACTGGCCAGACGCCGACGGATCCCTTCGAGCACTTCCCCAGGGACCCAATCTTTCTGCGCCACCAAATCGAGAAACTTTTCTGCGGATAATATCGCCATATATCTAGACTCTCTATTTTTTCCCCATTTTTTCACCCAAGAGAACGCCGAGGGAAACAATCCGCCGAGTTAGGCGTCTGTGGCATGTCCTTCTCTCCTGGGCATCGAGAGGGCAGGGTAAAGGAAAATGGCCGGCCAACCGGCGCCGGCTCGCCTGCCGTCAAAAGCCCCTTCCTTACGGGTGCGGCGCCGTGGGTTCTCCGCACTCGCTTCGGTAAAAATTTCTTTTTTGCGTCTTCGGCGGTAAAAGTGTTTCTCTCCTACGTTCTCTGCGGTAAGCAGTAGCAACTAAAACTCTTCGTCTGGCACGGTGGCCAGACGGATGTTTTCCATGCCGACGGCGTTGCCAGCGTCCAAGGCCATCACTACGGCCTCATGGCGGGCGTCCGGGTCGGCCAGCACGATCAACTGGCTGGGCCGACGACCGCCGGAATCTTGCGCAGCTTGCAGGGCGGCCCGAATCTTGGCCAACAAATCCTGTCGGCTTCGCACCTCGCTTTCGTTGACCCAGAGGATGCTCTCCTTATCGACCCGGATGATGATATAGTCGTCGCTTTCGAGGATTTCTTCCAACTGTTTGGCCGGGGCTGCCGACTCCGTTTCCGGCGGCGGCATTTCCAACGACTTCTGATAGGCAAACGTGGCCGTTACCACGTAAAAAATCAGCAGCAAAAACACGCAGTCGATCATCGGGGTCATGTCGATCCGGTCGTCCGAAAGCGGCTGTTTCGGAAAACGGATTTCCAGCGGCGGCTCGGAAGGAGGCGCCTCCGGCGCACCGGCCGTCGCCGGAGCGGGGCTGGGTGTTTCCACCAGTTGGCCGCACCCGGGACATTTCAGTTTCGCTCCGGCCGATTGGCTATCGGCGCTGAGGCGACGCCCACAATACGGACACCGAAATTCTACGGTCATAGCGGCAACCGATCTAATCCGATTCCAAGACGGCCAAGTAGAGTTTCATGTTGGGCGATTGCGAAGCGGCCTCGGCAATACGGGAGACCTCGGCATGGCGGACGGTGCGTTCGGCCTTGAGGATGACGCTGGTTTTGCCCTGATGTCGGCCTGCTTGCACCGCCTGCACAATGGCGGCCCGTTGGGTTTGGGGATCGTCCGGCAACGGATCGCCGACTTTCCCATCCGCCAGATACACTTTGGCCGGGCCTGGTCCGCCCCGCTCCGCTACGGTAATAAATACCGACTGCCGAGGGTTGGCGGCCACCCCATGACGAGCCGGCGGCAACTGCACCTCGGTCTGCAAATCCGGGATCGCCCCCATCACAAAAAAGATCAACAGCAAAAACACGCAGTCGATCATCGGCGTCATGTCCAATTCTTCGGCCGACTCCCGAACCGACTCCTCGCGAGCCAAGATGCTTTCGGCGGGTTCTTCGGTCGTCTGTTGCTGGCGCGGATCGGCAACCTCCAGAGCACTCGGCAACTGCCAGAGATCTTCTTTCGGCATGGCGTCGGTTCCCTCGTTGGTCTTTTGGGAGAGGCGGCGAGGAGGAGAATTTGGTTTTGAGTCGGGCGTTTTCCCGCACCAAAGGAGTCTCTGGCCGCCCCCTGCTGTTTATTTTTTCATTTTTCCTGGTTGGAGGGTGATCCCCAAAGGGTCTTGAGCGTTTCCAAAAAGCGGGCCAATCCGTAGCCGACCAGGTCTTCCAATTTCCGAATCCGCACGCTGATGGCCGCCGCACACAAAATCAGCGGAATGGCGATCGTCAGCCCCAGGGCGGTGGTAACCAAGGCGAGGCTGATGTTCTCGGCCAACTTGGTGGGGTCCAATTTTTGACCGGCTGAAAGTTGGCCGAACGCCCCCATCATGCCCAGGACCGTTCCATACAGCCCGAGCATCGGGGCGCTTTTGATCATGGTATAGACCCAACTCAGACGATATTCCAAATCGGCCAGTACATCGCGGCGGAACCGGTCCGTAAGGAGCGCTCGAATTTTCGGCAGTCCAAGGTTTCGGTTGATCAGGGCCAAATAGGCCAGTTGGGGAATGGCCCGATCGTCCTGTTCACACAATTTGACGGCCGCCTCGACCCCTTCCTGCTGGAGCGTCTGTTCCAGGCGGTCTAAAAAAGCGCCTTGTTCCTGTTCGGTTCGGAATCGCACTTGGGCGATCCGCCGCCAGACCAAAATGACGCAAAACACACCCCAAAGAGCCACGATGGCCAACGCTCCATAGCAGGCGTCGCCCGCATAGCGAACCACGGTAACCAGGGTTCCGGAATCCATAAGAAGCTCCTGATGTCAACCTGAGGAGTGGAAAGTTACTTGTATATTTGTTCCATCACATAGAACTCATATCCGTCGCCGGCCGACCGAACGCCGAACCGGGTCTTTCGCACTTTGGGCAATTTGTCAGCGGCGTGGGCCTTTTCCAACTCGGCCAGTCGTTGGAACCATTGTTCGGGCAGGAATTTGAGGATCAGTCGATCTTTCGGATCGACGCCCGCCTTGGCCAATAGTTCCCGGTCCGCTTTGAGCAGTTCCCCTTGCCGCCAGGTGAAATAGTAGCGGGGTTCCTGATCGGCGGGGCCTCGGCGGACGGTAGGTTGGGCCTTGGAGAGGGCCGCCACGTAAAGAAGTTCATTGTCCGGCAAGAGCACTCCGAATTCGATCCCGAAAAAGTCCAACTGTTTGGCGTAACTTTCCAAGGTATTGCCGGGGTCGAAGCGGATTTCCCAGGCCCGACCTCGACCACCGCCCTTTTGTCCTGTACCGCCTCCGCCGCCCCGTTCCATAGCCGGGTGGTCCCACCGGTGGGTCTCCCGGACCGCCACCTGGGAAAGCAGCGCCAGCGTAGGGCCGATCTCCTGGCGGGGCCAATCCACTTCTTGCTGAATTTGCTCCATAGAAGGCGATTCCAACAAAGGGCCTTCGGCGGCTAACCCCTCGCCCACGCCAATCTCATCCCGCACCACGGGCGCCGCCGTTTGCGGGGCCTGCCGCCGCGCCGTCCACCAGGCCAACCCCAACACCCCGACCGATAACCCCACCACCACCAAAAGCGTCAATATCCAACTGGACGCCCGGTCGTAGGAACTTGTCTTCAGTCGTTCTTCCGGGGCGGGTTGCGCCCCGGTTGGCTTTTGGACTGCCATCCGTACGGAGCCTTTTATTTCCAGCGCCGAGGGTTCAACATGCTTTTTCATCGCTCGCCGCCGCGAAGGCGACGAGGCCATCGTTCATTCTTCCCACCGAACATCTGGCCGGAGGGATTGATACCAGGTTTTCCATTTGGTGAACAAACGCTTCTTGTCTTCCGGCGTAAGCGGTTCGGAAAGCTGCACCGGTTCCATGCGTCGGCTGATCCGGTGCAGGGCCTCTAACGCCGCCCGAACCACGTCGGGATCAGGATCGGTCAGCGATTCGATCAACACCGGCGCATCTTCCAGGCGGGACTCCGCAGCAAGGGCTTTGACGGCTGCCAGTCGGGCTTGCGGGGTATCGGTCCCGGCCAATTCCCGCAGTCGCTGACGGGCGGACTGGCCAAGCAGGTCCTGCTCCTGCGGCGGCATCCACTGGAGCCACTCGACCGCCTCGGCGTATTCGGGGCTGTCGGGGTCTTCCAGGGCCGCCAAGAGTTTTTCCGCCGAAGTCCACAAGGTTTTCGGCGTGACTTTTCCGTCCCGAACCTCGACGGCGGCGGTGTGTTTGGGCAGTCCCCGGCCGCCGACCATCATGCCGCCCCCAAACGCCTTGGCCCGTTCGATGCTCTTGCGGGTCGATCGCAGCAAAAACAGGACCCCAAAGGCCGTATCCACCACCTCGCCGCATTGGCTCTTCCAAGAGCCGTTCTCGGACTGGGTCTTCAGCAGGTAGCGGGCGATCTGCTGATACCACCAAGGGGATTTTTGGACATTGCCCTCGGCTTCTTCCCGAAAACTGTAGTAGCGTTCCACCGCGTAATGGTAGTAATGGGTCCAGGGGGCCCATTCGGGTTGCAGGTTGCTATCCATCCAGCGGTTGCCCCGGGCCAAGGCCGCCTGAAGCACCGAGGGATCGATCTTCGGCCGCGTTTTCTCCGCCGGACGTTCCCGCAGTTCCCGCAGGGCCGGCGGCAAGTCGCTGGGCCGATCCACCCGTTCGACCAAACCCAACAGGTCCGACGCAATATAAAGACTGCCCATGCCGGCGGCGGTCATGCTCGGTTTGCACGCCGATTGAGCGACCGGTTTGAACGTGTCCGAAACCCGGCCTTGGTAGCCATACTGCCCGCTGGGGTCCTGGGTCTTCAGCAACCAGACCAGGGCCTCTTCCACAGCAGGCTGGGCTACCCGACATCCCACCTGGGTGGCCTCCCAGGTGGCCAGAATCCCATACTGGGTCATCGACGTATCGCAAGTGTCGGCGTGGGCGCCGGTGGCATAGCCCCAGGCCCCCTGATCCTTTTGCACCGAATACAGATAATCCAACAATTTTTGAATGGTTCCGCCGTGCTCGCTCGCATCGAACTGACACAGAAAAATGATCGACAATCCAGTGCTGTAGATGTCGATGGGCTGACGACGTTCGGCCGGTTCGGGCGAGGGCAGAGGTCGGCCCTGATCGTCTTTTTCTACCTGGGGAAGCCGGTCGGCCGCCTGCTGGATCGCACGAATCGCCGCTTGGATTTTCGGATGATCCGGCCGGGCGCCATATTTGATCAAGGCCAGCCCCACCAATGCCTTGCCGCCCAAGCGGCTTTCGTCCACTCGCTCGGATTCCAAGAAGCGAATCGCCTTGGCCACGGCGGCCTGGACTTCGGGGCTTTCCGGGCTGAGGCCCTCCCGGCCCGAGGAACTTTTACTTTCGCGGAGTTCGGGGGGCTTTTTGACGCTCGGTTTGGACTTCTCCGCCGATCCGCCAACGACCCCCATCCCCCCCGCCAAAAAGACCACGAGCCAGAACCTCCATACCCATCGTGTGTTCTGCATGGCAAAGGCTCCTTGCAGAAAAGGAACCGACATCCTTGGCTACCGCCGCCCGTGGGCGTCGAGGAGAATATCGGCCGCGCCAACCTCGCTGGGGAGCAGGCAAAACGCCCGCCGCCGGATACCCTTGGGAAATAATCGGGTAACATTTTAGCCGAATGCAGTACCGTATCACTGCCGCACAAGCGGAAATTCAGGCGTTTCGAGAGTTTTTGTTTTCTGGATTCCCGCTTGCGCAGGAGGGACAATCGGCGGGGGACTGCCGCTAGAGCAACAGCGACAATCCCGGGCAAATTTCGCCTTGAATAAAATAGGTCTCCTTTGCATTCGGCTGAAATGGTACATAATCGGATAGAAAGATGTTCGTGTCGATCGTAGGCTGTCAAGATGGCAGAAATCGTCCCCAGACGGCAGCGATTATACCCTTCTGGTGAAGGCCCTTCAAGAGGCCGCTCGGAAGGGGATTCTGTAACCTATTGCAAAATAAAGAGTTATAAAAAACCGTTTTTGGAGGCATTTTGCGATTGCATGGCATACGGTTTGCAGGGTATAAAAGGAAGGCACTGCTATCCAGCAGCCGTTAGGGCAGAACGCCCTGCGGGTTCCTCGGTCGTTTCTGCCCGTCCTCTTGCCAGCAAAGGACCGTTTCCAGAGCATCCAACCGGGAGGTTGTGCCATGCTTCTCGAAACACCCCGTCTGCTCATCACCGACGACGACGCCGCCTTCCGGGAAACCCTGCGGGGCATCTTTGAACCCCGCGGCTTCCAGACCCTCCTGGCCGCCGACGGCGAAGAAGCGGTCCAAATCGTCCGCCGCCAGGAAGTCCATCTGGTCCTGTTGGATGTCCACATGCCCAAACTCACTGGCCTGGAAGTCCTCCGCCTCCTCCGAGAGTTCAATTCGCTTTTGCCGATCATTTTGCTCTCGGCCGGCTGGGACGATTGGCTGCTGGAACAGGCCCAGCAAGCCCAGGCATTCTCCGTCCTGCCCAAACCCGTCGGCGCCCGGCAACTGACCGTCACCGTCTGCCAAGCCCTCAAACAGACCTACAACTGGTCCGACGAACTCCTCTCCTAAAAGCCTGTCCCGAAATGAGAGTTTGGCGTGTTCCGGCAGGGCGGCACTGCTGGCTTGTCCAGCAGTGGATCGTTCGCGGCGGTACCAATCAAATCGGTGCCCTCTTGGGAAATACCTTCCTGCTTGAGCGTTTTTCTACCCTAACTCGCGGCGTCAATCGGTGCGGCTTGCCGCGTCTCCCCTAAAACTCCAGCAACTTCAGCACATCCTCGATAACGCCTTCTTTGACGACTCGTCGCGGCTTTTTCTCTGGCCCCTCGAACAGGAGATATTCTTTCTTGGCTTGGATGGGCGTTTGCAGCCGATACGGTTTGGCCAGGCCGATCATCTTCATCGCCTGTTTGGCGCCTTCTTCCAGCGCTTTGCGGGTTTCTTCAAAGGGATACAGGACGGCGGCTTCTCGGCTGATCCCGCGTTTGACCGCCACCGTAACGCAATGCTCGCCAAAAAACTGGCGGGCTTCCCGGCAGGCGGCTTCGTCGCCGGTAACCAGGATCGGCGGCACGCCGTAATGTCCGGCAAGGGCCGCCGCCTGCGCCAGCTCCCCCGATTCCACCCCGTTATACCAATACCGATTTTCGCTCCGCGAAGATTGCGTATGGCAAAGCACCCCGTCCGCAACGCCCATCATCGCATGTTGGCCCACAATCACCAGCCCGGCAAACGACTCGTCCAGACCCCATAAAGGATGCCCGGGCCGGGGCAATCCGGTGATATACTTCGCCCCCGGTTCCATCAAGTGCGGCACAAACGCCTGCGAGCCGTGGCCGTCCAGCACCAAAATTTCTCCCGCCCCACCGGCCCGAAGTCCTCGAACCACGGCGGCAATATCGCCCATCAGATACTCCTTAGCCTGTTCGTTCAATGGGCCGGGCTCTCGAGTTTGAGCAAATTTATATACCCCGCTGGCCCCCTCCAAATCGGTCAGGATGTAGATTTTCCGTTCTTTTTTATCGCCGGCCCCGCCGCGGCTTTCGCCGCCCGGCTCAGCGCCGTAAAGCGCCGCCGCCCCGGCAATCGCCGCTGTCCCGACAATCCCAGCCGCCAGCCGCATCCACCTGCCCGCCGCTTCGATCCTCTGCCTTGCCCATCGCATCGCAAAACCTCCTTTTGGAAAAGAATTTTTCGGAAATTTTCCCAATACGTCCCGAAGAAACCGCTTCTCTCCTCCGCCATTGGTATCTACCCAAGTCGGCGTCGCCGAGGGGGAGGTTCTTTTTGGCCTGCGGCGGCAAAGGGCCGACAAGGCCCGGCGACGCCGCTTTGTCAACCCGAACCTTCTCCTGGGAGTACCCTGAGGGAGGAAAAGTTAAAACAAAGCAGTCTGTCGGCGGCTAACGCCTCCTTCCCACCGCACTCCAAAATGTGTAGATACCCATGCTCAGAAGGGAACGATTTCTCAAAACTCATCCAAGCTCAAAATCTGCGTGGTCGTACACCTCTTCACGCTGGGACCTCGCAAAACCCGGCCCCAGAAAACAGGATAATCAGAATCCCCTTGCTTAACCAGCC
>JAKPGL010000102.1 GCA_029550925.1 Planctomycetota bacterium
CCCGGCCGAACGACGATCGCTGCACCCCAATCGGCCGATTCATGCGCCGATGGAGCTTGGATGAATTACCCCAGCTTTTCAACGTGCTGGTCGGCGATATGAGCCTTGTGGGGCCTAGGCCAGAACGCACCGTGTTTGTGGAGCAATTGCGTCAACAACTTCCGGGCTATCAACAGCGGCACCAGGTGAAGGCGGGCATGACCGGCTGGGCGCAGGTGAACGGCTGGCGGGGACGCACCTCGGTGCGCCGACGAATGGAATGCGACCTGTACTATGTGGCGAATTGGTCGATTTGGCTCGATTTGAAAATACTAGCGATGACGCTTTGGCGCGGCCTTCGGCATAAGAACGCTTATTAAGAGACTCTAACAAAACAGCCTTTCATGCCCACTTCCTCCCGGTAGGGGAATAGTCGAATCTTTTGGAACTTCGTTTTGTTAGAGTCTCTAAGGATTGACGATCGCTCCGCCGAGAGAAAAAACCGCCATCCCTGTTTCTCCTCCGTTGGCGGCGGTGCAGGCCTGTTCCTGTGCAAAGGGAGGACGGAATCTTTCCTCTCCATCAGCCGTCAGGAGGGCCAGAAGGCGGGGACTGGACTGACGCATGGGCGGGAAGGACAAGTTTCTACAACCCGGCGAACAAGCCTATCCCCTCATTTTTTTCGGTCTTGACGCCATTTTGGCCGATCAGTATGCTTCCGGAGCGTTTGTTTGCCATATTTTTTCCCCTTCTAGGGGGAGAAGATCGGCGTATTAGTTGGATATTTCTCTAGTGGATGAGAGGTCTTGCGAGTATGAATATCAACGAGTCGAGTCCCGAGAAAGTTTCTCCGAGCCTGCCTGTGCGAGGGTCTTTGGACGATCTTCCGGAGGGCGGGGCGATGGATATAAAAGAGGTGGATATCGGTAAGTTGATTGGAAAATTGGTGCACGGCTGGAAAGTGCTTTTGGGCGCCGCCTTGATCGGCGCCCTCGTGGGGACATGGGTGGTTTGGGCTTATCCGAACCAATATCAAGCGAAAGTTTTTCTTTCGGCGACGCTAGGGGAAGAATTCTCTCCGGTTACCGGTTCGGCCCTAGGAACGCCCAAACCTAGCTTGGAGGTTCTCCAAGAGTACGCTAATCAGATTACTTCCCCAGCGGTATTGGAAAAGGCCGCCAAGCAGCTTTCCGAAAAGAGTCCAGGTCTGGGAGCCCTGAGCGGCGGCCAACTCCGCACCATGGTTACCGTCAGCCCTGTGAAAGACGAAGGGCGATTGATGGTTCAGGTAGAGATGTCCGATCCGGAGCTAGCCAGGACGGCGGCGGAGGAAATCGTACCCATTGGAATCCAAGCCGTCGGGGAATTCCGCGCAAACCAACAAAAGGCGCTCCGCAAATACGTGAAAGCCGGTGTGGCGTCGGCCCAACAGGCGTATCAGGAAGCCCAGGATGAGATGAACCAATGGCAACGGGATCAAAAATATATAGAAAAAAATGCTCGCCTTCGGGAGGCTAATCGACGGGTGGAATTGCTTCAACAGATGTTGATAACTACTCAAATGGAGATGCCGAAAATAGAAACCTACCTGCAGACCTGGGAACTGCTGTTGCCCAGCCTGCCGGCTACCACGACCCAAACGTTCCGCTGGGAGGGAATCGATCCTTTGGTTCAATTTCTGGCGAAAAAATGGGGTGTTCCTCAGGAGCAATTTTCCGGGGTGAAGTTCGTCTGGGAGGCCCCTTCTGTCGTACGTCAGGAGGTAGAAAAAAATCTTCTCCAACAGCAGACCGCCCTCCAAGCTCTCCAAAACGCCCAGCAGGTCGCCCAAAAAATGTTGCTCCAGTATCTGGACGAATTGAATCAAACCCAAGCCGAGGTGGACGCCCTGAACGCCTCGCTCGCCATCATTCAATGTCGAGTCAACTCTGCTCGAAATCGCTACACGGCCGCTCAAGAGGCGCTAGCGAAATGGGAGGAGGATTTTATCCGGATATTTCCCTTCTTAAGTCAGCCATCGGCTTCTTCGATCGTGGTGCAAAGCAAAGGCCTTTCCGCTATGAAAAGGTGGATAGGAATAGAACTCCTTGCCCTCTGTGGGGGGGCGATGGTGGTCTTTCTTCTGGATGCCTCGCGACGGCAAGCAAAGGCTATCGGCCCAGCAGACCTGTCCACGTTTTCTGCGCTCACCTCTGAGGAACAAGAAATGCTCATGGCGAAGAAACGATCAGCATAAGGGTTTCAGAAGAGTTTCTCCTAGGAGCGACCCGCAGGAGGCGTGGCTGTTCTTATCCTTAAAAAACTATGAGGCAGTAGATTTTCGGAAATCTTTTTAGCGTCGAAGGGAGAGAACGATGAGTCTGAACTTTTTCGGTTGGATTCGGGAAGGCGTCAAGCAGTCGGTGTTGATGGGCGTCCATGATGCGTTGGACCATCTGGGGCCTCGGCCGGATGAGGACCCGATCAGCCAACGGCTCTTAGGGTTCCTTGCCCCGGCTGGGGAAGTCCCGGCCATCCGATCTTTGCCTTCTGCTACAGGCAGTCGGAAAAAACTGGGCCGCGGCCTCAAAGACATCCAGGCGGATTCTCCCCCGGTTGCCGAATCCTAGAGGGCCATTTGCCCAAAACTCCTAGGGAAAAACCATCTCCTCTCAGAGAGGTCGATATCCATAGGGGGGTTATTCGTCGCTACTCCGGCTGCCGAACCGCACAATAAGATACAACAGGGTCAGAAGCACCTCCAACGTGGCGGCCACATAGGTCAGGGCGGCTGCATGGAGGACGCGATTGACATAGGGCATCTGCTGCGGAGGCACGATCCCCAGTTCGACCAATTGCGATTTCGCCCGGGCGCTAGCGTTGAATTCCACCGGCAAATTGACCACCTGGAAGAAGACCACCCCGCTGAAAAGTCCAATGCCGCCCCAGATCATCCAAAACCCCAACGGAGCGCTTGGGTTGGCGGCCGAGATCATGGCGCCGAGGATCACTATCCAAATCCCCAAATTGGCGCCAAACCCGGCTACTGGGACCGCTGCATTTCGCACGACCAACGGGGCGTAGGCTTGGGCGTCTTGAATGGCGTGGCCCGCCTCATGGGCCGCAATGCCTACCGCGGCTAGAGACCGGGAGTGATACACTTCTGGACTCAACCGAAGCACTTTTTTCCGGGGATCATAATGATCGCTTAAATGGCCCGGAATCTGCTCGATTCTTACATCCGTAAGACCGGCAGAATCCAAAATATGTCTGGCCGCCGCCGCCCCGCTCAATGGCGCCGGCATCTGTTGGGCTGCCGCATACGTCCATCGAATCCGTAGTTGCGCCCATAGCCCCAACAGTAACGCCGGCCCAATGAATAAAAAATACAACGGATCAAAAAACATCGCTTTTCCCTCCTTCCTCTTCTTTGGTTCCTTTGGCTGCGATTGTCGGGCTTTTAACCCATTATACGAAATCAGTTCTCTATGGAAGGAGAGATTCCAAAGGGATTCCGAGTCCCACCCAGAAGGGGGTGCTGATAATCTTTTGGGAAGGGTAGAACCTGGAGACAAGAAGGAAACATCATCTTTTGTAGCAATTTATCTCCCTCTAAATGGGGGAAAGGAGTGGCAACTACCGACCAACATGAGTTGACCCGCATTGCTTCGGGGGCATATAGTACCATAAATAAGAATTACGTCCGCCGGTTGTCGGGGAGGGTCCTGTCCCTTCTCATTCCCTGTCTAAAAAGAAACGTCGCCGGCGCAAGCATCCACTATCGGGGGAGGTAATGTTTCCTCTATTGTGGTGGACCTCGGCAAGAACCCCTTCTATGGACTTCGCGGTTGTAAGAAAGTCGTTCTATGCTCCTTTACAGCGAACCCATTTTTTTGCACCACGAAACCGGCACCCATATTGAGAACGCCAGTCGGTTGCGGTTGATCCCGGACCGTTTGGCCCAGACCGGGTTAGCGGATCAGGTACGTCGGCCAGAGTGGAAGCCGGTCTCCCTGGGTCGTCTTCGGTTGGTCCACTCGCCTAGTTACATCGACCAGGTTTGGGCCTTGGCCAAATCCGGCGGTGGACAGATTGAAGTAGATACCATCGTGAGTCCTTCTTCCTATGAGGTGGCCCTGATGGCCGCCGGAGCAGTGTGCGACGCCGTCGAGCGAATTCTTCGGGGTGAAGATCGGCAGGCTTTGTGTCTGGTGCGTCCGCCCGGCCACCACGCACTGACCTCCAGCGCCATGGGCTTTTGCATTTTCAATAATGTCGCCGTGGCCGCCCGAACCGCGGAAATGGAACTCGGCGTGGAACGCATTTTGATCGTCGATTGGGACATTCATCACGGCAACGGTACCCAAGCCGCCTTTTGGGAAGACGGCCATGTGGGCTTTTTCTCGATCCATCGGTGGCCTTTCTATCCAGGCACCGGCTGGGAAGACGAACGGGGCGGCGGCGAGGGCCTGGGTGCTACGTTGAATGTGCCTGTGTTTTTTGGTACTCCTCGAACCATCTACCTGGAGAAATTCCGCTCCGCCCTGGAGAAGTTTGCCGATGAGATTCGGCCGGAATTGATCTTTATTAGTGCAGGGTTCGATACGCATCGGTTGGACCCCTTGGGTGGCCTAGGGCTGGAAACCGAAGATTTTCAGACGCTCACTCAGATTGTGCTGGACATAGCCCAGGTCCACGCCCAGGGCCGGGTCATCAGCGTCTTAGAAGGCGGTTACGACCCGGAAATACTGACCGATTGCATCGAAATCCATCTGCGAACCATGCTTGCGCAAAATCCCCCGTCGATTTCCGATTCCGAACAAAAAATCCCGAAAAATGCTGGTTAGGACGCTCGTTTCGTTAGGTATTGCAGCAGGAAGACTGCCGGGCCTTCCTTTGGGAAGCTCCACGGGGTACCATACGCCCTAAAAGAACTCTCCTTTAAGAAAGGACAGTCTGATGGCCCGGTTCGGAGTGATTTTGCCGGCGGCTGGCCGAAGCTCACGATTCCATGACAAACACTATAAGAAGGTCTTTGCCCCGCTGGACAATCGGCCGGTTTGGATGCACTCGGCGGAACGGTTTGTGAACCGGTCGGATGTCGTCCAAGTGATTTTGGTGATTGCCAAGGAGGATCGGGAGTTTTTCCAGGGGAAATTCGGGGCCAATGCGGCGCTGCTGGGGATCGAGGTGGTCGAGGGCGGCCAGGAGCGGACCGATTCGGTGGCCGCCGCGCTGAGCCGGGTCAAACCGGAAGCGGATTTCATCTGCGTTCATGATGCAGCCCGACCGTGCCTCTGCGACGCCTGGATCGACGCCGTATTTGGAGCGGCTGAGAAAACCGGAGCAGCCATTTTGGCCCTGCCGGTCCGAAACACCCTCAAACGCGTTGGCCCCGGAGGCCGAATCGTCCAGACGGTCCCTCGTACCGACCTATGGGAGGCCCAAACGCCGCAAGTATTTCGTCGAGATTGGCTTCTGGAGGCGTATGCAAAGCGGCAAGGCGTATCGGCCACCGACGACGCCCAACTGGTGGAACTCCTGGGCCATCCGGTGCAGGTCGTCGAGGGGTCTTCGCTCAATCTGAAAATCACGACCAAAGAAGACCTTCGGCTGGCCGAGCAGGCCCTGAAGGTCCTGCCTAAACCGAAACTGGATGTTCCGGCCCACCCGTTTGCCGACGACGACATGTGGCGATAAGCCGTCGGTGCGCCGATCGCCGGTGCACCTGGAAATCAAAAGGTTGGGCGTCGATCCGGCCCTTGGTCTATCGGGGCGTTCGTGGTAAAAAGGAAAGTCGTTGTTTCGAGGGGGGGGTTGTTCGACGGCACGATGGTTTTGGGGGCCGACGAGAAGATTTCAGTTCTCCAAGGAAAAAGTAACGGTTGAACAATGCAGGACGTTTTTGCGGAACTCAGTTGGCGTGGCCTGGTGCATCAGACGACGGACCCGAACCTGGGGGCTTGGCTCCGGGAAAAACCGCGAACGATATATGCCGGGTTCGACCCCACAGCCGACAGCCTTCATGTGGGCCATTTGGTGGCCCTGATGACCTTGCGGCGGTTTCAGAAGGCGGGGCACCGGCCCATCGCTGTCATCGGCGGCGCAACCGGCATGATCGGCGATCCGAGCGGCAAGAGCGAAGAACGCCAACTGCTCAGTCCTGAAACCCTCCAGGCCAATATCGCTGGCATGGCCCCGCAACTACGGCGATTTTTGGATTTCGAGTGTGGCTCGGCCTCTGCGCTGCTTTTGAATAATTATGACTGGATCGGGCCGATCAGTTATTTGGAGTTTTTGCGGGATGTGGGCAAACATACGCCGGTTTCCGTGATGCTGGCGAAAGAATCGGTCCGCACTCGGCTGGAGCGGTCCGAAGGGGGGCTGAGCTACACCGAGTTTAGTTACATGCTCTTGCAGGCCTACGATTTTGTGCATTTATATCAGGCCTACGGGTGTGAGCTTCAGATCGGCGGCAGCGACCAGTGGGGCAACATCACGGCCGGGATCGACCTGGCTCGACGGCTTTGCGGCGTTCAATTGTATGGGCTGACCTGTCCGCTCTTGACCCGAAGCGACGGCGCCAAGATGGGTAAAACGGAGGCTGGGGCCATTTGGTTGTCGGCTCAGCGAACCAGCCCTTACCAGTTCTATCAGTATTGGATCAACCTGCCGGACGCCGATGTGGGAACCTGTCTTCGGTTCTTCACCGATCTGGAGACCGATGCCATCGAGGCCGCCCTGGCCGAGCATCAAAACGACCCCTCACGCCGGGAAGGCCAGAAACTCTTGGCCGGGGAGTTGACCCGCCTGGTCCACGGCGAAGAAGCGCTGGCCGCCGCACGTCGAGCCTCCGACATCCTCTTCGGAGCGGAAATTGACCATCTTACCGACGCCCAGTTGGAGGCCATCTTTGCGGATGTGCCAAGCCGACCGCTGTCCAAAACCCGATTGGAAGGCGAAGGTCTCTGGATTGTGGAGGCCCTTTGCGAAGCCGGGTTGGCTAAGACCCGAAGCGAGGCCCGACGCCTGATCGCCCAGGGCGGCGTCTATCTGAATAACCGTCGGGTGGACGATATGGAACGTCGGCTCGGACCCCAAGACCTCGCCGGTCAGACCATCCTCGTCCTGCGAACCGGTAAAAAGAACTACGCCCTGCTCCGGTTTGGAGAATAAAGGCTTCTACCAATTTGGAGAAGTGACGCCCCCCTAAAAGGAATGTGCCTGCCGACCTGCACCGGGTAGAAACGCCCCTTCGATCCTTCATTGGCTTCATTAGGGGAGCGGTTCTCAGTGTCTGTCTGCTACCTGTGTCTTTTCTAATAGGTTAACAGTCTTTTCTGGTAATATTTTAGCCCAATGCAGTACCTTGTTACTGCCGCGCAAGCGCCCAATCTAGGCTTCTTGCAGCCTCTTCTTGGCAGGAATAACAAAGTAGCCGCCTCACAGGCCCCTGGATTGCGGCACTGTAACGCCGGCTGTTAGCCGGCGCCGTAACGCCGCCTGTTAGGCGGCCGCAGGCTCAGGCTGGACAGCCTAAGCTACGTAACGTCGGCTGTCAGGCGGCGTTGTAACGCCCTCTGTTAGAGGGCGATTGG
>JAKPGL010000108.1 GCA_029550925.1 Planctomycetota bacterium
GTCCCCACCACCAATTCATGGACTTCCATAGGCGTCCGCTGAGCGGTCCGAAGCTGCTCTAACGTTTTGCGGATCCAGTTCTGTCCCTCTTGGATCGAGCGGGTGGTGCCGCCGGAGTGTTGAATAACTAACGTATGGACCGGTCGGCCGCTGATTCGGATCGTCTCCGCCAGTTTTTCTCTGGGAAAACTTTCACATCCGAGCGACACTAGCAATACTGCCCCCACATTCGGGTGAGTACAAATCTGCTTCATCATCCGCTGGCCGTATTCACTCGGATAACAGCCGGGAAAGCCGATCAAATGCACCGGTTCGCCACGAAAGCCCAGAGCAATCTCCCGGGCCACATGATGGGCGCATTCCACCAGATAGGCGACCGCCAGGATATTGCGAATGCCTTTTCGACCGTCGGCTCTCAGATACCCTTGAAGCATGGAACGACCTTCTAAAATGGTTTTGTCTCCTGTTCCTCGGACGCTGCTAAGGGAGAAAAGGGAGTGTCTTTTCGCCTGTTGCGGCGTAGGTTTGGAAAATTCGCACTTTGTATTTTCCAACCAACTCCTTTCCATATTACTTTCCTGACGGTTTTCCCACCAGGGGCAGGTTGACCTTTTATCGGCCGGGGGTAATACTTCTTCAAATTCCCACACAGTGTTTTAGGAGATAATTCGTATGGAGATCAACTTTCTGACGATCCCAAGCTGCCGGTATGCCTATATAGATCAGGGAGAGGGGACTGCTTGGCTTTTTATTCATGGATTTCCTTTGGATCATCGGATGTGGTTGCCGGTGATCCATCGGATGAGTAAGCACGTGCGGACCATCGCCCCGGATTTGCGAGGTTTTGGCCAATCGGAGTCGCCGGTTGCTCCTGTGGTTACGATGGCTGAGTTCGCCGACGACCTGGCCCACCTATTAGACGCCTTGGGCGTTCGCCAACGGGCCGTGATCTGTGGGCTTTCCATGGGAGGATATATAGCGTTTGAGTTTTGGCGTCGCCACAAGGAGCGGGTAGCTGGGCTGGTGCTGTGCGATACCCGTGCCGCCTCGGATACGCCGGAGGCTGCCCGAGTCCGCGAGGCGACGGCTCAACGGATCCTGAAAGAAGGCACGAACTTTTTGGCCGACAGTATGCTGCCCCGCCTTCTGGCCTCCCAAACCTTTCAACAGCAACCGGACCTTGCAGAGGAGCTTCGGCAGCAGATATGCCGGGCCAATCCGCAGGGAGCGGCGGCGGCCACACTCGGCATGGCCCAGCGACGGGACATGCAGCCAGTGCTTCCGGAGATCACCTGCCCGACGCTGGTCCTAGTCGGTGCGGAGGATGTGATTTCTCCCCCGGCGGAAATGCGGAGTATCGCAGAAGCCATCCCCAACGCCCAATTTGTGGAAATTGCCGAGGCTGGGCATTTGGCCCCGTTGGAAAAACCGGGCATCGTAGCCGACGCCTTCTTGGACTTTCTCCGTCGGGCGGCGATTCGTACGAAGTCCGATTGAATTCCGGTAACGTTTTCGCCGAATGGAGAACCACAACGTGTCATCCCCGCGGCAGTAGGAATCCAATAAAAAACCTGCTGAAACAGCCGCCCAACGGGACCGCCTCTGGAAGCCTAGATTCCCGTGTGCGCGGGAATGACAGATCGACATCCCAATTCGTGCAGGAATACGGGAATGGTCGATTTCTCCCAATGAGATGTTACGGCAGGGGCAGTTTTTGCAGTTCGAATGGGAACTCTTCGGTCAGCAGGAGGCCTGGGGCTTCATAAATAAACTTATATTTCTCCACTGCTTCTATCCCCTCGAACGCATAGCGTAATCCGATCTCTATGTCCGTGTGCCGAAAAGGTTCTACGCCGTCGCTGAGAATTTTTTGGCCTTCTTCCGATTCCAAATAGGCCCGGTTCCTGTAGAACCAATGGTAATGGGATTGGAACGCCTCGCTGGGCCGATCATACCGCAAGAGCACTTCCACCTGCCACTGCCGGCCCTCTTTGCGGGCCTCCAACAGGGTTACAGTAGCGCCGGCCCGTCGTTGGGACTGGTTGCGAGCGGCCGATAATCGATCGAAGGAAAACCGCTGTATGGCCCCCGGCAGAGTGGCCGTCAGCTTTCCTTGGACCGATTCTAGCCGACTGGCGGACCGATCGGGCAGCGCCAGCCGGACCTCTAATTCGGCGGCTTTTTGGCCGACCTTGATCGGTGCAATGGACTGGGCTTCCGGTCGGGCTGGCGGAAGCGGTCGTCCCTGATCGTCCCGAACCTGGACTGTCTGGTGCGGAAGCCGAAGCACCACCGGACTTACCCTTGGCTCCCAGGCCGCCTCCAAGACCAATACCAAATGATCCCCCAATCGGGACCGGTAGTCCCGTTGGGCGATCAGTCGCTGGGCGGCGATCCGCAGCGGCCCCACATAACAGGCCCCTTGGCTTCGGGGGTGTTCATGTTCCGGTCGAGGCAGGACCATCAGGTCTTCGCCGGGATCATACGGATAGATAGTCAGCCCGGCCTGGTCGAGCAGTTGGTCCAACAGAGGCCAAAAAGGCTTTTTCGCCGTTTTGGTGGAAAAGGTAAGCCGCTTGGTCAAATCCTGCACATCGCTCCGCAGTCGTAGGCGATTCCCCGTCTGCTGGTACACCTGCTGAAACACTTCCCAATAGGAAGGCGTCCCCTCCGGCAGGCTGACTACGGAGGCTTGTCGCACCGACTCGGCAAGGCGTCGCTGCAATTGTTCCCGTATCCGCGTCAGCGAGACGGCCGTCTGGGGCGACTGCTGGGGATCGACCTCTGGTAAAAGGTCCAGGATTTTTGGCCCCAGGGCCAAGAGGGCTTCTTCAGCCTGGGCGCGTTGGGCGGCCTGAGGGGCGTCCAATTGCCGAACTAACCGACGGACCCGACCGGCCAACTCCGTTTGCGGATCGTTGACGCCGGCTTTCTCCTGAGTTTTCTCCTGGGGGGGGGCTTCGGAGAGTGCTGCTGGAGGATCATCTGCCGCAAAGGCCCACTCCGCAGCGCCAAGGCCGCCAAATCCCGCCAACCCCGCCGCCGTCCCAAAAACTATGCTCAACAAACAACGCCACATGGTGGAATCTGTCTGTAATAATGCCTGCCGTTCCGAAGGATCTCTCCTACCGGCCGGGGCAATTCCTACCGTCTGGAAATTGTCTCCCTATCGGCAGAGACCAATGAGGTCCCAGGAGCTTACTCGGATTCGATGTGGGTAACCAGATCGCCGGAATAACGAAGCCGCATCCGATATTTCTGCAAAATTCCTCTCCAGATAAAAAGTTCTTGGTTTTTGTCTCCTTCTCGGCTTGGGCTGCCTTGAATCAATTTATCCACATCCTTTTTGGCCAAAGGGGCTTGTTCGTCTTCCACTTGGGAGGCAATTTTTTGATAGGTGCTGCTCCACTGGCTACGGACCCGAAGTTCCCAGATGATCACCAGACTTGCTATAATCACAAACACAATCAGTACGATTCGATAGATCGGCATGACGGGCTTTTTCGCCCCCTGCTCCGACGCATTGTGCATGGCTCGGCTCCTTACAGGAAAAAGAAAAGGAAAATATCTCCCGACGCCGCAAAGCCGGTCGTCCGATACAATGGACTTTTTACTCTAGGTTCAGCTAAGACGAGAACTCGACTTTTCCACCCGTTGAAAAAGTCTGTTGTATCCTACCTGTCGAGACGAAATCCTGCAAGAGGGGAGGTTGCCCCAACTCCTCTCAGGGGGCTTCCTGCTAACTCGGTCTGTCAGACAGGTTCGGCTTACCATGGAACAGACCGTGTTATTCAGACCGGGTTGCTTATGCCATGGAAACCAGGCAGGCAAATCCTAGAAAAACTGGATGTTGGAAGAGGTTCGGGCATGGCATAATCAATCCCACTTTCAATGACAAGCCAACCCCCGGCTTTTCTTCGGGAAGGTAAAATTTTATTTTAAGACGGTTCTGGCCTGGCGGCGGTTTCGGCAGCTTGTTGGGTGGGTTTCCCTGGAACATCCCGGCGTAATACGGCAACACGGAGCGAGACAACAAAGTGGCTCTTCTGACAGTCGAAAACTTGCGAAAACATTATGGCAGCCAGACGGTGCTGGACGGCGTGTCGCTGGAGGTTCAGCCTGGGGAACGGATTGGACTTCTGGGACCCAATGGCAGCGGCAAAACGACCCTGCTGAAAATCTTGGCCGGTCTGGAGGAATCGGACGGCGGTTCGGTCCATCTTTCTCCCGATGTCCAACTGGGCTACTTGGAACAACAACCCCGGTTTGCCCCAGATCGGACGGTTTGGCAAGAGGCGTTTAGCGCTTTGGAACACTGGGCCGCCCTGGGACAAGAGGCAGTCCAGATCGCCCACCAACTCAGCCAAACGACCGATCCGGCCGAACATCGTCGATTGGCCGCCCGGTTCGACCAAATCCACCAACTCCTCCAGCACCACGACGCCTACCATCTGGATCGCAAAGTCGAGCAGGTCCTTACGGGCCTGGGCTTCCGAAAAGACCAATGGGAGCAGCCGGTTGGCGTGCTGTCAGGCGGGGAACAGAATCGGCTCATGCTGGCCCGGCTTCTTCTGGGGCAACATGACCTGGTGCTTTTGGACGAGCCGTCCAACCACCTGGATTTGGAGATGACGCTTTGGCTAGAAGAATATCTGGCCAATTGCCCCGCCGCCATGATCCTGGTCAGCCACGACCGCTACTTCCTCGATCGAGTAACCACCCGGATTGTGGAACTTTTGCAGGGCAAAGTGGAATCATACCCGGGCAATTTTTCCGCCTACTGCCGACTCAAAGCCGAGCGAGTGTTGGTGCAACGGCGAACCTACGAAAAGCAACAGGCGGCGATTGCCAAGGCGGAAGAGTTCATCCGGCGTTATTTTTACGGCCAGCGCCACGCCCAGGCGGAAGACCGGCGTAAAAAACTGGCCCGCCTCCAACGGGTCGAACCGCCGCGGGAGATCACCGGACCGCCGATGAGCTTCGGCCAGCCAAGCCGATCCGGCGACATCGTACTCCGGGTCGAGGGACTTTCGAAAGGATTCGGCCGCACGCTGTTTCGGGACTTGAGTTTTCAGATCCTTCGAGGCCAACGATGGGGGATCCTAGGGCCGAACGGCTCCGGGAAAACGACGCTGCTGAAATGTCTGCTGGGCCAACTGACGCCGGATAGCGGAGAGGTGGAACTAGGCCACGGCGTCCAGGTCGGCTACTTCGATCAGCATGGGACTCAGTTGCCGGAAGAAGAACTCGTGGTGGATGCGATCCGTCCGTCTTCCGGTCAAATGGAAGTTCAACAACTGCGGGACATGCTCGGACGATTCGGCATTACGGGCGATCGGGCCTTGCAGCCAGTCCGTTCCCTGAGCGGCGGAGAGCGAAACCGCGTCAACTTGGCCCGACTGGCCGCCCTCGGCGCCAACTTCCTCGTGCTCGACGAACCGACCAACCACCTGGACCTCTGGGCACGCCAATCGCTCGAAAAAGCCTTGCAAGAGTTTCCCGGCGCCGTGCTTTTCGTCTCCCACGACCGCTACTTCATCAATCAGGTAGCCGATCACCTCATCGTACTCCAGCCGGATCGGATCCGCATCGTCGAGGGTAATTACGACACGTATCGTCAAATGGCCGAAACCGTTTGGGCTGAAACAAAAACGTCAACCGGCCAACCCAAAGCCGTCGATACCTCCCCCGCCAAACAGAAACCGAAAACCGCCGCCCGCCGTGCAGAACAAAAACCCCGACGGAAACGAAAGTTCCCCTACCGCAAATTGGCCGACCTGGAAGCAGAAATCTTCCAGCGGGAAACTCGCCTGGAAGAACTCTACCAGTTGTTGGCCAGTCCCGAAGTCTATCGCAGCGGCCAACGGGTCCGAGAAGTGCAACAGGAAATCGACCAGCACAAACAGGCGTTGACTCTTCTCTACGAACACTGG
Organism: Planctomycetota bacterium; assembly: GCA_029550925.1. Lineage (GTDB taxonomy): Bacteria > Planctomycetota > Planctomycetia > Pirellulales > Thermoguttaceae > JANXAQ01. The sequence goes on from JAKPGL010000108.1 coordinate 5,934, forward strand.
GAAGAGGCGGTGGAATTGGACATGTAGGCAAGGACGATGCCTGGCAGGCCCGCTCTTTGCGGCGGAGGACGATGGGGGACTTCGACATGGCAAGGACTCCTGCCGAGTCCCAGCAGGCTCTTTTTCGAGACGAAACTTCTTTTATTCCTGCCAGATTCTTGGAAATGGCGGCAAAATACCACCCGAAAAGAGGGTTTTTGAGATAGTACCAGGAGATTGAGATTTACCTGTTTTTTCTAATTATTCATAAATTCGCAGAGGTTCCTGAATTATCTATTTTTCCTAAAGCTCTCATATTATCTAATCGCAGTAATTTTGACCTAAAATTGCTGGGAAGACATTGCCAATAGAAACCTATCCCGGGGGCGGTCAGAACTGACCCCTCTATAGGGTGGGTGTTTGCCTTGCTCACGTTTAGCCGGAACTTGCTCCATGGTGTTTTGGGTGATCATGGGGGTAGCGATTGGGAACCTTCTGCTGGGGTTTGCGCTGGCGGTGTTTTTGAATCGACGATACCAGACCCTAGTAGTTACCGCTCCGGCCTCTTCACAAAATCTTTTCCCTCAGCCTGCCAGACGCAAAGAAAGCTCGGATACGGAAGCAGCCAGGAGTAGGCCGGACTCCATGTCCGGGCTGGAAACTGCTGCTGAGGCGACGTTGGACGATTTGGCTTCGGAACCAATCTTGGAAGAACCTTCTGGGGAAGGGTTGTACGACCAAGAAGAATCTCAAACCACGCCGGAAATGCCTTCGGAAATCGAGGAGAAGACGAAGAGCAATTCTTCCTCGTTGCCCGATACAGAACCTACACAGTCGGCCGATGAGAGCGAAAAGACGCCGGAATCGGCCGAGGCGGAAGTTCCCGCAGGGCCGAGCGTTCAACAAGAAAATCCGCCCGAAATCCAGGCAAAAGGCGAACCGACAGAAAACATCGCTTCGGCAGAGGAGGGCGAGAAAACACAGGCAGAGGCTGCCGAGCCGACAGACGCTCCTCCGATCCTACCAGCAACAAGCGTAGGGTCTCCGGACGCCGGAGCCGAATCGCCTTCCAAGTCGAAGCCGTCCCAGGATACACCTGAACCACCAGGAGAGAAGCGGAGGGAAGGTCTGGCGGGTATTCCTCCCACGGAAGCAGACTCCCGCCGAGCATCGGGCGGCCCCCAGGTGATTGCTTCCCCAGAGAAGGGGAAGGGGGTTTCCCCGACCGGCGCATCGCCAGTTTTGGCCACTGCCGACCGATCTTCTTCGAAGGCCGAGGGCGATCTTTCAACCGATAGATCGAACCCTTCGGAGTCAACAGGCGGAGAAGAAACCTACCCGACCGCACAAAAACCGGCGAAAGCAGGTTCGGAGATTTCCGATCCGACAGCCGTTCGCCAACCATCGCGACATACGCAGGGACAAAAGGGGGACGAGCCGACGGCTGCGGCCCAGGCCGATTCGGCCTCCTCGGCCAGCGGTCTGGAGGCCTCATTGGAACGGGCTTTATCGCAGTGGCAGGCCGAAGCAGCCCGATATTTTGACCATCTCAGCCGAACTCGTGCGAAAGTCCAAAGAATCTCCAACCGTCCCAAGACCGAAGAGATTTACGCTTCGTTAGGAGAAATCCATCGGGCCGGGCAGGAGTATTTGACTACCGCTCGGCCGGCGCGGGATGCGTTCAGCCAACTTGCGAATTTGCGAACCGCAATGACGCCCATGAAGGACCATATCCATAGCTTGGCCGCCAAAGAGGAGACTCTCATTGATTTGACCCCAGACCTGCTGCCCCAGACAGCGGCCGGTAAAGATAATCATCTGCTCTGTCAGCAGTTGCTTCAGCATACAGATCGGCTGTTGGAGGCCAATCGGAAGGTGCAGTCGGCCCTGGAGGCGACTAAGCAAGGCACGCCAAAGGAGACGGCGGCGGAAGGTTCGCGATCTCAGAAGTCTGGCAATGGCTCGCTTTTCGACGAGTCGATGCGGAAAAAGGTCTTCTCCTGGTGGGAGGAGAGCCGACCCCATACCCATCGCCTGAGCGTCATTATCCTGGAGGTCGATGACTTCGAGCGGATCGAAGAAGACCATGGACCTTCGATGAGCGAAGGACTGCTCCGGGCGATCGAGAAGCTGCTCGACATTGCACGACAAGAAGAGAATTTTGTAATTCCGCTCACCGGGCCGCGATTTGCCTGCTTTTGCCTCAATCGGTCGATGGACAGAGCGGTGGATTTCGCGGAATATATCCGCCAAAGTTTGATCGCCACTCGGTTTTACCGACGGAAAACCGAATTGCGGATTTCCATAAGTTGCGGGGTTACCGAGGCCACCAGGGACGATACCCCGGAGACAGCATTGGAACGCGCGGAGGTGGCCGTCCTACAAGCCCGTCGCTACGGCAAAGGCCGCACGTTCTCCCACGACGGCTATTTCCCCATGCCAGTGCCCGCCCATCCGCTGGCCGTCGCCCCGAAAGAGTTTGAAATCTGATCCGTTCGCTTCCCGATCTGGCGTCGTTGTTTTATATCCTTTGGCGGCTTAAGTAGTTCGTAATTATTCAGCCGAGTGCAGAAGTACCGGAATTTTCTTAGCAAACCCCGAGATTTTTCCGGCGAATATGTCATTCCCGCTCTAGCGGGAATCTAGGCTTCTTGCAGCCGCTACTTGGGAGGAATAACAACGTAGCCGCCTCACAGGACCCTGGATTGAGAGCTTGCGCGGGAATGACAGCGCCGGGCAAAATTCGCCTAAAATAAGCCACCTCTGCCTTCGGCTAAAATGTTACAGTAGTTCTATTTTTCCGACGGAAGCAGCAACCGGCCCAAACTCCTAGCACCAGAAGGCCGCCGAAGGCCAGGACCTGTGTAGAAGGCTCCGGAACGATTTGCAAGAATTCCGCGGGCGTCAGCACCCGGTCGGAAAACCGCACTTCATCCAGCCAGACGTGGAGTTCTACCTGCCGATGGATACAGAATCCATCCGGGGGAATGGGTCGGTAGAGCGGCTGAAGGCGGGGTTATCGGTCCGAGTATTTTTCCGGGGAGGATTCCGGAGGGAGGTTCTGCTGGCCGTTGCAGCGGGCCGCCTGCACACGCCGAAGTTGGGCCTGTAACTTGGCCCGCTCCACCAGATAGGTCGTCCGAAGCCGACCGTAGTAGTGATAAATGGCCACGATGTCCGCCAGGGCCAAAAGAATCACCCAAAATACCACGAACACCACCCCGCCCCAAAAAATTATTCGGAAGGTGCGGGGAACGGTTTCCGGAATCCATTGGCCCACTAGCAGCGCCACAGCGGCCCCGGCCAACAGCCCGCTGGTCTGCATCCGGCGCCGATATTGCCGATGCCGATAGTCCCGTTCTTCCGGATCGGGGCTGTCGCGGCTTGCCTGCCAGGTGCGGCTATGCATCCACAAAAGCACACACGCTACCGCAAAGAAAAAGATCGGAATCAGATAGTTCCCCCAAGTTTCCATTGCACTTATGATTTGATAGGGAAGAAAAACATTTCGATAAAAGGAATCATATGTTCACGTCATGATTGTTTGCAATAATTATATATCTATAGATGAAGGTAGTATTGCCGCGTCTGGAAATGGTAAATCCTACAGTCAAGATATGAGTTACAGACTTTTAAGCACTCTTACCGTAAGTGTTCCTTCGGTGAAGGTGCGAGGTATTGAAAAAATATCGTTTCTGGAGATCCAATATATTGCCGAAAAAACCAGTCTTTACCGTTTGTTTGGTACTTTATATTCAATTCCCATAAAGAGTGGACTTCTTCAATGGGGGGGATTGCTATCCATCGCCTCCGAGTAAGAATCGAATCTAAGTGATAATAGAGTTCTAGCATAGGCGAAGTAGCGGCTATTATTACGGCTCCGGCGAATATAGCCCGTCGGAGGAAAGGCAATTTTTGTGTCAGTATTTTTGTCCAGAAAATTGACAAAATAAAAAGGCTAGGCATCGAAACACGCATTCCAAGATCATTCCCCATTCCGTAGCGAAACATCGGTAAAACAAGAAGAACACTTATACATGCGATGAATAAAGTTCTTTCTCGGCCAACTGTAGGTGGACGGAGAAAAAATATAAGGCCAGCTATTATGATTACTTCAATTAGCAAAAAACATATAAGCCGAAATAAATATTTTGACATCGGCCAATCGGAAAATCCTAAAAATCGGAATTCTGCCCAAGGATGCTCAGGAAACGGTAAAGGGCCGAATCGGCTTCCATAGTAAAATCCCAACAAAAAGAGAATAGGGAGGCTCGCTAAATTTATCCTACTTATCCAATCCGCCGAGATTCGATAGCATATGTTTCCCACTCTAAATCGGGAATCGTGTTGGGCAAACGTATTCTCCTTTTCCTTCAGGAACTCTTCCAAAAATTCCGCTATCAGAAACGGGATCAGTCCTAATGTTATTAGCGGCGACCATAATGCTGAAAGCATTACGGGAACCATAGCCCATTCCCGCCATCTCATGGATGGGCAAAAATATCCCGTCATCATCATCCCTGAACTTATCCACGCTCCCAAGGTTTGGTGAGGAACCCAGAAAAGACATTCTAAATGGAAACCATAATTCCAAGCACAAGGGCCTGTCCACCACCGGATATTCCAATTCCACCATCGGATTACAGGCAATTGACTCAGAGAAATATCCCCTGTTGCTAGTTTAAGCAGGATTGCGCCAACACTCTCCGGAGCAGAGAAGAGAAAGAAGATGATCAAAGATATAAGTATACGTCGTTTTATCAAAACGATAACCCATGCAGTGGAAAGGAATATGCCTAAAAACGTCCAACCAAAAAGCGCTATATGCCCCCACTCCCAACCTATCCATTTTCCCACAAGAGCAGCAGGTAAATACCAAGCGGTATAATAGACCAAAGGAAAATTTCCTCGGTTTGTTTCTAACCAAACGGGCCATGAGGACTCAATCAAATGCTTAAATACGGCATTGTGTTTGAGGTAATCGGAATGTTGAGGCCCTACGCCTCCAGCCCCAGAAAGACTTGATATTCCCAGAGAAATCAGTAAGCAGATACCAATATCTCTCCAAAAGTTTTGCTTTTCCCCAGCGGAATACTGAGGAAATTCCTTTAGCCTCTGGTTTACGAATTGGATAAAAATAACCATTACATAAACAAACAATCCAATTATGGGGAAAGCTAGCCACCATCGAAGCCAACCCCAAAAGAAAAGTAAATATGGGATTCCTAGGTAAATGCTGGAGATATTAAAAAGCCAATTAATTCTATTTGGCATGGCGCTACTAGAATCCGAAGCCAAGAGAAAGGTTATCTCGTTAGATATATGGCCCTCTTCCAAGTGTAACCCCGGAGTTTTGCCAAATGGGCTGTTCCGGCGGTGATCCACTGAATAGCACTATTAAAACTCTCTAAAAATTTTTGAGATTCAATAACAAGACCGGTCGAAAAGGTCAAATTTACAACAAAACTCTATTAGGTTACTTTAGCCCTCGCAGCCATTCTAGCAGGACCCAGCCGACTTTGGCCAGGCTGAGGGCCGAGCATTGTTCTGGGGTGTCGGCCTGGGTGTGCCAAGCGGGGTAATCAAAGTCGATGATGTTGCAGGTGGCGATGCCGGCGATATTTCGCAGCGGCAGATGGTCGTCCCGCACGAAATGTTTCACCCGGGGAATGAACTCTCGCACGCCCAGGCGGCGGGCCGTGGCCCAAATCGCCTCCACTAGCGGCCGGGTCTCCCGCCACGACATGCTATGGCCCTCTTGATAAATCTGCAGGTCCTTATCGCCCACCATGTCCAGCAGCACCCCCCACCGATACGAATACCCCCGTTTTTGCTGGCGGCGATACTCCTGGGCAAAATAGGTGGAACCGCGAAAATACTCATGAGCCGGGTCAAAAATAAACTCCTCTCCGTCCCAGAGGGCAAAATCCACGCCATACCGGGATTTTAGCTCTGGCATGTGTCGGCCCAGTTCCATCAGCACGGCCACGCCGCTTGCCCCGTCATTGGCCCCGACGAATCGCCCCTTGGGGTTCTGCGGGTCCAGCATGGGCAGGGGCAGGGTGTCGTAATGGGCGCAGAGAAGTACCCGCTGCGGCCGATCCGGGTGCCAGCGCACAATCAGGTTGGCCATAGGCACCCGGCTTCCGTCAACCGGATGGGCAATCTCAAATCGTTGGAGTTCCACCTGGCCGCCCAGTTTGCGGAAATGCTCGGCCAGAAGCTCTTGTTGCCTGCGCATGCCGTCGGAGCCGCTTGGTCGGGGACCGATCTGGCAAAGCTGCTTCAGAGATTCATACGCCTGCGCCCCGTCGAAGGGGATATTCTCCAGGGCAAGTTCGGATACCGGCGATTCCGACTGCCTGGGCCGACCGCCCCAAGACTCCAGAGCGATATAACCGAGAAGACCTACCCCCATTCCCACCACCAGCACCGCGCCGAAAAATAGAGTTGGCCCAATGGATCTACGGGGCGTGTCCGTCGGCTGGGCCGAGTTTGCTGGCCCCCGGCGCTTACGTCGCTTTTTCATCGTCGGCATCCTTCCGTTTATCCCTCCTGGGTTTTCGGACGGGCCGGGCGCACCCGCCCTTTCCGGAATCGCGGACAAGCACCCTTCGACGCCGCGTCCGTAAGGAAGCGGCTTTTCAGCCAACAGCACCATCCCATGTACATCCCGCTATATCGGCAAAAAGCCGATCTTCTTCCTCCGCCCACCCTCATCCCAGCAGGCGAGGCGTCCTGGGCAACATGGCGGGCGATTCTTCCTGGGCTATTTATTCCACTCGGCGATTTTCTTTTCCCACTCGGCGCGGTTGAAATTGGCCGGTTTCGGGTAATCCTGGTTGGCTTCCAGTTCTTCCCAGGTGGGAGTTTTCGACGGGATGCCGTCGGGCGGGATGTCGATCTTGGCGGTCCAGGCAATGCCGTTCAAGACCGCCTTTCGGAAGCTGTCGCAGGCCCAATTCCAGTGCCAATGACCGCCGGTAAATCCCATGCCTCGGCCGCCGTCGGGCCGCTCGATCACCCACAGCAGATGTTCCGGCATTCCTTTCCGGGAGCGCACCACGGGGTTGCCGCTGTGCGGGCCGTCCGGACGCTCCCGGGTGCTATCGGGCGGGATGGCTGTCAAAATCGGCGTTACATTCTTCATCCCTTCGGGAAACCGCATGTGATAGTACCATTCGTCGTCGATGGCAAACGGCTTGACGCCCCGGGCCACCGGATGGTCCGGAAACGACTTAAATTCGGCGGTCCAGAAGGGGTTTACGGACCAATAGGTTTCAAAGTAGCCCCCGATCCAGCGCAGTAGGGCGTCGCCGGCTTTACCCTTGGGCACTTCGACGGCATAGTGGAGGCAGACCAGGCCGACGCCCTTTTGCATCAGCTTTTCCACTTCGTCCAGATGGGGCAGGATCGGATGTCCACCACCACCGTCGGAGAAGATCACAATCGTATCGGCCCCTTCCAGGGCTTTCGGATCGTCCGGCCAGGCGTGTTTATAGACCTTACATTCGACGCCGGGCAGTTGTTCCAGGTATTTGGCCAGCAGCATACAACCGGCATAGTGTTCATGGCCGGCGTATCCGTGGCTGGGCCGACCGGAAATGAAGACGATGCGTTTTTTCTTTTCCGCGCCGGTCGAGGAAGACGCTTCGGCGCTGGCCATGCAGCAGCGTTCGGCGCTGGGCTGATCGGTCGAGGAGGTCTTTTCGCCGGACTGGCTTAGGTCTTTAATGCGGATATTGCGGACCTGGATCTTCATGGGCGGCCCGACATGAAGCTGGATACCCAGCAGACCTTTGGGCCGCCGCATCTGGACGTCTTCATCGATGCACTCGGCCATTTTTTGGCCATTGATATAGTGAACAAAATGGAATCCTTTCGCCACAATCCGGTACTCGTTCCACTGCTCTTTTTTGACGTATTTTTGCAGTTGGGCTGGGTCGCCGAAGGTTTCGACCACTTTGGGTTTATGATCGGGGCCGATCATGGTTTTTTGCCCTCGATCGGCTAAGATGCCCCGAAAGCGTTCGCCGTAGAGGATGCCGGAGTAACGATCGCCGGCTTCGATGTCGGCCTGATAGCCGCCCATGACCCATCGGCCCCACTTTTCCGGATCTTCGAAGCTGCGGTACTGGATGCCGGAATTGCCGCCGAGGATACGGTACTCTAAGCGGAGTTCAAAATCGCCCACCTCGCCGCCCCGCCAGATGAGGAAGGTATTGGTTTTGATGGGTTTTTCCGCGGTTGTCTGTCCGGTAATCGTTCCGTCTTCGACCCGCCAAAGCTCCGGATTGCCGTCCCACCCGTTCAAAGTTTTGCCGTCGAAAATGGAGACAAACCCCTTTTCGTCTTTGTCGGCCACGGCGTCGTCAGCCCAACACAGATTGCCCCCCATGCCGCTACCCCAACCCACAAACCAACCCCAAACCGCGGCCAGCCCCACACTCCAAGCCAAGTACACTGTCAGTCTCTTCATCGTTGGTCTCCTCTCGAAAGAAGCCATCAGATTCAACAGTCCAGTCGCCACGGAAGCCCCGGAAGTGCAAACGCCCCGTACAATCCGGTCGCCAAGCACCACGGAAGATACGGACGTGCAAGATACTCCAGGTATATTTTGCCCTTTTGGTTTTCCTGCTGGGAAAGCGCCGTCGGCCAAACAGGGCCAGAACCTCCCCTTCCCAGAGGCGGCATCTTTTCTATTCTATCTTCCGGGGATTGGCGATGGAAGCAGTGCAGCCCGATCCGCTCGGCCTACTCTCCAGCTCTCTTCTTAACCGCTGGGAACGGAAGGGCTCTTCCCGCTCACCCCAGACGCCGCTAACCTGGAGACGAGCTCGGTCCAAAAAGGGAAAGCCCCAAAGGTTTTGGTAACATTTTAGCCGAATGCAGTACCTTGTCACTGCCGCGAAAGCTCTCAATCCAGGGTCCTATGAGGCGGCTACGTTGTTATTCCTCCCAAGTAGCGGCTGCAAGAAGCCTGGATTCCCGCTTGCGCGGGAATGACAATTCCGGGCAATTTCCGCCATAAAATCACCCTCCTCTGCATTCGGCTAACATGTTACAGGTTTCGGAGTTTCTAACATGGTGCAAGAGAAAAAGCGGCAAGATGGACCGACTTTCTGCTTCTTTGTTCACATGTATAGAATCTCCATCTAGCGAAGAACCGCTTGATGGGCGCACTGAGGGACATGTACTTATGGAAGTCCTTTTCCTCGATGCATTGGTATCTCCCCAATTGGGAGTGTGGCGGGAAAGCTGTCTGAAAGACAGCGAACAAACCGCTTTGTTTTAGAACCTGCCTCCAACAGGAAACCTCTTGGAAAACAATTCATTGGCAAAGCGGGGTCGCCGCCTTTGTCGCCGCACTCCAAAAGGAGCCTCAGCGGCACCGAGTTGTGTAGATGCCAATACCCTAGATGGAGTACTGGCCCTCTATAATCTCGTTACCAATGGTTCTATTCTGGAAGCGAAAGGCGGCGGCTTTACCGTTTTGGGGCGGGTACGCGTTGGAGGGCGGGTAGTTGGGCGGCGGCGGGTTGGACCGCGCCAGAAGGCGTCCCCGGCGTGGGGAGCTTTGGAACGGCTTTAGCGGTTGGGGGGACCAAGTTGGCAGGGGCGCCTGGTGTGGCAGGAGCGGGCTTTGCCGAAGCAGCGGCCGTCTTTTTGGCCGGTTGATGGACCGTGCCGGCCAGGTAGTTATCGATCTGGGCGGCATCTTTCAACTGCTGGAAGTATTGCGACATGGCCAGGGCCACCTTTTTCTCGTAGATATCGTCGTGCAGGTCTTTTCGGACTTCGTCTTTAGAGACCTGGACCGGTTCGGTCTGCCCTTCACAGAAAAGAATCACATACTTGCCTTCGTACTGGAAGATGCCGGAGATTTCGCCGGGCGAGAGGGCGAAGGCCTGTTGTTCCAATTCGGGACGACCGCCGAAGCGACGGATGGGCGGGATCTGGCCGCCCATCGAGGCGCTAGCCCCGTCCATCGAATACTGCCGGGCCAGTTCGCCGAAGTATTCCGCATTCGGCCGACGTCGGGCCAGTTCCCAGACCTCTTGCGCCCGTCGCAGATCGTTCATTACAATCGCCCGGCATCGCACCCTGGGACCATAGTTGGCCTGGAAGCCGCGGTCGATGTCTTCTTCGGTAACCTGGACCGAACCGGCGGCCAATTTGCGCAAGGCCGCTGAGGTCCAAACGGCGTTTCGCCGAAAGATTTCGACGGTCATATTGCTCTGCTCGGTGATTCGGGCCAGATACCCTTCCACATCCGGCGAGCCGTCCTGTTTGGGCGGCAGGGCTAAAGAAGCTGCTCGGGCAATCTCCTGGTCCAGGTCCGCCTCGGTAACGGTAATATTCTGTTTCTTGCAAGCCTGTTCGATAAGCTGCCGACGGATCATCCCTTCTAACACCTCTTTGCCGTGGCGGTGGATGCACTGCTCGGCCAGTTCGGCCAAGGTGATGGAGACGGCGCCTTGGGGGGTATGGATCACGGCGGCCACGTCGGGCGTTTTTGCTCGACGCTCCTTGTCGTTATAGACCACATCGACCTTCGAGACCTCTTGCAGTTGGCGGAAGATCGTGTGGGCCACCTTCCGTAGTTTTTGGTCTCGGATGGTCTCTTCCAATTGGGGGAGGATATATTGCATTTCCTTGATGTCTCGGCCAGGGATATGACGTTCGCATTTGAGGATGACGTATTGGTCGGCGACTTTGAGCACCGGCGAAATTTCGCCCGGTTTCATGCCAAACGCAGTCTGTTCGATTTCTTTGACGCCCACGTGTTTTCGGACCGGTTGGATCAGGCCCTCGGCACTGGCGCTATTGACATCTTCGGAATGTTGTTTGGCCAACTGTCCGAACTGATCGGGCTGGGCTGTGGCCAAGGCGTGGACCCGATCGGCCTTTTCCTTGGAACTACAGACAATCAGCCGGACCTGCACCATCGGCCCATAATGCGTCTCAAACTCCTGCTGAAGCTCCTCAGGAGTAACCTGGACCTGATCGCCGGCCAATTTGCGCAGGGCTAACGTAGGCCAAATAATGTCATAGGCATACTGGACCGGCGTGATGTCCCGTTCCTGCTCCAGCAGTTTCAGCCAGCGATCCACCGGCACATTGAACCGCCCGGCCAATCGCTGAATCTCGGCGTCGATTTCCTCATCGGTAACCGTAATTTGTTTCCGGGTACACTCTTGGACGATGAGTTGTTTGTTGACCATGCTTTCCAGCACGTCTTTGCCGTATTGCCAGAGACACTGCCGGGCCAAGTCCTCCCGGCTGATCTCTTCGCCGTTGACCATGGCCACGATTTTGGGAATGGGTTTATGCTGGAAGGCGAACTTCGCCGCGGCGGGTGAAGTCGGAGAAGAAGAACCGACGCCTTGCGGCGGAAGGGAACGATTCTCTTGAGGGCTTGCGACGCCGACCCCGGGAGACTCCGCCGAGGAGGCCGACTCGCCAGCCGATTGCGCCCGGGCGCCTGGAGTGCCCCAATAGGCCCGAATCGCCAGACAAATACCCACCACCGCCAATCCGCCCAGCAGCATCCCCCACCGCCACCGCTTCGACGCCCCCCTGTTTTTTTCTGCGGAATGTTCTAAGCCATGAAAACGTTCTGAAGCACCATGTTTTCGACGCATCGCAGCCCTCCATAGCTGAATGGATGATTGAAAGTGCGGGAATTGGGTCCAAAGAACAAGTGGGAGCAGTATAAGAGAGGGGGAATAGGCAGGGCAAGAGCGATTTTTCCTTGGGGCTGGATTTTGCTCATTTTGCCCAGACTGCTCATTTTTCCGGCAAAAAGTATGCCCCAAGATAACACAGACCAACTATGGGGATAAGAGGCTGTCCCGATATGGAAAGTTTGGCCTTGTCCGAGATGTTTTGGGATGACCGATCTGGAGCACGGGAATCCGCTAAAAACAGGAGTTTTTGCGAAGCTGGGGAATTGATCCGGAACCGGTTCCCATCATTTGGGGTGTTTCCGAGAGGAATACTGTTGAAGTAATGCCATTAGTAGGTAATCCCGGCCCGGAGCAAGAAGGCGGGGTTGGGCCGGAAGAAGGCGTCGGGATTTCGGCTGGTGTAGAACAACTCCCGATCGAAGGCGATACCGGCTTCGATATGGCCAGACAAGCCACTAAGGGCCTTAAACTCCAGCCCCACGGCCGCTTCCAGATCGTTGTAATCCACATGGTCCACAAGATTCCCGCCGACGCTGGCTGGGTCTCTGGTAAACTCCCACGCACCGCCGCCGTATTCGCCCCGCACATACCACCACCATTCTGTGGTACCCCAGGTGGTAAGCCGTTGGGTCAGCCTCGGATTGGGGAACAGAATTTCAAACCGCACATCGCTGTTGGGCGTCCAGATGACGCCGCCTGCCGGGAGCAGCTTGACCCGATTCCGGTCCAGGTACCAGACGCCGAATTTGCACTGGAAGGCCTGATTCAGGGTGAGCACGGCCATGCCTTTGCCTTGGTATCGGAGGGCGTCGAAGGTAACCTTTTTGAAGTCAGAATACACGCCGATCCGAAAGCTCAGTTCGCCGCCCAGCCATTGGTTGACCTGCGGGTTCCAGCCCGCTTCCAGATAGGCGTCGTAGGTGCGGGGGGGCATGTCATGGGGCGAATCGGGGCCGCTCCAAAACCACATGCCGAAACCCGGCGTCACCAGGAGCGGAGATTGAGTATTCCACAAAAACGGGAAGGCGAACGTGCCGCTTAGTTCCCAGTTGTGGATGCCCAGTTCCTCCGAAGCGTTGCCCGGCATCCAGAGATATTGGAACTGCCAATGGTCCAGGAGGCGCTGGCCAATTTTGGGAAGCCCTTGGCCGGTGAAATTGCCAAAGACTGGTTGCATGGGATCGGTCGGGGAGACTTGTGCGCCGGGAGATGCGTAGGGGTCCCACTGCGGGGGTGGTGTACTGATACTAGGGCCTAACATAGCTCCCCCTCCAGCCGAGGGGGACGGGCTGGTGAAAGGGGCAGAATAGGCGGGCGGGGCATAGGTTCCGCCGCTGCCCGCATAAGGAGATACCCCATAAGAAGGGGCTGCCCCATAATTCGGCGTAGGTTGTGAGTTGGTCGGCGGGGCGAAAGTGTTCGGCGGCCCAGAAGCCGCCACCCCTCCTCCAGCAGCCCCCGTAGGATACCCAGGATACGAAGTACCAGTTCCCCCAGGCGGTGTATAGGGGGAAGCCGATGAAGGGGGAGGTGCAGAAACGCTGGGATTAGGTTGGCCATACACACTTCCAGACATAACGCCGCTGGAGCCTGGTTGTCCGGAGTAAGCACCACTAGTGGACGGATTTGCTGCTGGATACCCCCCGGCCGGATACGATCCCGCCGGAGCACCTGCCGCCGGACTGGCACCCCATGCCCCCGGTGTACCAGGTTGTGCTCCTGTCGATCCCGATGCACCAGGTTGGTTCCAGCCCGTGGAAGCTTGGGCCAAGGTGTTTGCCGGCGGAGCGGCGGATGAAGGAGGACTTGGGGTAGCCGTCGCAGGCGCTGAGGCCGCCGGAGCCGAAGGAATGGCGATTGTTTGGCCGCCAGCTTTTTCTACCTTTTGAAAACAGACGCCCCCACTGAACACGACCCCAACCAACAAAAACAGCCCCTTTTTCCATCTGGCTGAAGGACCAAACCGGAACGTTGAAGGCCGAGGAAACCGTTTTCCTTGGTTTCGGTCTTTTTCAGACAACACGGGACGCCGAATTGAGTTTTTCCATACCATGGGACATGCTCCCGGAGGCTGATTGCGCTTGGGTCCGCAGAAAAGGCAATGTTTCCAGGAAGGGAAGAAGGTGTTCTGCCCTCCCGAAAGAAAGGTCTTGTACCGTTGAGAAAAGTTTTCCGAAATTCCCACCAAGCACCGAGGAAGGCTGTTCCATAACAACACTTCTTCTATGGGTCAAGACGGATTCGCTGAAGAGGGGAAAACAGGAAAAATGGGCAATTTAGGAAGCCTCCTTAACAAAAAAATCCCGGGCCGAGGAGGCCGGCTCCTCGCACCCGGGAAAAATCCCCCACCACACTCTTTTTACCGGTTTATTTCCGGCAGTCGTGTGGTTAGCTATCCAGAATCTGGAGTGCCGCTTCGTTTTGGGCGTCGGCCACGAACGGGATGCCGGTTTCGGCGGCGGTTTCCCGGTTGGCAGCCATGAGATCGTCCCTCGCGATTTCCCGGACAGAAAACTTCCGGGCGCCGGCGAGCAGTTGTTGCAGCCCGGCCGCCAGTTTGTCGGCCAAGGTCCACATGGCAATCGCCCCGAACGGGATTTTCTGGATTTCTTCTTTGCCGAGCTTGGCTTCCAACTGATAGTAACCGGCGAAGATTTCTTCTGGCCGATCGCCCAGTTCCAAAACCGTTGGCGGCAGGCGTTCCCAGTTGCCGTGGATGGTATCGACCTTAGTCCATTCGCCTTCGACGACCGCCCCGCCATTTTGTTTTCGGAGCACGCCTTCGATATTGGAACCTAGGAAACCTGGGATCATCAAAGCCCGTCCCATGCAGACCATCTTTGCAAATGGAGCCCCTAAGGCCAGGGCTTTGAAGATATGGTCTTCCCGGGCCAGTCCGCCGGCAAAGGCCAGATCCACTACCGGCATACCCCGGTCGGCCAATCGCTTGGCATATTCATAGGCTTTGGTATGGAGCACCAGCGGCGGCACACCCCAGGTCTCCATCATGTTCCAGGGACTCATCCCGGTGCCGCCGCCAGCCCCGTCAATGGTCAACAGGTCCAGTTGGGCGTCCGTCGCATATCGGATGGCCATGGCCAAGGCTTCCATGCCATAGGCGCCGGTTTTCAAGGTGATCCGTTGATAGCCCAGCGAGCGGAGATGTTCGACCGCCTGCATCAATTGGTCTCGGACCGCTTCGGGTGAATCGAGATCGGTATATCCGAGCCGACTGTGTCGGGCAAACGAACGGATCACCCCTTGTTCCCAGGCTTCTTTTACGCCCGGCTCCAAGGGATCCGGATCGACCACATAGCCCCGTTGGCGTAAAAACAGGGCGTAGTCATAGCTGGTTACCTGGATTTCGCCGCCGATGTCTTTGGCGCCTTGGCCCCATTTGAGTTCGATGCAGACCTTTTCGGGGGCGAAACGATCGATCAGATACTCGGCCACGCCGAACCGGGTGTCTTCGACGTTCATTTGGACTAAAATAGCGCCGTAGCCGTCGTAGTAGCGGAGGAAGGTTTCCACGCGGCGGTCCAGTTCTGGGGCTTTTTCGATTCGGCCGTTTTGGAGGACGGATTGGCGGTCGATGCCGACGACGTTTTCGCCTACCACAATGGGAATGCCCACCAGGGCTGCGCCGATGGCAAAACTTTTCCAATATTTTTCCGCCACGAACGTAGAGCCGAGGGCGCCGGTCATGATGGGCATTCGGCAGCGGATTTTGTGGAGTGCGCCGAATTGGGTTTCCAAGCTGACATTGGGAAAGACACAATCGTCGGCGTTATTGGAGAGTCCGGGCGGTAGTCCCTTGGCGTCGTAAAGTCGGCCCTGGATCCGCAGGGCATGGTAGCCGACGCCTAGTTGGGTGATATTGGCGCTGCCGGCCGTAACCATGCCGAAATCTCTGGGGTAGAGGAGGCGTCGGCCCACCAGGCTAGCCAGCCAGGTTTCGCATTTACCGGCGCAATCGGCCCGGCATAGGGTACACAGGCCGGATTCGGCGGGGTTGCCGCGGTTGGTGGTAGCAAGGACGTCGTTGGTTTTTCGCCATTGGATCATTGGAGGACTCCTAAGAAAACAACCAAACCGATTTTTCGGCAAATTGTTGCCGATGCTAGAGACGCTCGATAGATTCTAATCGAGATGATAAGAAAGATATTATAGTTTTTTAAAAGAAATTCAAGGGGAAATGATAGAATTTCGAGGAAAGTAGCCGAAACAAATCGGAAAAATTAAAAATAAAAATCGGAAATACTATTCCGATCGCTTATAATAATCGGCACTTTTTTCAGTTGTTTTGCCGATGAAAATAGGTTATAATGCCTATCATCGGCAATTTTGCTCTTTCCTATGTCTGTCCACTGCCAATCCACTGGCCCAAAAGGATACCGATATGGAAAAAGTCGAACGGAACCGCCTGGCCATCCTGGAAGTCCTAGAAAAAAGCACCGCCCCGTTATCTTCCCCACGCATCGCGCAGTTACTCGCCCACACCGGCCTCACGCTCAGCCAGCGAGCCATCCGCTTGTACCTCCAACAACTGGAACAGGAAGGCCTGACCCAATCCTTCGGCAAGCGAGGGCATATGATTACGGAGCAGGGACGCACCGAAATCCATGCCTCCCAAATTCCCCTGCGCATGGGTTATCTGTCGGCCCGCATCGACCAGTTGACTTATGCCATGACTTTCGACCTAGCCACCCGCACCGGACAGGTCATCGTCAATACCTCGATCGTCCCCCCACGCATCTTGGCCGAGCACCTAGACAAAATCTGCATAGTTTTTGCCAAAGGCTATGGCATGGGCAATCGCGTCGGCCTGCTCGGCCCAGGCGAACAGATCGCCGGAATCGTCATCCCCCCCGATAAAGTCGGTTTTTGCACTGTCTGCTCCATCACGATCAACGGCGTCTTGCTGAAACACGGCATCCCCACCATCAGCCGATTCGGCGGACTCTTGCAACTCCGCAACGGCCAACCCTGGCGATTCGTCGAAGCCATCCACTACGACGGCACCACCATCGACCCGCTTGAGGTCTTCATCCACAGCGGTATGACGGATTACATGGGCGCTATTACCGACGGCAACGGACTGATCGGCGCCGGTTTCCGCGAATTTCCCGAAAACGCCCGGGATAAAGTGCTTCATCTGAGCCAACGGTTCGCCGCCGTCGGCCTGGGCGGCCTGTGGGAAGTGGGGTTACCCAACCAACCTCTGCTTGGCTTTCCGGTCAGTCCTGGCCGATTCGGTGCGGTGGTCATCGGCGGGCTAAATCCGATCGCTATCCTCGAAGAACTGGGCTATCGCGTCTCTTCCCGCGCTATGGCCGGCCTGTTGGACTATTGCCGTTTGATGGTCGCCGACGAACTCCACGAAGCGATCAAAGCGTTTCTATAACTGGAGTTTTGCAAATTTGGGATTTCCACCGATCTTGTACACTACCGACCCTCAAAAATCACAGGATTTTTGAGGGACCTGTTCAGTGTACGAACACCCGAACAAGCCCATTTTGCAAAACTCCAGCTATAACAGAACCGGTTGATGGATATATCAATACAGTAATAGGATTATGGACATCCATCTTTCCCAAAACCTGGTCGAGTGCTCCTTTGTCCGTCATGTAGAGCACCATCCCCAGATCGACTCGACCAACAACCGAGCCCGCCGGCTTGCCCTCGGCCAGGAGCCGCTGCTAGGTCATGCGACCCCCTCTGTGGAAATCCTCCAAAAATCGTTGTCTTGTCTAATCTTGGCGGATCAGCAATCGGCCGGTCGAGGCCGGGGGGGAAATCGCTGGTGGACCGGACCAGGCAGTTTGGCGATGAGTCTCCTGATGCCGCCGCTAGCGGATTGGCCTCGGCTTTTCCAACGCTCTCCCCGACAGAGTTCCCATTCCTCCTGTGATCCCGCCGAAGAAGGGCCATTCACCTCCTTCCACGCCTCTAGGCCCGCTTTTCAGCCCGGCCTGATCGGACTGGCCGCCGCTTTGGCAGTCCTGCGCACGGTCCACCCCAGGCTTCCCGCAATCGAGCTTGGCCTCCATTGGCCGAACGATGTTTTCGCCGCCGGGAAAAAGCTGGCCGGGGTCCTGGTGGAAATTGTAAGTAACGGTCTGGTGGTTGTGGGCATCGGCGTCAATACCAACAACACGTGCCAAGAGGCCCCGGAAGAACTCCGCCCGCGGGCGGCCACCCTCCGGGATTTGACCGGACAACCCTATCCCCATGAAGAATTTCTTCCAGAACTACTGGGCCGCTTGGAGCAAGTATTCCAATCCTTGGTTCGACGCCCCCAGCAGACGGCGTCGGAGGCCGACCAATGGTGCCTCCAAAAAGAACGTCCCTTAACGGTGCAAATTCCTGAGGGGATGGTTTATGGGATATGTCAAGGGATCGGCCCCGAAGGAGAACTGCTTCTGAAAACCCCCGAGGGCGTCCGCCGTATTTTCTCTGGGAGTATCAGGTAGCACATTTCGGCGCCTTGGTCGAGAAAACGTATCATTTGAGCCAGTTCGAGGAATATACCATTTCTGGATGAGCTAGAATCCAGCAGCGTCATTCCCGCGAAAGCGGGAATCCAGTTAAAAATAGATGGCGGCTTTCAAGATTCCCACCGGGAGTAATTAGCAAGGGATAACCCCAAAGAAGCCTAGATTCCTGCTTGCGCAGGAATGACAATGTTTGCCATTCGGCTAGAATGCCAGGGACGGCTAGAATGTTACGGACGGCTAGAATGTTACGAAAAAGGGAATCCTTTTCCGTCGTTCTGCTACAATCTTTTGGAGATACGTCGGCAGAGTTGCTGGCTGACCCATTGGAGGAAGCCGCCATCGGGCGGGGCGTAGGGCCGAAATTTTTCCCAACTGCCCACTCCTTCCAGATACAGCACCGCCCGTTGCATTCCCAGGTTAGCCGCGATGGTTGAATCCACCAGGTTACTCGAATCCGAGGCGTTCATCGAAAACAGCACTCGCATATCGAACTCCGGCAGGGCGTGGCGGTCCAGCCAGCGGGTGAATGTGTGGTAACTGTCGCACCAGAGGAGAGTGTGGACGCCCCAGGCAGGGCCTTCCCGGAGGATTTGGGCCAATTGTTGTGCTGGGCTAGCTGGCCGATCCTCCCCGCCGAGAGAAAAGCCGAAGTCCTCCTCAGCTCGCCGGAGTGTACGGAATCGGGCAAGGTCATACACCAATAGATAGATGGGCCGCTCTTGATCCAGATTTTCTGCCTGCCGACGGGCCAATTCGGCGGCAACGGCGCCGATCGTTTGGCCAGCTTGTGCCGGGCCGACCACCTCCAGCGGGTAGGGCAACATCCCGGCCAACTGCCGGAAGTAGTCTGCTTCGGAGGCGTCCGGCCGGGTCCCATCGAATAGATACATTTGTACGTATGGTTTCCCCGACGGGTCTTCCGGCGGATATTGGGCGGCCAGGCTCAAAATCCCGGCGGCAAACAAACCCCGGGCTAGATCGTCCCGGTGGCCCACCATCAAAAGATTACTGCCGCTTTGGCGGATGAAACTGGCCTGGGTGGGCGGCTTGATCGACACGGCGTCGCCGAGCCAGATGTGCGCGGTGCGAGGCGGCTCTGGGCAAACTTCCGCCTCCAGCAACGCCCGCAGTTGGGCGTTTTCCTCCAGTTTGGCCGGCACATTCCCTTCGAAAACGATGGGCGATGGGGCCGCGTAGCGCCGATCGGCGGAAAAATCCCGAAGCTGGGCCAAATACTTTTCCCGTTCGCTATCCGAAAGCCAAAACACTTGGAACGGATGATTGCCTTCATACAACCCGTTGGCGTCGTTGTAGATGGCCTCGCCGGGTCGGGTCAGGAGCCGGGCCGCCGTGTTCTCTTCGCTCAGGATCAGATGGGCGTCGGTTTCGCTGCATTGCAGTGCGATGCGGACGGCCATTTGGCCCAAGGTGCTTCGGGGCAAGCTGTAGGCCCCGGCCAAGGTCTGGGACCCCAAAAGCACATGGATGCCAAAGGCCCGTCCTTGCCGAACCAACCGATCCAGCAGCAGGGCTGCCGCTTGCGCAATTCGGTCGTCTTCGACGAAAAGCTCCTGGAACTCGTCGATCACTAGCAGCACCCGCGGTAGGCGGACCTGGGGGTTTTGTGCCCGGAAACCGGGGAGGTCCTGAACGCCGTGTTGGCGGAACAGGTCGCCCCGTTCGTGCAAGAGGGCGTCCAGCCGTTCGAGCACCGACAGACCGAACTCCCGTTCGCTTTCGATGGCGATCACCCGGGCATGGGGCAGGCCGGCCACCGCATAGGCCTTAAACTCCACACCCTTTTTGAAATCCACTAGGTACAGTTCCACTTCGTCGGGGCTGTAGCGGAGGGCGATTTGGGTGATGAGCACATGCCAGAGGGTCGATTTACCGGAGCCGGTCTTTCCTGCCGCCAGGACGTGCTGCGAAGTGCCCTCGCCCAGACGGAGATATTGGAATTTCTTGGCCCCAGCTCGTCCCAGGGGGACTTCCAGGCCGTCTTGGCTTGTAGCGGTCCACCAGTGATCTGGTTCGGGCGTTCCGGAGGCGAAGGGCACTTCGACTTTACCAGCCTCTTGGACTGCCTCGCCCACCCGGCGGACGATCTGCGTAAATACTTCGGGCGGCGGAGGCGGATCGGGCGTCAAAACCAGGGGGCCAACCCCCGGATGCTCCCAGACGAATCGGCCTTCCCGCCGCTCAAGGGTCCATGCATACGGCTGGAGATCGGAGAGGTGAAAATCCCTGGGCAAGCGGAGCCGATCATCCACGCTCATCAGGGTAAACACGCCGCATCGGGCGCCGCTGGAAATAATGCTGCGGAGTCGGGCTGCTGATTGCTCCTGGAAACCAGCCGGGAAATTGGCGATGACGAGCACCCGATACGGCTCGGCCAATTCGCCGGCAAAGGCGTTATATTGAACAATTGTTTCAAACTCGTTTCGTAGATAGACCTGCAGGACGGTCTCCATGTGTTGGGTCAAATCGGCCAGGCGTTGGTCGATGTGGGCCGGTTCGGTCCAGATGCGGCTGGAGACCAGCTTTTCGTCGTAGTCGGCCAGGTGCATGAAGGCCGAAAAGTTTTCGCCCAGGCCCACCGGGTCAATGATCGTCAGTCGCAGTTTTGCCGGCGGCAGGCTGGTGAGCAGCCGAAGCAGGATTGTTTGCAGAAGTTCGATCGCCTCTTGTCGGCCTTCTTCTCCTACTCGAAGCAAGAGGAGCGGCCAATCGGGAAACGGCGTCAATGCGGGCGGTTCCCAAGCCGTCTGTCGGACTTGCAACTCCGGATGCTCCGGCATCCCCCCTGGAACTTGTTCCAACGCAAACCGAAACCGACCGAATCGCACCCCTGGCGGCATCTCGACGGGCGGCGTCCACCGGCTCCAATCCACTCGGTCCCAAGGCGGGCAGAGCGGATCGGCCCATCGGTGGGCGGCTTCCACGTGGCGGCCAAATCGCTCCACAGTTTCATGCCAACGCTGGCGCAAAGCATTCCACCGATGTTGTCGGCGTTTTTCGACCCGTTCGATATACCGCCGGTACCGGGCTTCCAATTGGGCCGACTCGGTCTGAAACGTCTGCTTCAGTTCTTCCGACTGCCGGTGGAAGTCGGATTCCAGTTGGGCCAGGTGTTGGCGGTGGTCGTCAGTGAGTTTTTGCAACCGGGCCGGGTAGTCGGCTTCCAATTGAGCCAGGGCGGTTTGCTGTTGGGTTTGAAGGTGCGTAAGCTCTTGGGAGGCGGTCTGTTCGGCTTGGTGCAGTTGCTGTTTAAGGTTTTCTTCCATGGCCCGTTGGGTCTGCTGGCAGTGGTGTTGGGCGGCTTGGAGGGCCTGGGCGCGGGCCGATTCCGCCTGATGAACCATGGCCCGGAGCTGTAAGTAGATGGCGCTGGCCTGCCGACGGGCCTTTGGATAGTAGAGGACCAAAAGACCGAGGACGACGGCCAGTCCGGCGATCGCCCCTTCGGTCCAACCGAGCCAGTTCTGCCAGCCCACCAAAGCCGCCCCAACCACCGCACCGATCAGCATCCCCAAAAACCCCAGCACTACTGGCTGGCCTTCTTGCAGAAGCGTACCGGCGTTGAACCGGTCTAACCGAGCCACCAAGCGACGGGCCTCTGCAGCCAGTTCGCCCAATTGGTGGACTGGATCGGTCTGCGCCCCTGCCGCGACGGCCTGGGCGCCCGGTAGTGCGGAATCGCCGCCGGGCGATTTTTCTGGCGACTGGGAAAAGTTTTTACTCCATAACCACCGCCCGCGGAGCCGGGCTGCCGCCTGCTGCTGTAACGTGTTGATCTCCTGCCAGAGGCCCTCAATGCGGGCTTGGGCGGCCTGAAGCTCTAAAAGCGGACGTTTTTTCGTGGCGTCATAGACGGTCTGGGCTTCCCACTGGGTTTCCTGCAAGCGGCGGCGGTGGTCCTCGGTCTGCTGCTGGATGAGCTCGGCTAGCTCCCGACGCTTTTTTTGGTATTCTCGTTCTAGCCGGGCGTATTCTGCCTGAAACTCCGCCTCGGCGGTCTGTCGATTGATCTGATACTGCTCTTGGAGGGCGGCTTGGTCGGCCTGATACTTCTGTTCCAAATCGGCCCGAAGCTTTGCGTAGCGTTTGTCGGCCGACTGGGTTTTTATAGTCGCCGCGGCAGGGATTCGACGTTCCGCCGGCGCCCGACGACGGTTGATCCGGGCCAACTGCTTTAGCCATTCATGCCAGGCCCGACAGGAAAGCATCTCGACCGGCGGGGGGGCCGATTCATTGCCTCCCTTAGCATCAGGAACCCTCTCCGGCGGCAAAACAGGCTGTTGCCCAGCGGTTGCCTCTTCCTGCCGGTCATTCATGCGCCGATTCTCCACACTCCTTGGCCGCCTCGGAAAAAACCTCTTCCAGTCGGCTGATCGCCTCGATGGCCTCCCGCACCCGCCCCTCCAGCGGCGTGAAATAGTGAGTTCGCAAAAACTCCATAGCCGGGTCGTTCCACCGCTCCTGGAGGCCCTCGGTTGTCTTTTTTAACATATCCAGAGCCTCGTGCAAACGGGCCGCCGGCGATCGAAAATCCCAAAGTCGCAAAGGTTAACCCTCCGGAGTGCCGTAACTTTCGGATGGGGAGGCTGCCTCAGCCGATGGGGCGGTGCTCCCGGGTGAGATACTGTGTTTGGAGTCAAGGGAGGAATCCAATGGGGTTAATTCTACCTTAGGGCCAGTTGCGTGAGGTTGCTCCCCAGAGATTTGGGAATCTGCTTGGGCTGGGGTGGGGGCATCTGGGACGGAAGAGGCTTCGCCGGGGGAACCCCGGCTTGCCGAGGCCAACCCTTCGACTGCTTCTAAAAGGGATGTAGGCGAAGGGGGGGCCTGTTGACTTATGTAGGACTCCAGCGAGAGGGCCATGCGTCGTAGGGCGGCCAAGGCCCGGGGATATTCGGACGAAAGCCATTCCATCAACGGCCCCACTTTGCCCCGGTATTCCTCCGTCTGTTTGGCGGTCCGATAGACCCACTGCCGAACCGCCTGCTGCTTGGCCATCGACAAGTCCAACCGCTTCTGCGCCCGCTGGAGGGCCTTTTTCTGATCGATACAACTGGAGGGAACCTCGTCTGTTCGCTGGAACATGCGGGCTTGCTCCAGTTCTTGGCGGGCGCGGGCCACCTGCTCCCAACTCCGGCGTACCTGGGCCTCCCAGTAACGGGGCCGATCTTGCTCGATCCATTGGTTGGCCCGGCGGAGTTCTAGGTCCAGGTCGGCCAAGGCGGCCTGGGCCTCCTCGGCAAACCGCACTAGCGCCGCCGCCAAACGGTCCACATCTTCAATCGCCAGCACTCGGGCTGATTTGGCCATCGGGCATACTCCTGGTCAACGCAGCGCCGGCGTCCCCGCCGATCTTCCATCTTACTGGAAGAGCGGAGGCGCTAACCGGCCCATCCCCGGCCGAATAAGCCAGGATCGCCTCCGCCCAAGGACAGCTCCGAAAAGGGCGAGGGAACGAACTACTCAGCGAGCTACGGCGGCTGGGAAGCCCACAGACCCCGTCGGGCTTGGCGTGCTTCTTGCTCGGCCAAGGCAAACCGCCATTTCCTCTCTTCTAAGTAGTTGAACTCCGGTCGATGCCGGGCTAAACCCGCCCGAACAAGTTCCTCGTTGAGCATCCGCTGCCCAACCCACACATAGGCCAATCGCCGACCATACCGATCCTGCCGCTCATAGGGATCGTCTTCTAGTCGAACCGGACCGGAGGCCAAAAAATTTTCTGCAAACAGAGTGGCCTCTCGGCTGAAAGGCTCAGGCGATTGGCCCGCTCGACCTAATTCCGGAGCATCCACGCCAATCAGTCGGACGCGAACACCGTCGCTTAGTTCAAAAGTATCTCCGTCGATTACCCGCTTGAGCTCGGCAAAGGAGGAGTGAGGGGTGGGAGGAGATTCGGAGGGGCCTTGCCGCCCAATCCGTTGCCAACCCACCCAAAGAAGCAGAATAACCAGCAGCACCACCCCCGCCAGAGACTTCGGTCGCCTCATCGGCCTAAAAGGCCAGCGCGGCGGCGCCCTTCGGCGTCCCGAAAGACGAGCAAACGTACTTCGGCGTCCCAACGGACGCGGCAGCATGGCTCAGTTTTTACTAAAGTGCATCGCCTTGGCCGACTCTCGGCCTATCGGATTCTGGATAAACCGCTTATAACACTCCGAACAGAGATCAAAGCGGAACTCTCGATAAACCTCCTCGCTCAATTCGGAGTTGTCCATCTGATGGAGGTGTTCCAGATATTGTTGAATTTCGTCCAGGTAATCTCGGTCGCTTTCCTCGGGCTGAACATTTTGGGGGTCTAACGCGGCGGCTGCCTCAATTTTTACTACATATCGAACGTCGGTGTTGGGATCCAATTCCCGTTTACAACAGTCGCAAATATAACGAATCATGGAGCCGCTCCTTGCAACACCGTAAAATCCGTTTGGGCACCCCGCCCAAACTTCCTTACCTCCATCCTACCTGCCAAGGCGGCGACTCTGCAAGGGCGGCTTAGAGAATTTTTTTCTTCCTACCCCCCTTCGATCTGAGATTGCGTAACATTTTAGCCGAATCCAGTACCTTCGTAACCGGGAATCCAGGCGTTTGAAGAGTTTTTGTTTTCTGTATTCCCGCTTGCGAGGGAATGACCGTTTTGCCAAGAAAATCGCCAAATCGCTACACTCGGCGAAAATGTTGCGGAATTGCTAAAACCGAAAAACCCACAAGAGGTTTGCTGTTGAGCGTCCGTTCTCTCCGTGGGGCATTACCTATCTCTCGGGTAGGGGAGCGATCGTGCGGGAACACCCACAAAATTAAAAACAGAGGGACTAGCAAAACCAGAGAAAATGGGCAATTTCAGACCGCCCCTTTCCCCTCTGGCCGCCTGATTTTCCGATCCCCCGGTTCCCCGTCGTGAGTTTCTGGAACCTCAGAAAAAGAAAATATGTCCACCTCTTTTGATTCCGAGGTTCCAACGCTCCTCCTGGGCTTCCCGGTACGTCTAGGACTCGCAAAGAGGCTTCTTTTTTTCGGTAATGACCGGGCACTTGGCGGCCATTTCCGCGTTCAATTGAATGTAGCTTCGCCACTGCTCTGGGACTTCTTCCTCCGCATAGATCGCCTCCACCGGGCACTCCGGGACGCAGGCGTCGCAATCGATACACACGGTCGGATCGATATAGAGCATCCTCTCCCCTTCTCGGAACGCCTCTACGGGACAAACGACCACGCAATCGGTGTACTTGCAATCCAGACATGGTTCACAAACGACATGAGGCATTTCTCGTTCTCCTTTCCTAGAAAGACATAGGCCCTCTTGAAACGAATGTTTTCCTTGAACAGAGGCAACATTTCCGCCGATCGGAGCCGGATAGATTTTCTCCTCTTCAAGGGCTAGGAGGGATGGCGCGGAATAGCGGCGTCGGTTTCTATCGGATATTCCCAAAAGGCCGGGTTTTGAGGCCCATGGGCTAGAGGTTCGTGCTCTAGGCCGTCCCGACGGCTAATAGCCGCAGTAGGAATAGTTTCTCCATCTGGCGGAAATGTTCCGCTGCTGGAATCTTTACGAGAGCAAGGGGCTGCTAAATTCACGGAGTCTCCACAATCCTATGGAGTTGTTCCCGGCCAGTCAATCCACCACGGTTGGGGAGAGGCGGGCGTTTTGCGTTACCCCCCTCCAGGGGGTAATTCTTTTCTTACTCTCTTGCATTCTCAAACCATCTTATTTACAATCAAGAAGAGGAATCGAGCCGACGACCGCAGGGTGTCTGTCTGGTCATCGGGTCGGCAGGTTCAGGAAGGGGAGTATCGGCGTTTAATTCTCCTGGTCGAGGAACGAATCCGTGGCTCTGTCGGAAATCGACCGGAACTTGTTGGATCGCTGCCTGAAGCGGAAACACAGGGGGTGGGAAGACTTTGTGGACCGCTTTCTGGGTTTAGTCTTGCATGTGATTAAGCACACGGCCCAGGCCCGTGGGATTCGGCTGACGCCCCAAGATCGGGACGATCTATGTGCGGAGGTCTTTTTGCAGATTGTCCAGGATGATTTTGCGATTCTGCGCCGCTTCCGGGGGCAATCGAGTTTGGCCACCTATCTGACCGTGGTGGCTCGCCGGATTGTGGTTCGCCGCATGTTGGCGATGCAAGCCCAGAGCACGTTGGGTCAAAACTTGGCCGCCCACGAACCCGCGGCTTCTACCCCCGCCCCTGAAACCCAATTGGCCAACCGCGAAGAAGTCCAGCGTCTGCTGGCCCAACTCGATGGCGCCGAAGCCCAAATCGTCCGTATGTTCCATTTAGAAGGCCGCTCCTATCAGGAGATTAGCCAAACCACCGGCGTCCCGGAAAATAGCATTGGTCCCATCCTTAGCCGAGTGCGTGCTAGACTTCGCTCAACCAATTCGACCTCTGCTTCCGGTGGATAGTTCGTCTTGGATTCTCCGCGTCCTTCTCGACGGCGGCGCTTTCTTCAAAACCGACATCCGAAAAATGCTATCTCCCTGCCTCTTGCCGTCTTGAGCTTTTTCGGAAAGGTGGAGCGTCCGCTTTCCGCCGCCCTTTTTCCGCTATCCCAATCACCCAATCCCTCCCTCAGCGGCAACCTTCCTGATCCCAGGCTTTTGCCGGTTCCTTCTCGTCGGGGGAAAAAAAGACGCCTTCGATTCGCTTGTCGGCTGCCGCATCTTTTGTTAGGGTAGAAAAATTACTGTCCGCAGAAAAAAACTCCGAAATGCGTCCATCCCATCGGCTAGGAGAATCCATGCCTTTTATCCACATGAGGGGAAAGATGGCAAGCTGCATTTTTTGGTTCGGCCTTGGGGAAAATCGGCCTTCATGGGAAAGCCAAAGGAGGCCAGGAAAACGATTCCGGGCACGTAACCGGTTGATTTGGACGCTCCTGGGCCTCCTGGGGGTGATCCTCGGCGGCATGAGGGAGTGTTGGGCGGGGGAAACGGACGCCGCCAAAGCCCTTGGCCGGGATGTCGAAATCAGCGGGCTGGACCTGACGGTGATCGGGGTATATCTGGTCGGTATTGTAGTGCTAGGCTGTTGGGCCGCCCTGCGACGCAAAGGCTCCCGCGGAAGCGATTACTTCCTGGCCGGCAAATCCCTGGGTTGGCCGATCATCGGTCTGGCTCTTTTTGCCACCAATATCTCGACCATCCATCTAGTCAGTTTTGCCCAGAACGGTTACACCTCCGGCCTGGTCTATGGCAACTACGAATGGATGGCCGCCTTCACCTTGGTGGTCCTGTCGCTCTTTTTTGCTCCGTTCTATCTCCGATCCGGAGTAACCACCCTGCCTGATTTCATGGAACGCCGGTATAGTCAGGGAAGCCGAAATTTCTTGGCTATTTTGTCCATCTTCTCGGCCATCGTGGTCCATATCGGTTTTTCGCTCCATACCGGGGCCATTGTGCTGGAGGGAACGCTGCTGCCCACATTGGGCGTCGAACAGCCGGAACGCTTTCGGGCGCTCACCATCCTGGGCCTGTGCGGGGTAACAGCCATCTACACCATCGTCGGCGGACTGCTGGCCGTGGTGGTTACTGAATCCATCCAAACGGTGGTATTGCTTTTGGGTTCCTTGTGTCTGACGGCCATCGGTTTTTGGATGATTGGCGGTTGGAATCGGCTGGTCGAGCTCGTGCATCCGGTCAATCTCTCCATGCTCCGGGCCAGCAACGATCCGACAGAAACCACCTGGTATGCCGTGTTTTTGGGGTATCCGGTGTTGGGCATCTGGTATTGGTGTACGGATCAGACGATTGTCCAACGGGTTCTGGGCGCCAAAAGCGAATACGACGCCCGGATGGGGCCGCTTTTTGCCGGGTTTATCAAAATCCTGCCGGTTTTCCTCTTTGTCTTGCCGGGGGTGATTTGTCTGGGGCTAGTGAATTTGGGCGTAGAAAATGGCGGTCTGCCGCCGTTGCCGACCCGGCCCGACGGCTCGCCAATGACCGAACGCACCTACACCCACATGATCCAGACCATGCTTTGGCCAGGGATGCGCGGCGTGGTCATTGCCGCCATGTTGGCCGCCCTGATGAGCACGGTCTCCGGTTCGCTCAACTCCATTGCCACCCTGGTAAGCTACGACATTTACCGCCGGTTTGACCCCGGCGCCTCCGAACGCCGACTGGTGCGGGTGGGCCGGATTGTTACTTTCTTGGCTATGTGCGTGGCGGTTGGCTGGTCGCTGGTGATCGCCCGGCTTGGTGAGACGATCTTTCAGGCGATGGTGGATGTCTTTCCGGTGGTTGCCCCGCCGACGGCTGTGGTATTTTTATGGGGGGTGTTTTGGCGGCGGACCTCGGCCAGGGCGGCCCTATGGACCCTGGTCGGCGGCGCCTGCGTCGGCATGATGATCTACGGGGCAAAACTGATGGAAAACTTCGGCCTGTTTGAACTGCTGCTAGGCCGCTCGCTCCGAGATACTAGCCCACGGCTTGCCGATTTTGTGGCCACCAACGGCCTTTTCATGGCCTTTATTCTCTTTGTGGCCGAGTCGGTGTTCATCTGGGCCGTTTCGCTGATTTGGCCCCACCAGCACACTCAGGAAAGCCAGGCCCTGGTCTGGCGATCGCCGCTGGATGCCCTCCGGGACGGATCGGTCCGGCCCGGACTGCGGGACTACCGGGTGGTGGCCGCCCTGCTGGTGCTCGTGATGATCGGTCTGTATTGGGCCTTTTCCACCAAGGAGGTGTATTATCCGATCCACGGCCTGGTGAGCCTAAATGGCAAACCCGTTATTGGGGCGGTTGTAGAACTCCAGACGGAGGATCCTCGGCTTTGTGCGGAACTTTGCACTGGGATAAAAGGCGAGTACCACTTTGCCACCCCGCAGCGGGCAGGCGGCGCACCGGCTGGTACCCGCTATCGGGTCCGTATCCGGCCAGCCAGGGACTATCTGGTTCGGTTGGCTGAACCGCCAAGTCCAACAGAAAAATCGCCAGGGGGGCAAAACTTGTCCCCTAGCGGTCCTGCACCGGCCAGCAACCTGACTCATCCAGCAGGCAAACCGAATCCAGCCGCCGCTAAGCAACCGGATTTCTCCGTGAATTCGGGCGAAATGGTCGAGCCAGCCCAAATTGCCGAAGTGCTGGCCTGGCTGCCCGCTGGCACGCCGGTGCAGGAGAATCTGCAAGCGGGCCAACGGGTCTTCCGGTTCCAAATCGGCCAGGAGACCAAGGAGGTGCGTGTTCCGGCGGAGGCAGCGGTTCGTCTTGTGCGAGCCACCCCGATTCCGCCGAAATATCAAGAATACGCCGCCTCCGGCATTGAGTGGGCGCTAGACTCTTCCTCCCCGGCCTTCGATCCGCAAACAGAGCGGTTCCGCTTCGACCTGGAACTAGCCGCCCCATAGGGATTGATATCTACACGTTTTGAACTGCGGTGGGAAGGCCGTCCGTAGGATGGCCGACAAACCGCTTTGTTTTAGACCTTCCTCCATTCGGGAGAACTTCGTCCATTGGGGAGAACTTCGCTGGAGAAGGTTTTTGTTGCCCAAGCGGCGTTGCAGGACATGCCCTCCCTTTGCCGCCGCACTCTTAAGGAGGCCTCCCCCTCAGCGACGCCAAGTTATGTAGATACCAATACATTCGGCGGAAAAGTGTTCCGATTTCTATTTTTCCGCCCAAACGGGGGGCAGCATGATTTCGGATTTGGGCAACTTCTTGAAGCACATAAACCAATCCAAGCAGGTTACCCCCGGCTCTTTGCCGCGAACGCGGTCTTCGGCGGTTCCGCAGGAACCCGCAGGCGGCACGATCACATCCTCGCCGGGTTGCCAATCGGCTGGAGTGGCCACATTATGTTTATCGGTGGTCTGAAGGGCTACCACTAAGCGAAGGATTTCCAATATATTGCGTCCATTGCTCAGGGGATAATAGAGCACCGCTCGGACCTTCGCTTGCGGATCGATGATAAAGACCGCCCGGACTGCATGGGTATCGTCGGCCGATGGTTGCACCATGCCGTACTTTCGGGCCACTTCCATCTTCAGATCGGCAATCACAGGAAAGGTTACCTCGACCCCTTCCATGCCTTTGTATCGGATCTTTTCTTTGATCGTCCGGAGCCAAGCGATGTGACTATAGTTGCTGTCGATCGATAGTCCGATCAGTTTACAATTGATTGCCTCAAATTGAGGCATCAGCTTGGCAAAGGTCATGAATTCGGTAGTGCACACCGGCGTAAAATCAGCCGGATGGCTAAACAACACCACCCATTTGCCCTTGTAATCATCGGGGAACTTCATTTTTCCCTGGGTAGTAACCGCTTCAAAGGCCGGTGCTGGCTCACCAATCAAAGGAACTCTCGGCGTCACAACCTGTTCGTCCATACTCCATCCTTTCTGGGTAACAAGACAAACCACAAAACATGTCCCAACCAAACAAGCCCATCGAAACCCCATGTTTCATCCCTCCTCAAAAAAGCCGACACTCCGAACGACCCGCTCTTGCCAAGGAAAAACACTTTCCTAACAAAGCAAACGAACGCGTGGCCCATCTTGAAAGGTAAAAACTTCACCTAGAAGGCGACTCAAAAATCAACCCAAAAGATGAGAAAAATGGAATACTTTAACCGAATGGAAGTCTCCACTCCTCTCATCCCTGCGAAAGCGGGGCTCCAAGGCACAAATAAAAGAACAGCAAAATTCTGGATTCCCGCTTCCACGGGCACGACAATTGATGCACCTTCTTCCCAATAGGTATCCTTCCGTCGGCGGAAGTGTTCCAGAAACATTATCCCCGAAACTTTTGCCCTTCTCCAATGTAACCAAAAGAGACGCTAATAATTATTTCTCTGCGAGCAACCAAAGGCAAGAGCCCATCAGTACAGCGAGTTTCCCAAAGAAGCGATGCGAAGGACTTGTACCCAGGGAGTTATTGCTGGTTCTGGGATATAGGTATCTACAAGAATGCAGCGGCAAGGCCGTTCGAAGGATGGCCGACAAACCGCTTCGTTTTAGAGCTTCCTCTATTCGGGAGAACTCCGCTAAAGAAGGTTTTAGTTGCCCAAGTGGCGTCGCAGGACCTCCCGGTCCTTTGCCGCCGAACTCCTAAGGGGGCCTCCCTCCTCAACGTCGCCGAGTTGGCGATACTATGATTCGCGCGAAAACGGCAGTCCAGGCTTCCTTGGCATGCCCCCTTGTGTCATTCCCGCGCAAGCGGGAATCTAGGCTTCCTTGGAACGCCCCCTTTCCTCACCGGCCCCGGAGCCGAAGGAGCGATTTCTCGTAGAATTGGTGTTCGGTTTCCAGGCCGTTTTGTTTGGACCAGTCGGCCAGTTTTTCGTAGCGGGTTGCCGGATCGACGCCGGTGGCATAGACCAGTTTGGCCAGGCAAATCGGGCAAAGCCAAAGCGGCCGCCGATCCGACTCGGCCCGGTGGTTCGAGCCACACATGTTGCACTGAAAATAAACACAGTGAAACATACCGAACATATGGGCCACCTCATGGGTGGCCGTCTTCAGGGTGCGACGCAGACAGAGTAGATACGCCTCCTTGCCCTGGTCTGGGTCGCCATTTCGATAGATCGACCAGACGCCCACCCGATCCTCCAGCGACGCCTGGCCGAAGACGAAATTCCAGCCCGGCCCTGGCCAAAGGTCCGAAGTCGTAAGAGCGATCCGGGCCGCCGCATCCTCCGGCAAATCGGGCCGAAGCACCTTCTCCAAGACATAACTGGTCAAAATCTGCCGATCGCCCCACAGCGGATGCACCCGTCGGGCTTCTGCCGGAATGATCGACAGGGGCAACTCCTTCTGCATCTGCACCGGCAGGCCAAAATATATTTCCATGAAGGTAGCGGTTTGCTGGAGGATTTTTCGCTGGGCCGGTCGAAAATCGCCCAGCGGCTGGATGTAGATGACCCGGCGTCGGCCGTCGGCCCGCTGAGGCCGACTTTCCACAAATTCTCGGTAGGTTTGCCCTGGCTCTGGATGTACGGCCAGCCAATCGCCCGGCCCAGGCGGCGGTAGCTTCTGATGGAGCGGCAAAAGTACCCGGAACTTCGCCGGCAAATCCGAAGGATCGTAGTCGGCTGCCATCGTTAGCCATCCTCCCCAAAGACCTCCTAAAACCATCCATAACATTTTCGATTCCCCTTAAAGAAAAGCTATGTCCGTCTGAAAACGTCGCCACTGTCCTGACTAGAAAAAGCCGAGCGGCTGGAGGTGGCTACAGAAACCTCCTCAGGCAGAGCGGGGCATGAATCGCCCGCCTAAACAGGCGGCGTTACGTAGCTTAGGCTGTCTAGCCTGAGCCGTAACGCCCGCCAAACAGCGGGCGTTACGGAACATCTATTCCAGATTGTTCAGTCTTTTTCCGGCAGTTTTACTAGCACCCGGTCGATCCGCATTCCATTCATTTGGACGACTTCCATCTGGATGCCTTGCCACTGGAGTCGGTCGCCTGGTTTAGGAATCCGATCCAGCCCTGCCAAGACCAGCCCGGCCACGGTATGAAAAGTGCGGGTTTCCGGTGTGCGAAGATCCTCCCGGCCAAGCCGATCGAAAAAATCCTCTACATTCATTCGGCCGTCAACCAGCCAGGTCCGCTCATCCTGCTGGATAATCTGTTGTTCTGTATCTAGCCGATGTTCATCGTGGATTTCGCCGACCAACTCCTCCAAGACATCCTCCAGGGTCACCAGTCCTTCGGTGCCGCCGTATTCATCCAGCACAATGGCCATCTGGACCCGCTTTTGCCGAAACATCTCCAAAAGTCGATCAAGCCCCAGCGAACCAGGCACCATCAGCGCAGGCCGAAGCATTTTTCGCAGTTCGATCGGCCAGCCCAAATGCTGCTGGCGTAAAAGGTCCTTCGTATAGACAAACCCGATGATGTGGTCGATGTCGCCCTCATAGACCGGTAGCCGGGAAAACCCCGCCATGGCGACAATGCCGATGACCTGTTCCGGGGGGGTATCCACATCCATCGCGTCGATTTCAATTCTGGGGTGCATGATTTCCCGCACCGTGCGATCGCCGAATCGCAAGGCCCGCTGAGCCACGCGCTCTTCGGAACGGGCGATGACTCCCGTAGTAGCTCCTACCTCGAGCCAATGTTCGATCTCTTCCAGAGAGACATCGGTAGAGAGGGGGCGTCGGCCTCGGAGCAGAAAAACCACCGGCCTGGCCGCCGTCTCGATCAACCATTGCAGGGGCCGCAGCAACCGAACCCAGAGTTCAACCGGCCAAGCGATCCAGAGGGCGGCCCGGTCGGAAATCCCTTCTGCGAGGCGTCTGGGGATGATCTCTACCAGCAGGCCCCAGACAATCGCCAGCACCCCAACCAACAGCACGAAGGCGACTTTCGAACTCCAGCCTTCTGCCCAAGCCCACAGCAGGTTTTCCAGTCGCCGTTGCAAGGGCGTCCAAAGGGTTGCCGTGGACAGACCGGCTGCGCCAAGCCCTAAAACGCCGATGGTCCACCGCAGGAGCATCCAGACCTCACTTTTCGGGTGTGAGAGGTCCAAGGCCCTTTGGGCGGTGCGTCGGCCCTGGTCGGTCCATTCCTTCAGGCGACTTCGGGAGACTGTTCGCAGAATGATCTCCGCCCAGGAGAACAACCCGGCTAAGATCAACAAAGTTAATGTGAGGGCCACAGCGACGGAACTGGTCATGGAGGCTTCCTACCTTGGCTATCCAAAGCCTTGCCCCTCTGGGGAAACTACCTCTTTCGGGGAAGATGCATTCCTGCCACCCCCTGAGAAAGCATCCCTTCCCCCCTGCCCTGGTGAGCACTCTAGTTAATAGCTGGAGTTTTGCAAATTTGGGATTTCCACCGATCTTGTACACTACCGACCCTCAAAAATCACGGGATTTTTGAGGGTCCTGTTCAGTATACGAACACCTGAACAAGCCCATTTTGTAAAACTCCAGTTAATAGCTTATCATAAACGTGATTTTTCTAAAACCTGCCTTCTTCAAGGGGCTTGCCGGGGGGGCATTTACACCCCAAATGGATTGGCCGTTCCACGCTCTCTCGCCTCAGGCTTTTCCAGTACAGGGGCTTGGAGTGTTTCCCTTGCTGTGGGATAAAGGAAAGAAGAAGGCTTTGGATTTTGGTAACATT
>JAKPGL010000119.1 GCA_029550925.1 Planctomycetota bacterium
GTATAGATAGCTGAACAGCGGCACACCGACCGCCCCCGGAAAAGAGCGGTACCAGCGTTTTTCGTAATATTCGCGCACATGGAAGCCGTCCAAGAGAGGGATCAACTGTTCATGTGGCTCCTCGTGAAATAGGACGAAATCTTTGCTTTTCTGTTTGCCGTGCTGGCGGATCTGACGCAGCAGGTCATGGAAGGCCTGGGTTTGATAGAGGCCAGGACCGGGCGGATGACCATGCTTTTTGCTGTAGCAGACGGCGCCGGCGCCGGAAACGGTCTGGTCCATCTGTAAGACATCGACGCCCCGCTGGATGGCCTGATCAACGACCTGAAGGAAGAACTCTTTGCTGGCCTGCGCGGCCGGACAAAACTGATACGACAGCCGCCGCCACGGACGATTGGGCCGACTCTCGTCCAGGACAAACACCTCCGGCTTGCCCTGTTTATCCAGTACGAAACAGTCCATGTAGCGTTCCGCCCCCGGTATCTCCCCTGGATCCACTCCCTCGTTTTTGAACGTGTAGAAAAGTCCCGAAAGGAAAAAGAACGGCCGAAAACCTTCCTGACGCATCTGCGCGATTACAGGCAGGGCGTGGGCTTCGTCGAAAATGGGGAAGTAATCGCCGCCGGTCCAGCAGCGGTGTTTTTCCCAAGCGGACAACATGACGACCAGAGGCCCCTCGACCTTCTCCCGCACCGCCCGAAGATGTTCGCACATCATCGGATAGAAGGAGCCGTCCAGTTTTTTGTTGTTGTACTCGCCGTAGAACCTGGCGCTGCTGACATAGACAAGCGGCCCTTGCTTCCACCAATCGGGGATGTCTTCCCGTTGGGCCAGCCGTTTAGTGCACCACGGTTGCCGAACTGCCCATTGTTTGTAAAGGTCGGCCGTCTGCTGCCAACTGCCTTGCACCCCGGCCAAAACCACCGGATAGGGGCTTTCCCAGACGGCCTGGTCGGCTGGCACGGGCGTCCATTGGTGATAAAGGATCATGCCCTCCCGGCGTTTGCCGATGGAAAACCCCATCGGATGGCCCTGGACATCCATGCTGGCCAGATACAATCCGGCCGATCGGTCCTGATAACTCACAAACTGCGAGGAGAGGTTCCCAGGATAGGATAACAAGAGCTTATAACCGACCGGCCAGGCCGAGGCAGGATTTCGGATCAATGCCCCAGGCAGGGCGGGCAGCACCAGCACATCGTCTTCCGGTTGACCAAGGGCATGGGGGGCTACCAGATACGGAAACAAAATCCGGTCCATCGGTTTGCCGGTACGGTTTTCCACCCGCAGAGTCCAGTACAAAAGCGGGTCCTTTGGCCTGGCCTCCACGACGAGCTGGACGGCCAGATCCAAACCGGCCAGCGCTTGGTAGGTCAACACGACGCGGGACTTTTCCGGCCCGAAGTCCTTTTGGACGGAACTCTGTTTGGCCTGCGCGCTGGACACCGTGGTGATTTTGCCGTCCGGCTCCTTAAGGTCGATTTGGAACAGGTCCTTTGCCGCCGGCTCGGCCAGCAAACGGACGCCGCTCGGTTGATGAACCAGCCGGGCCAGATACGGCGCCGGCGCAGGTTGCACCTCAAGCTGCAAGCTGCCGCTTTCCAATCGGATGGCGGCTTCCTCGGCCAGGCACCAACCGGCGCTCATCATCGCCGCCGCCAAACATAACCAAAGCCGATGCATAGAAAAATCCTTTCTGAAAAAGGAGCTAAAAACCGATTGCGGAAACCAGCAACGCTCAGGATATTGACCAAGCAGGCGATTTAGGTGGGAACAACAAGGTGGGGTCGGAAAATCGGGGTAGGTCCTTGGGTGGGACAAACGGGGCTGGTCCCACAAGGCGGACAAACATCGCTATTGGCATTAAAAAACAAGCCCGCTCAAGGGTCAAGCCCCCTTTCGTGTTTCCCCGGCTCTCCCATGCGAACCATATTTTTGGCGTTGGCCTTTTGTACCGGTAAGCTTGACAACGGCGTTTCATCGCCGCTAACTTAGCCCCCAGGACCGTTCAACACGCCGGCGGAGAGCCGAACATTTTGTTTTGCCGTGGTCCGGCAGGTCCGTACCCTTTCCGGACCAGGAGGATAACCATTTTTGATGGACCACTTCATGGGTAAACGAGTTGGGAACAGGCCAAGGACGCCCGGTTCACGGAAAAAAGTCAAAGGATCGGGCAGGCCGACTTCGACAAAAAGTTCGGGTCTTGAAGAGCCCTCCATACCGGCCTGTTGGCGGCGGGTGGATTGGCAGAAGGGGTTTCGGCGTCGGCTTCTGGGCTGGTTTGACCGGAACAAAAGGGACCTGCCATGGCGGCGAACAAAAGACCCCTATGCGGTCTGGCTGAGCGAAATCATGCTCCAGCAGACGCAGGCGCCGACAGTGGTTCGGTATTTTGAGCGGTTTTTGGCCGCCTTTCCGACGGTGCACGCCTTGGCCCAGGCGGATCAGGCAGCGGTGCTTCGGCTCTGGGAAGGCCTGGGGTATTACCGGCGGGCGGTGCAACTGCACGAGGCGGCGCGGAAGATCGTCTCGGAGTTTGGCGGCCAGTTTCCTCAAACGCTCGACGAACTTCTCCAACTGCCAGGAATTGGCCGATATACCGCCGGAGCAATCCTTTCCATTGCTTTCGACCAGCGCCAGCCGATCCTGGAGGCGAATACCCTCCGGCTTTGGGCGCGCCTGTTGGCCTATCCAGAACCTACCGGTTCGGCGTCGGCGCAGCGGCTATTTTGGCAGATGGCGGAATGGGTTTTGCCCCATCGGCAGGTGGGCCGGTTCAATCAGGCATTGATGGAATTAGGCAGTACGGTCTGCCTGCCCCGGCAACCCCGGTGCCCGGAGTGTCCGGTAAGCCGATTCTGTCTGGCCCGTCAACAGGGGCTTCAAAAGTCGATCCCTCGACAACGGAGCAAACCAGCCGTGGAATTTTGTCAGGAAGTGGCCCTCATCGTGCGACGGAACGGCCATGTGCTTTTGCAGCGGATTCCCGAAGGCCAGCGATGGGCCGGGCTTTGGGATTTTCCCCGGTTTGAGCTGCCGCCGGAGTTTGCGCGGCCGCTGGCCGAAGCCGACAGGGCGATTCCGCCGGCGATGGGAAAGTTTCTTATGCACCAGATGGGGCAGACAGGGATCGTGGTTCGGCCCATCCGTCGGCTGAAGACGATCCGGTATGCGGTTACCCGGTATCGGGTGCAGAGGGACTGTTATGAGGCGGACTATGTGGGGCGTATGGATCGGGCAGAAGACAAAACGGGCGGCCTAGAACAGCATGAGGATAGTTTGAACGCCTGGGCAGCCGGTTCGGACCAGCCGGCGGAACCACTCGGGGAATTTCATTGGGTTCGGCTTGAGGCGTTGGAGCGGTATCCGATGAGCAGTCCGGCCCGCAAACTGGCCCATCTAGCCCAGGCCGCTGTCGCTGCCGATCGGGAAAAGCCAAGTTAACATAAAGGGAACATTCCAGCCGAACGGAGGGTGGTTTCTGGTCATCCCCGCGAAGACGGGGATCCAGGCTACTAGGAGAAGCGACCCTGGTGATTCCTGCAAAGCAATGGCCCCAAGAGGCCAGGACTGCCGCTAGAGCGGGAATGACACTTTATGGGCGGCGTTTTGTGGACGGCTTTCTTCTCAATCGACGCCGTTCACTCGGCCGGAAGTGTTATGGGAAATTATAGTTGGGGTTTTTGGGGTCGAAGTCCAGGTCGGTAAAACCGTTGTTGAGTTTGAGGTTCAGGTAGGTGTATTCTTCGATGAGTTCTGGTTCGCCGCCGGGCTGCTTGGGCCAGTCGTAGGATTCATAGCGGATGGGGATATTCAATTCGTCATCGACGAAGATCCTCGCGACATGGAAGAGGAAATTGCGGCGAGGCACGGGATGGACGACTTGAATGCAGGTGCAGGAGCGATCGTTGATCTTCGCCCCTTCAAAAAACTTCACTTCGCATTCGCCATATTGGAGGTCTTTTTCGCCGACCTCGATGAGCCGACGCACCAAGTTGAGGACGCCGATCTCGGTGATAGGATAGCGTTGGCCTTTCATGGCGACCGGCCCGGTGGGTTTGAGCGAGACGGTGCCGAACATGGTTCGCTGCACGCCGGTGCCGTGGGCGACGATCATGTTATCGTTTCGGTTATGGACGTAGATGACCTCTTGTCCGCGGCGGTCTTCGGGACCGAGGAAGTACATATAGACACTGAAGGGTTCGTGGCGGATTTTAAGAAAGACATGTTCATATTCCCCCAGTTTCCCCCCCACCCGTTCCCGTTTGACCATCGTGGCCGAATAGTCTTTGATCTTCTCGATCTGAGGGAGTCCCTGATGCGCCCACCGGAGGGCGGGCATCAGGGGATGCTCGTTCGGATTGGCGGTGGAGAAAAGGGATTGGGGACGTTGGGGGGTGGGGCGTTCCGCTATTCTTTGGGGTGGGTCTGCCTGAACCGGTTCCGCTCCGATCCCCTCGGTCAGCCAGAGGCATACCACCAAACACCCAGCGACTCCGAGTATCCTCTCCCATAACTTCATCGGGGAAGCTCCTTTTCCCTCTAAAGGGGTAAAAAACAAGCCTCACCAGGAGGAAAAGTTCCTGATGGGGCGTCTTGTTTCGCACCAATCATAGGCCAATGGACTTCTTTTGGGAGGTTTGCCCACTTTCGTTGCTTTTTCCCGCGCTCTTCCCGTGGACTTCCGCCCGATTGTGGGACAAGATCGAGCTTTGATGCCCAGAAAAGCCGCTACCATACCTCCTGGAACTTATCGCTCTTCTGTCCAAAAACTATTACAATGTTTGGCCGATTAGGCGTCCTTTCGCCAACTTACGTAACCGAAACAGGCGGACTTGTCCGTCGATTCCGCACAGTTTATCCAAATCTGCGTTCCAAAGGGAGAGCATTCCGGTGTATTTTTCCCATTTTTCCCACCCAGAACTCCAAATCGTCTGTATTCTGAACATGCTTTTCGAGGAAAATAGCTTTTTAGCCTGGCTTCCGGGCCGGTCGGATTGTGTGGTGGTCGATCCCGGTCTGGAACCGAAGAAGGTCCTTCGGGCGATCCAGGACCGGCGTCTCCAACCAGCGGCCATTCTGAATACCCACGGCCATGCAGACCATATCGCAGGCAATGAGGCGCTGAAGTCGGCTTGGCCGGACCTCCCCATCGTGATTGGGCGAGCCGACGCTCCGAAACTGCTTGACGCTGGGGCGAACCTGTCGCGGCCGTTTGGTTTCGAGGTGCTCAGCCCGCCGGCGGATGTGCTGGTGGAGGACGGCCAGCGGTACTGTGCGGCCGGGCTGGAGTTCGAGGTATTGGCCCTGCCTGGCCACTCGGCTGGGCATGTGGTTTACCTTTGGAAAGGGGCCAAACCTTGGGTGGCCTTTGTCGGCGATGTGATCTTTCAAGACAGTATTGGCCGATACGACTTCCCCGACGGCAGTTTCGTTCAACTACGCCGCGGCATCCACGAAAAACTCTTTACCCTGCCGGAGCAGACCCTTTTGTTGCCCGGTCATGGGCTGCCGACCACCGTCGGGCAAGAGAAAAGGAATAACCCCTTTGTAGGACTGAGCCAAAAGAATCTTTCCGACGACTCAGAATAGACCCCTTGCACCCTTTTGCCCGGTCTTTATTGGACCGGCAAGGTCATCGGATAGGAGCCTAAGATTTCCATCCGGAGGGTTTTCCGCTGGAGGGTTTTCAAGGCGCGGCGGACCCGAGCGTCGTTTTCGTGTCCTTCAAATTCGACGAAGAACAGATAGGTTCGCTTTTGCCCCGGCGCGGGGAAGGATTCGATCCAGGTCAGATTCAGGCGATTTCGCTTGAAGATGTTGAGGACCTCGGCCAAGGCGCCCGGCCGATGTTCCGTCTGGAACAACATGGCGGTTTTATCATGGCCGGTGCGGGGATTGGTGTGATGAGCGATCACGGCAAACCGAGTGGTATTT
Source organism: Planctomycetota bacterium (assembly GCA_029550925.1). Taxonomy (GTDB): domain Bacteria; phylum Planctomycetota; class Planctomycetia; order Pirellulales; family Thermoguttaceae; genus JANXAQ01. The sequence goes on from JAKPGL010000119.1 coordinate 5,938, forward strand.
TCCGGGTTGTCTTCGATCTGCTCGGCCAAGACATCCAGTCCGTAATACACGCCTGCCTGAGCACTGGCAATGGCGGCGGCGCCGGGTTTATCGCGGGCCAACTGGGCTGCCGTGGCCGTGCTGGTTACCTCAAACGTGCGGGCCTGGGGCAGGTGCTTGGCCAACCAATTGCGGCATTGCGAAAGGGCCTGGGGCCGACTATAAACCTCCTGCACCTCCTGCCGAGCGCATTTGCCCAACAGGGCGTGATGAATCTCCAGTTCCACATCCCCGCATATCCGCAGCGGCAAGCGGGTGAACATCTCCAGGGTGTCGGCGATCCGGCCGTCGGTGGAGTTTTCGATGGGGACCAGCCCATAGTCGGCCTGCCCCCGATGGACTTCTTCAAATACGGCTGCAATACTGCCCACAGGGACAAACTCCACGGATTGGCCGAAGGCATGGATGGCGGCCAGATGACTATAGGTATAAAGAGGTCCCAAAAAGGCCACCCGACGGGGTCGGACCAGTGCCCGACAACCGCTTCGGATTTCCCTCATGATCGTTCGTAGAACCCCCTCAGACAGGGGGCCGGGAGAATCGGCTGCCAGCTCGGCCATCCGATCTTCCACTTCGGGCAATAACGTGCTCGGCGTTTCCGTCTCGGAACTGTGTTTCCGAAGTTGGCAATACAATTGAGCCCGTTGTTGGACTAGCCGGAGCAGTTCCCGATCGAGTCGATCTAACTTGCTCTGTAAGGCGGCGGGAGAAGAGGGCGCGCGTTTGGCAGATTGGCCAGCCATAAAATCCATCCCCCTTTCAAAACCAGCAGGGTGTCAAAATGGCAGTGCTCCGTCGGCGTCTCAAAAAACCTTTCGGACGCTTCTTCCGTTTTTCGCTTGGTAACCTTACCTAAATATAAGATAATCTATTACTTGCGGCGTTTCATCCAGGAGATTTTAATACCCGGCACATTGTTTGCTTAGTAGGGCTTTTCCAGGAGAAATGTACCAGAAGCCCCCCAAGGAGGGGGGCATTTTGGGGTTCTATTTAGGTTGTTAGCAAAAGAGGTAAAACCGTTTTGCGGATTTTGGTTCCGCGGTGGGAAGACCTTCTCCGCAAGTTTAAAAAATACAAGGAGTTATTGCAATGGCCAAGGGAGAAAAAATCATCGGGATCGACCTGGGGACAACCAACTCGGTGGTTGCCGTCATGGAAGGCAAGGATACCAAAGTCATCCATAACTCCGAAGGGAACCGGCTCACACCCAGTGTGGTCGCCTTTACGGATAAAGGTGATATCCTGGTGGGCGAACCGGCCAAACGCCAAGCCGTCATCAACCCCCGTCGGACCGTGTATTCGATCAAACGATTCATGGGCCGACGCCATAAAGAAGTCTCCGTCGAAGAAAAAATGGTTCCCTACGAAATCGTAGGGGATGCGGATGATTATGTGAAAGTCCGCATCGGCAATCAAGAATACACCCCCCCCGAAATCTCCGCGAAAATCCTCCGCAAACTCAAAGAGGCGGCGGAAGCCTATCTGGGGCACAAAGTCAACAAGGCCGTCATCACCGTGCCGGCCTACTTCAACGACGCCCAACGCCAGGCCACCAAAGACGCCGGCGAAATCGCCGGTCTGGAGGTGGTTCGCATCATCAACGAGCCGACCGCCGCCAGCTTGGCCTACGGCCTGGATAAAAAAGAAAACCAGAAAATCGCCGTCTTCGACCTGGGCGGCGGCACCTTCGACATCTCCATCCTCGAAGTGGCCGAGGGCGTGTTCCGCGTCATCAGCACCAACGGCGACACCCACCTGGGCGGCGATGACTTCGACGAAGCCCTTGTTCACTACATCGCCGAAGAGTTCAAAAAACAAGAAGGCATCGACCTACGCAAAGACCCGATGGCGCTCCAACGCCTGGTCGAAGCCTGCGAAAAGGCGAAAAAAGAACTCAGTGCGGCCCATTCGACCGACATCAACCTGCCGTTCATCACCGCGGACGCTACCGGCCCGAAACACCTGCAAATGACCATTACCAGGGCGAAATTCGAAGAGCTGATCGACCCCTTGGTCGAACGCTGCCGCGGTCCGGTGGTGCAGGCCCTCAAAGACGCCAAAATGCGGCCCAGCGACATCGACGAGGTGGTCCTGGTGGGCGGTTCCACCCGCGTGCCGAAGGTGCAGGCCCTGGTTCGGGAACTGTTCGGCAAAGAGCCGAACAAAGAGGTAAACCCCGACGAAGTGGTCGCGGTCGGGGCGGCCATTCAGGGAGCGGTCTTGGCCGGCGAAGTCCAAGACATCCTGCTCTTGGACGTTACGCCGCTTTCGCTGGGCATCGAGACCCTCGGCGGTATTGTAACCAAGATCGTCGAACGCAATACGACCATCCCCACGGAAAAGAAACAAATCTTCAGCACTGCCGAAGATAATCAGCCGGCCGTTACCGTGAAGGTCTATCAGGGCGAGGGCGAAATGGCCGACTCGCCCGGCAACCGGTTGCTGGGCCAGTTTACCCTGGACGGCATCCCGCCCGCGCCGCGCGGCGTGCCGCAGATCGAAGTTACCTTCGACATCGACGCCAACGGCATCCTGAAGGTGCGGGCCAAAGACCTGGGCACCGGCCGAGAAAAAGAAATCGAGATCAAACAGTCGGGCGGCCTGTCGAAGGACGAAATCGAACAGCTCCGCCGCGAAGCCGAAAAACACGCCGATGAAGACCGCCGCAAACGGCAATTGGCCGAGGCCCGCAACGAAGCCGACGCCATGTGCTACCAACTGGAAAAACTCCTCAAAGAACACGACGCCAAACTGAAGGCCTCGGACAAAGAGGCGGTCCGCAGCGCGATCGAAAAGACCCGCCAGACGGCCAAAGGGGATAACATCGAGGCCATTCGGTCGGCCATCCGTGACCTGGAGCAGGCCTCCCACGCCTTGAGTAAGACCCTGTACGAGACGGCCGCCCGAGGCCGATCCGCCGGCGCCGCCGCCGGTAGCTCCGACGGCGGTAAACAAACCGGCGAAGACGAAGCCATCGACGCCGAATTCGAAGTTAAAGACTAATCGTGGATTGCCCGTTCCACTCGAAGCCCCACGCCTCAAACTCGTTGTCCGGTGGGGGGCTTTTTCCTTAAGATGAACAAATAATCATATATCCAGCAAAGGGGGTGCTGACATGACGTTCCGAATCGATAAACTCACCGTCAAAGCCCAAGAGGCCCTCCAGCGCGCGCAGACAATCGCCTCCGAAAAGGACCATCCGGAGATCGAACCGCTGCATCTTCTGGCCGGCCTCTTGGCCGAGACCGATGGAGTGGTCCAGCCCCTTTTGGAACGCATCGGCGCCAACCGCCGCCAGTTGGACCAAATGGTCCAAGCCGAGCTGAAGCATCGCCCCACCGTCTCCGGCGGCGGACCGCCTCAGATCAGCCGAGACCTCTTGCAAGTGCTGGAAACCGCCCAGCGCGAAGCCGACGCCATGAAAGACGCTTTCGTCTCCACCGAGCACCTGATGCTGGGATTGGCGGAGGTGGAATCGTCGGCCAAGCGAATTCTGCGAATGAACGCTATCGGGCGCAGCGAAATCCTCCAAGCACTGCGCCCCATCCGCGGCAGTGCCCGCGTGGAAGACCCGGAACCGGAAAGCAAGTTCCAGGCCCTGGAGCGGTTCGGCATCGACCTGGTGGAACGCGCCCGGCAGGGCAAGCTGGACCCGGTGATCGGCCGGGACCAGGAAATCCGCCGCGTCATGCAGGTCTTGTCCCGCCGGACGAAAAACAATCCGGTCTTGATCGGCGAGCCGGGCGTCGGCAAAACCGCCATCGTCGAAGGACTGGCCCAGCGGGTCGTCGAAGGCGACGTGCCGCAAAGCCTGAAAAACAAACGGGTCATCGCCTTGGACATGGGCGCCCTGATTGCCGGCACGAAATACCGGGGCGAGTTTGAAGAGCGGCTCAAAGCGGTCCTGCGCGAAGTGCAAGACGCCGGCAACATCATTCTCTTTATCGACGAGTTGCACACGGTCGTCGGCGCAGGCCGAGCCGAGGGTGCTAGCCACGACGCCGCCAATCTGCTCAAACCCGCCCTGGCCCGCGGCGATCTGCGGTGCATCGGGGCCACCACCCTGGACGAGTACCGACAGTACATCGAAAAGGATGCAGCCCTGGAACGCAGGTTCCAGCCGGTCTATGTCGGCGAACCCTCTGTCGAGGATACTATCGCCATTTTGCGGGGGCTGAAACCTCGGTATGAGGCCCATCATAAGGGAGTGAAGATCAAGGATTCCGCCTTGGTGGCCGCCGCGACGCTCTCGCATCGGTATATTACGGACCGGTATCTGCCGGACAAGGCGATCGACCTGATGGACGAGGCCACCAGCCGACTGGCCCTCGAACTGGAAAGCGTGCCCACGGAAATCGACCAGGTGCAGCGTCGGCTGGCGCAATTGGAACTGGCCGCCCGCCAACTCCAGGGCGAAGAAGAACCTCACGCCCGGGAGCGACTGGCCGAGATCGAAGAAGAAATGACCAAACTTCGGGAAAAACTGACCGCCCTGCGCCAGCAATGGGAACGCGAAAAGGCTGGGCTGGGCGATGTCCATCAAATCCGCAACCGATTGGGGGAGATCGAACATCAGGCCGGCCAACTCTGGGCCGCCATCCGCGAAAAACAACCCCTCGGCATGAACGTGGAAGAGGAATACAACCAACTGCTCCGGCTCGAACAGGAGAAAAAGACCCTCACCGAACAGCTCCGGCAGGTGGAAAGCCGAGCCGAAACCGCCGCCTCCGAAGGCCGACGCCTCCTGCGCCAAGAAGTCGGCCCCGAAGAGATCGCCGAAGTCGTCAGCGCCTGGACCGGCATCCCCGTAAGCCGAATGCTCGAAACCGAACGCCATAAACTCCTGGTCCTGGAAGAGCGAATCCATCAGCGCCTTGTCAACCAGGAGGAAGCGGTCGAAGCGGTGGCCAATGCGGTGCGCCGGAGTCGGGCCGGCCTGCAAGACCCTCGTCGGCCGATCGGCTCGTTCATCTTCCTCGGGCCAACCGGCGTGGGCAAAACCGAACTCTGCAAGGCCTTGGCCGAGGTCCTGTTTGACGACGAAAACGCCATGATCCGGCTCGACATGAGCGAGTTCATGGAACGGCACACCGTCAGCCGACTGATCGGCGCTCCGCCCGGCTATGTGGGCTACGAAGAAGGCGGTCGGCTCACCGAGGCTGTGCGCCGTCGGCCCTATGCAGTCATCCTGCTCGACGAAATCGAAAAGGCCCACCGGGACGTCTTCAACATCCTGCTGCAAGTGCTCGACGACGGTCGGTTGAGCGACAATCAGGGCCATACCGTCGATTTCACCAATACGATCATCGTGATGACCTCCAACATCGGCAGCCAACTCATCCAGGAAATCTCCCGTCAAGGCGGCGGCGAAGACGAAATCCGCGAGGCCGTCCAGGCCGCCCTGCGCGAACGCTTCCTGCCTGAATTCTTAAACCGGATCGACGAGGTGATCATCTTCCATCCGCTGGGCAAAAAGGAGATTCACAAGATCGTTCGGCTCCAGATCGATCGGCTTCGGAAGCAATTGGCCGAAAAACAGATCGAACTGGTGGTAACAGAAGCGGCCATCGATGCGATCGCCGAGCTGGGCTACGATCCGACGTTCGGCGCTCGGCCGTTGAAACGAGTCATCCAACAAAAGATTCAAAACCCGCTGGCCGCCGAAATCCTCAAAAAGGAATTCACCGAAGGAAGCCGCGTCGAGGTCGATTACCGCGACGGCGAGTTTACGTTCGAGCGGCTAGAAGCTAGTAAATAAGCAGCTCCCTCGAAGTTTGCGAAGGCAGCCGGAGCATTCCAAAGCCAAACAAACTAGGAAGGATACACAGGATTTACTTCCCAGGAACGAAATATAAAAATCTAATCACCATTCCACCTCTCTGTAATCCAGCGGATTGTTTCTTCAATGGGGTAAGTTTCTGCGAACTGCCGCATCTGGTCGATCTTATCCACGTCGTCCATCTCGAATTTTCGCCCCGGAGGAAATACTGGCGTCAGACGATGATATCTCTCGTTGAGGAGCTGCCTACACTGATAGTCGGCGATTCCGGTCACTCCATCCAGCATGAGATTGATTAAAGGTTTTATCCATTGGGCATATCCCCAATCGTGTGTTTTCCCTTTGATATACTGAAGATTTAGGCCAGTGCCCAGAGACAATAACAATACTTCCTCCAACCGGGGGTTGGGAGGATAACGTTTATCCTGGGTCTGTGCCAGGGCGCACATAGCCGGGTTGTTTGCATAGACGCCTCCATCAATATAGCCTTCTACGGAGGGAAAGTAGGTGGGAGCGGCGCATGTATATAAGGCAACCTTGGCTACGAGAACGTCAGCGTCGCTATTCGGTCCAGAGAAGTTGTGGAATAACTTGGGTTTCCACGTGCGTTTTCGAGGATCAGAATCTTCATTATCCAGATCGAACGAGGTAATGAGAACGCGTTTTTTGAGTTTTCCCAGGGTAAGGTTCCCAAAGAGTTTTTCCACTTCCTTCCGAAGGTTCTTTATATCGTACTCGGCGCCGCTGAGCCCTCCTAAATCTACAAGGTCGTCCAACCACGAATCGTCAAATATTTCGCTTGCTTTGTTAATGTATAGGTCTATGATCGCTTCCAGATCCATCCCATGAGCAATTCCTAACGCAAGTAAGCCGCCGGTGGAAGTGCCGGCAATCAAGTCGACGGAATTAAGAAAATCTTCTAACTGCGGGGTTTTTACAATTCGTCGGAGTAAAATGGCGGGGATAAGACCTCGCACTCCGCCCCCATCAATCGAGAGAATGCGAAATCTGGCCATGACAAGTACTCCTGGAACCTCTGAATAATTCCCGGTTTTACCTTGTGGGCTTCGAAGACAGGCTAAAGGAGCTTTCAAAGCCCACGAGGACTAAAAAACACCATCACTTCCTTTCGTAGTATAATCACTCCCCCTCTGACACAGTCAAGCATGTGGAGAAAAAATTTTCCAAAAATTTCGAAGGCAGAATATGGGGGGGAATTGTGTCCTTCATGGAGCAATTGGGAGGGGAAAAATCGGGGGGAATTTCCAGATAAGAAAAATTTTGCTAACCTGTTGCGCTATCAAGACTTAGATTGATTTTTCCTGGGAGTTTTTGAAAAGGGATTATGCAGAGGGCTATCCCTAGAGAGAGGGATAAACCATGCCTAGAGAATCCTGCGAACAATGCGTAGCTTAGGCTGTCCCGGTTGCGCCAATTCGCCCGCTAGACAGCGGACGTTACGGCGTTACGTAGCTTAGGCTGTCTAGCCTGAGCCAATCGCCGCCTAACAGGCGGCGCTACAGGACGCCGGCGGGATAGCCGACATTACGTAACTTGGCCTGTCCAGGCTGAGCCAATCGCCCTCTAACAGAGGGCGTTACAACGCCGCCTGACAGCCGACGTTACGTAGCTTAGGCTGTCCAGCCTGAGCCAATCGCCCTGGAGTTTCCCCAGTGTTGATTTCATCGGGATGTGCGAATGGGCAGGAATTTACGACGACGGACCAGGTTCGGCAGCCTTAAACAGCCTAGCTCGGATCGTACCGACTCGGTGTAGAGTGCTATCGCGGACGACATCCCGGCGGTAACTCGAAAGATGAGTGAATGTTAGCTTCTGCCCGCTATTTGGCGATCATCCCAAACTGGGTAAACTCCAGTAGTGGCAAGGTGTTGACGGCCCAGAGCGGATGGCGTATCTTAAATGCGCTTGTGTTCGGGTTTCCAGGTCTTTCTTGCAGAAGGAGGCGGCTATGCGAAGCGGGGCGGTTCTAGGGAAACATGCTGGTTTGGTCTTGCTGGGCAAGCCTTGGACGGTACGGGTGGGCCAAGCAGTTATGGGGATAATTGGCCTGGTAGGCTTGCGGGCTGGAAGAGCCGTTTGGGCGGCAATCGGGATGGTGGGCATAGGCCTTGGGCTTCTGGGCGGCCTTGGCGTGCTGGCCGCTGAGCAACTCACGCCAGAAGAAGAACAAAGGATTCTTCGGGAAAACGTGGAACGGTTAAAACAACAGATTGCTGAACGGGAGGGGATGCAGAAACCATCCCCAATCGTACCCCAAAATGCTCCGCAGTCCCCTGCCCCCAAATCACCTCCAAACACTCTCCAGGCGGCACAAGCCCAAGAGAAAAAACTTCTGCCTCGGCCAACCCAGGCAGAATTGCAACAGGCTGAAAAGGCGGTCCAGGCGGTCTTTGGCCGGGAGATTGCCCAGGCCCGGTCGGCCCAAGAGAAGACCAAGCTGGCCCAGGAGATGATCAAAACGGCCAGGGAGGAAAAGGATTCGGCCATTCGGTTTGCCCTGGCTCAGCGGGCAAAACTCTTGGCGATTCAGGCCCAGGATAGCAAGCAGGCTGTCCAGGCGGCGGAAATGCTGGCCGAGTTTGAGCCGGAAGGCGGCCCCCTCTCTCCCAAGCAGGCCGCCGACAAGGCCCACGGCCTATGGGCCAAGTCGGAGCTTGCTAGAGGCTCGGAGCGATTAGCCCGCCGGATGGAGGCCGCCGAACTCTACCTGCGGGCCTTGCCAGACTTAGAGGGCTTTGAAAAGGCAATCGCCGAACGAAGACTCAAAGAATTAGGTTGGTCTGACTCTCTGCCATTAGAAAAAGTCAAAGCCATCTTCGATATAAAAAATGGGAAAATAGAAGAAGACGTTCTCCATTTAGTCTTCCAAGATATTGATAAGATGGAAAATCATATATTATTGCGACAACCAATCATTGCCAAGGAATTGGAATTCCGATTCGAAATAATGGCTAAATGGTATCATTGTCTTTTGATAGAAGTTGATGGTGCCCGTTGCATTTATAGCCGGGGGCATTGGTGGAATGAAGGCTTATTGATTGACGATTACATCAACAAAAAACAAATTGTTCAACGTCCAGGCCCAAACATTGAGACCCCCACAAATTTTCATTCTTTAAGAGTGCAGATAGATAATGGTAAGTTCACTATATTTTATGATGGCCAAATCCAATATGAAGGGGCTGTGCCTCAAACGGCCAACGGGAAGCATCTAATTCGGGTGGGATTTGCTTCGCACGACACAAAACTTCAAATCAAAAATGTTTTTTTGAAGTTTAAATAGTCTGCCAGAGTCGAAATAAATATTCTGACCAGAATGTTGTTTGCTTAAGCCGTAAGTTCAAGTGGTGAATGGGGATAGACAACAAGGCCGTCCTTGTGTAGACAGGTTTTGGAAAAAGTGTAGACAGGTTTTAGAAAAAATCCGTCCGGCAAGGAGGCATGGAAAGGGGAGAGCAAACACGAAA
>JAKPGL010000137.1 GCA_029550925.1 Planctomycetota bacterium
GTACTCGATCAGCAGTTTCCGCACCTTGTCGGCCGAGTTTTTCACGGTGTAGAGTTGGCTCCGGGCGTATTTTCGACTGATATAGGCCACGCCCCTGATGAGCTGCACACTGACCAGCTCTTCCGGTTTGCCTTTGCTTTCCGGGGCCACTTCCACTTTCAGGTCCATTGCATAGCTCAGCAGCCGTTGGCTGCCGGGCGGAATGCCTCGGGTTTTACTATCGCCGGCATAGGCACCCTGGTCAAAGACGGTGATCGGGCCTTCCATGAGATAGGTTTTCGTTGTGTTTTTCAGCCGGAGGCCCAAAAGGGGATGTTTCGGATGAGCGTCCGGATTGTAAATCGAGAGTTTTTCCACGGCCACCTCACCGCTGACAATCGGCAACATGGCCGACTGCTGCCGCGGTAGGCTCACCGGCGCCTGGATTTGGTATTCAAACGCCTCGCCGACCTCCCTGGCTTCGGCTGCCGTGGGAATGGCCCCATAGCCGGCTTCTGGGGCCTGGGGTTCCTCAGCAGCGTCGGCATGTACCCGGCCTGCAGCTCCGCCTTGTGCAATTTGAGTTTGCCGCTGAAGCATTTCACCTCGAGATTTCCCTTTTTCCCCATCAGCGAGTCTATCCTGGGCTTTCTTCTGCTCTAGCAGGGCTAATTCTCGGAACTCAGCGTCTTTGCGGGCCAAATCCTGCTCATACACCCTGGGCCGAAGCGACGCATACAACTCCAGCTTCTCCCAAGGCCGCGGCACATACAACGGCTGATACAAGTCCATCTGGAACGAAATCGGCCGACCGCTCATCAGGGCCAGGCTCACCTCATTCCAGTCTTCTTCCGTGGTGTTCTCCACAATCGCCCACCCTTGCAAAATGGCAGGCTTCCCGTCTTCCAACACCAGCCGATAACTGGTCTTCCAAACCGGCGTCTCCAAAATGTAGCCGACCCGGCCCTGACGTTTCCCCTCGCCACTAAACCGAAGCACCACTGACTTCTTATCCACATCCCGGGCGGTGGCCAGCACGGCCAACGCCTTATTCAGTTCGCTATCCATCTTCTCGTTGATCAGCTTAATGGCGCTAATCTTCTCCAGGGCTACCGACCGCAGACCGCCGTCGGTTACCAGGTTCAAAAACTCCACCTTCTGCACCTGCTTATCGCCGACATTGATCTCCCGAACCTCCACGCCCAGGATCACGCCGACAATCTCATTGGGAGCTTCCACCCGCACCTTTTCGCCCCGCAATTGATGCAATAGTTGCCCCAACGTGGGATTGGTCGTAAGATCGACGGCAAAACTTTTCAGCGTCCTACTGATCGGGTCTTTCGAGGCATAAGTTACCACGGACACTTTGCCCCCTTCGTCAACAACGACCATGCTTTTCAAAAGGTCGTTGATGTTTTCGGTGCGAAAGCGGAGTTCCACCTGGGCGTCATCGACCAATTCGCCCCGGTGTTCGAAGAAGCCAACTCCGGAGCTAAACAGTACGATACGTTTGAGCGGCAGGTTGGCCGATCCGGGTTTGCCCGCCGCCGCCCCCAGCACGGCCGGCCCCGGCGGTTGGGCCAAGGCCCAGCCTCCTAATCCTAAAACCACAAAGCCTGTAAACATCCTTCGGAACCAGCTCAGACTCTTCATGACACAGCCTCCTCTCGAGAAAAGAAAACAGAGAAGATATGCTCTCGTCCCTCGAAGTCGGGACCCGTATTTCAGTATTTTACTACGGAGGCCGACCTTTTCCTACCAGGGAACGCCCCTCATTGGACTGGCCGCATTTCCTCTTTTCTTCCCAATCGGTATCTGCCGCTTATACGGCCACAAACGTCGAGACGCCGCTAGAATGGGAATGACAAAATACGCCCTCCGGACAGAAGGCAGATTTTTTCGCGCAGCAGAAGTGTTCCCAACATCCAGAAAGGAGTCCGCCCCTTAAAGGCTGTCTCAATGACCAACTCAACCCTCCGGCCCGGCGAATACCGGATTGCTAGGGCGTGCTGAGGGAGGATTGGTTATTCAACGCTCCCTGGAAAGGCGGCAAGCAGGTGCGTGGGAACTTTGCTCGTCAGAGCAACCGGACTATCCGCCCCGGCGGCGGCCGCTCCGCGCCAGACCCACGAGGCCGACTAATCCGATAAACAATAGGGCCAGGCTGCTCGGCTCCGGAACTACGTTCAGGATAAAATCGTCGATCACAATCTGGTTATATGCGCCGCCGTTGCCTGCCGTAAAGCCAAAGTAGCCGAAGAACGGGTCAAACCGGCCGTTGCCGCTCAGGTCCACATCGCCCACGTCCAATCGGTCGATCAAAAGATCGCCCGGCCCAAAGTTGAAACCCGTCTGATTCATCCAGACCGAAATCAGTCCGTTGTCGAAGCTAATCCGCACATACGCCCAGTTGCCGTCTTCCATGTCAAAACTGGGCACATAGGTGCTTGGACCAGAGCCGACATAATTGTTGATGTTATAGTTGCGGTGGACAGCCACGTGGTTTTCGTTGGTTTCGCCCTGGGTACCGCCCTGGTACATATCGAACTCCACGGCAAAGCTCGGATACAGCCCGGCCAAGGCGCCGGTGTTATCGTAATATCCCAGATAGCCGCCCGTAGTACCCAGATGATACGGCACGTCGAACACGCCGAAGGTGAATCCATCGGCGCCGGTGCCGGTGGGCACCCGGAATCGGAACTGGGCGTCAAATCGCCGGACCTCCGCCCGTTGCTGCAAAATCGCCGAGGTGGCCAGGTTGGTCGTTGTGCTAGAAAGCTGGAGCACCTTGTTGGCCGGGTTGCCCGGCTCGTCGATGATCATCACATGGCGAGGGACCGACTGGCTGGTTTGGCTTTGCAGAAAGTTCCAGTCCGCTTTTTCGGTATCGAAACTATCTTCGAAGTAATAGGCCTGCAACGGCCTTCCGGTCTGATACGGACCGCCCACCATCTGATAAGGCAGAATCGGGATGTTCCAAATGCGGGCCTCGTCGATCCGGCCGTCGAACTTTTCTGTTGGATGGGTATCATCCCGGGCGCCCAAACGGAACGCGCTGCCTTCCAACGGCGCCAACACCCCGGTAACGTTATTGGCCGTATAAACAGCTCGATAGTCGAAAAAGACCACGATGTTTTTCCGATTCGGGTCGAACATCAGGGCGATATGGTGGGGCTGGCCGTCGGCCAGGTTCACATTCCACAGATCGGCCTTTTGCTCCCGGTTGGGATTGTCCATCCAGAGATTGTAGTGCATGGCGCCGCTGCCGTCCCGTTTGCCGAAGTAGAAGATTCCCGTATTGCCCGAGGCGATCGATTCGCCAAAGACCGGGCCCCAACCGGCCGTGGGGGTTTCGGCCAGCACAATGGCTTCCACGGTAAACGCCCCGGTGGGAATCGGAACGGGCGTTTGCACAAAATCGCCTTCATTCATGTTGCGGGTTCCGTCCAGGCGGATGGCGCCGGCATTGGCAATCGGTGCGCCGGCGTCGGTAAGGGGGCTGACCAGGGCGCCTGTCCAGCCGCTTTCACTGGTGTTGCCGCCGCCAGCCGCAGTGCTGACAAAGTTGCGCAAACCGGCATGGAAGCCATTTCCAGAACTATCCAGAGCGTTGCCGCCGCTGCCATCCTCAAACCGGTACCAGGCCACCACTCCCGGCGGCGGTGCGGCCGGCGCTTGATACCGATACAACTGCGTCGGCCCTAACGCCTCGTCGGATATCCGCACCGCATCCACATTGCCGTTCCAAAATTCATTGGCCGGCTGATGCCCCACCGTGCCAAACCAAAGCAGATCGGAATAATTTCCCAACGTTCCTGATACTCCGGCAATTCTCCCGGCCGGTTGGTAATCGACATAAAATTGCATCGTATCGGCCGTGTCGTTGAACACCAGCGCTATATGATGCATTTGGCCGTCTTGGATATTGTTGATCCCGTTACTGTAGTTGGACCCTAGGCCAACCAGATTATAGTGAAGCGACATAGGCGGATTCGTGCTCGGGTGTGTCTTCCCGAAGAAAAATATCTCGCTTAAAGGACCGCTTTGGCCGAAAAAGGGTCCCCAATTGCTGATCGTATCCAGCGAACCGATATACTCCAGGGTAAAGCTCTTTCCGGTAAGCTGCTGGAAGATGGACAGATTGGTTTCCACGCGGGCGGCGTTGGTTTGGCCGGTGCCTTTGTTGAACCGGAGTCCTTGCCAGCTATCGACGATCCAGCCGGGTTCTGGAGGGGTAGGATTCACTGGGGGCGAGGAGCCGAAGTTTACCAATGTCCCGGTCCACCCGCCCACAGAGCTATTGGCTGATGTGCCGCTGCCTTCGTTAAACTCCCAGAGGGCCACCACCCCCGCCTCGCTAACCGTCCCCGACAAAACCAGCCATACCAACCCACCAACAACTAATAACGTGTGTTTCATGGCTCTGCTCCTCAAAAAAGAGGTGTAGGATTTGTTCCCCCTTCCGGAGTTGGTCCTCTCGCCATCGCTTGGAAAGAAAAAACGTAACATTTAGCCGAATGCAGTAGTTTGTCATTCCTGCGCACGGAGCAGTCTAGGCGTCTCGAGAGTTTCTGTTTTCTGGATTCCCGCTTGCGCGGGAATGACAATCTGCGATTTGGGGAAATGACCATCTGCGGGGGACTGCCGCTAGAACGGCAGTGGCAATCCCGGACAAATTTCGCCCTAAAATAAGCCTCCTTTGCCTTCGGCTGAAATGTTACGAAAAAAACTTCTTTCTGGGGGTTTTTCTAGGGACGGCGAGAAGGCAGATAGTGCATTCGCTAATCGTAAATAAATATATATATCTTGGCGAAAAGAGAACTCCCTCGGCCCCAAGCGTCCATAAATCCAGTTTTTATTTTAATTCAAGTTTTTGGTGTGTCCAGAATTGTGGTTGGTATGACAATTTTCTGGGAATATCTCCCCACCAACCCCCAAAAGGGGTGCCCCCCTGTTCCTGCCATTTTTACGCAAACGGGGACTTGGTTCTTTGATCTACTTGGTTTTTCTGGATTCCCGCTAGAGTGGGAATGACGACATAGAAGCTTGGGCGGGAATGACGAACCGGAAGGATGACACGAGGACACAGAGCTTTGCCCGGATAGAAAGAGGCGTCTGCTGCAAACGGGCAAACGGTTAGGAATCGATAAACTATTCCGGCGACAAAAAGATTTCCTTTCGGCCATCCCCCTCGAAAGCAAACCGCAGTCCAGCGATCAGCCGTCCAACCCGTAACGCACCTTCCGGCGGACCGACGCGGAAAAGACGGAGTTTTGTACTGGCGGTTCGCCGCCGCCGGAGATAGGACGTAGCAGTTTGGTAAAAAATACCTAGGATACTTCCTGTAGGGAATCTGCCAAACAGCGCTAACCTGCCATCCGTAGGCAATCTTCCCAACAGACGAGACGCGCCAAAACTACCGGACTCCGGGGGCGGCATAGACTCTGGGGGAGTATCTGGCCGAAAAAGGATCGGAGGTCCCTTGGTGGATTTCTCCGAAAACCTTTTGGAAGGATTTTGTCGTCTGAGAATGTTCCCTATATCCTTCCTATCCTTTCCCAGTAGTTCCAAGTCGGTTTGTCCAAGGAAAATAGTTATAACTTATTATTTTTCAAGGACTTATACCACTTTGTCATTCTCGCCCTTTGGGGGGGGCAATAAAGAAATGGACCCTCGGTGGTGGAGTTGGCCAAGCCCTG
>JAKPGL010000139.1 GCA_029550925.1 Planctomycetota bacterium
CCAGGCCGCACATGCCCCATCGAAGATCGCTCCAGTTGCAGAAAACGATTCCCCCAACGCACCGTTCAGTCGCTCTGCACCACCCGCCGCTCCTGCACCGAAAACGCCCGGTCCAGGTCGTAACCCGCCTCCAGCGGCCGGTGCAGGTCGCCCTCCACCGCCGCCGACACCGCAAACCGCTTGTTCAACGCGGGCAGAAACTTCTCCTCCAAAAAGCGATTCGCCTTCACCCGGCCGAAAACCTCCAGCCGTGCTCGCTCTTTCGCACTCATGCGTCATGTCTCCATACAACCCTCCTTTCGGAGGGTTGACGGGGACATTTCTATTCACGCCGCAAGGGGTTATTTCTATTCGGGTATGACACCTTCTTCCGCGAGCTATTGCTGGTCATCCCTGACCTCCTTAAACTATGGGACGGTTGGAACTCTAAGCGGAAGGAGGCTTTATTCTTGACGCCTTGTCAAGGGCAGCTCTGGGTAAACTCGAGGGACCAACGGTCGAAGGGGGGCGACATTTCCGTCGAAGGAAACAGCCCAGACCTTTCTTGAACCGACGTTTTTTACCGCAAACGACGCAGAGAGAAAAGACGTCAAAAGCCGGCGGTTTTTCAGACAGTTGATTCATAAGGACAAGAGGGAACAGGTACGATTTGCGAAAGAGACTGCCATGTTCCGTTTTCTTCATGCGGCGGATTTGCATTTGGATAGTCCCCTGCGCGGTCTGGATCGGTATGAGGGTGCGCCGGTGGAAGTGTTTCGTCGGGCGGGCCGGGGCGCCTTGGAAAACTTGGTCCAGCTTGCCCTGGAGCAGGAAGTGCAGTTTGTCCTTTTAGCCGGGGATGTGTTCGACGGCGACTGGCCTGACGTGAATACCGGATTGTTCTTCGTCTCCCAGATGGCCAAGCTTCGGAAAAAGGGGATTCCGGTATATCTGGTTTCGGGCAACCATGATGCGGCCAATCGGATGAGCGGATCGCTGCCCTATCCGGACAATGTGTATGTGTTTCCGACGGATCGACCCCATACGTTCCAGACGCCGGGGTTGCCGGTGGCGATTCATGGGCAAAGTTACGCTCGGCAAGACGTTCGGGAGAACTTGGCCGCTGCGTATCCGACGCCTGCCGCGGGATGTTTCAATATCGGGCTGCTGCACACAGCGCTCGGAGGGCGGGAAGGACACCAGCCCTACGCCCCCTGCGATGTGAACCAATTGGTTGCCTTGGGCTACGACTATTGGGCGTTGGGCCATGTGCACCAGCGGGAGTCGGTATGGGACGCCGACCGACCGCTGATCGAATTTCCGGGTAATACGCAGGGTCGGCATGTGCGGGAAACCGGCCCCAAAGGGTGCCTGTTGGTCGAGGTAGATAGCACCTTCCACATGCAGAAGCGGTTTTATCCGTTGGACGTGTGCCGATGGGCCTGCGTGGAGGTGGATTGTTCTGGCGTAGGGACCAAAGAGGAACTTTTAGAAAGGACGGGGGATGGTTTGGCGGAGGCTTTGGAAGCGGCGCAGGACCGTCCGCTGGCGGTGCGGGTGGTGCTTCGAGGAGAGTGTGCGCTCCACGCTCTGCTTTTGGCCCGTTGGGAAACGTACCGGGATCAGCTCCGTTCCCAAGCCAACGTTCTGGCGCCGGAACGACTGTGGATTGAGAAGCTAGAGGTCCAAACCACGCCGCCGACCGGTCTGCCCGCCGCCGAACAACTGCCCGAAGACGCTTTCTCCGAAATCGACCGGGCGATTCGGCAACTTCAGGAGGATGAGGAAAAATTGCGACAAATGCTGGAGACGGAGGAGTTCAAACGCCTGCGGAACAAACTGCCGCCCGAATTGCGCGATGGCGAGGAAGCAATGGATTTTTCCGACGCCGATTTGCTTCGGACAGTGTTGGAGCAGGCCAAAGCCTTGCTTTTGGAAGGGCCGGACGCAAAGGAGGATCGCCGATGAGATTGTTGAGGATTACCTACCGCTGTTTTGGCCCTTTTGACGAGAAGAGTTTCGATCTTTCGGGCGGTCGGGAAGGGGTGCACCTTTTTTACGGCCCTAACGAGGCGGGCAAAAGCACCGCGCTGCGCGGGGTGAAGTATTTGCTGTTCGGTTTTCCGTCGCGGCGTTGTGAAGACTTTCGCTATCCGGCCCCAAAACAACAGTTGGAAGCCCATCTGCAAAGCCGATCCGGTCAAGAACTGCTCTTTCGCCGGGTGCGGGGCAGAAATGCTTTGCAACGCCTGGACGGGAAAAGCCTGGCGCCAGAAATGCTCCAACAGTTCCTGGGAGGTCTTACGGAAGATCGGTTTCAGATGCTTTTCGGACTGGACCACCGGTTGTTGGTCGAAGGTGGTCGGCAGATCGTGGAGGGCAGAGGCGCCTTGGGCGAGGCCCTGTTTGCCGCCGGCGCCGGTATGGCCGGCCTCCGAAGGCTCCGCTCCGCACTGAGCGCCAAAGCCCAAGAACTCTATGCGCCCCGGGCGACGACCCGCACAAAGATCAATCCCCTGCTCCTTGCCATTCAAGACAAGAGAAAGCAGGAACAGGAGGCGCTCCTTCGGTTCGAGACCTGGAAGCGTGTGGTGGACGAGCATCAAGACGCCGTCGCCGAACAACAACGGTGGGAAGCTCATCGGCAGGAGGTCCGCCGGGAGATCAGTCGTCTGGAGACATATCAGGGGCTGCTGCCGTCAATTCGGCAATTTCAGGAGAAGATGCAGGAGTTTCAGAAGTTGCCCGATCGGGACCCGATCCTGGACGAACAAAATGCCATCCGGGAGCTTCGGGAAAAACTGGGCGCTTGTCAGAAGGCCAACAACGACCGAGATGAACTGGAGGCGGAAAGCGAACGTTTGAAGAGCCAGGCCCTGGGGATTTTAAAAACAGCTTTCGGACGGGAATCCTTAGAAGCGGCGGCGGAGTTGTGTCCGAGCAAGACGGTGCGGAGTCGGATTCGGGAACTGGCCGAGCAGTATCAGGCCTGTCGGGAAGCAGAGGAAAAGGCTCAGAAACAACTGCGGGAGCTAACCAGCAAGATGGAGAATTCCCAGCGACGGTTGGCGGAATTGCCCCCTCTGACCGACGCAGGAGAGCTACAAACCTGTTATGAAGCCGTCTTGCAGGAAGGTCCCCTGGAAAAAAACCTTCAGGCGGTGGAAGCGGAATTGGCCGAGGTGGAAGCCCAGTCGCATCTGCTCCTGACTCGCTTAAGGATATGTTGGGAGGGGACGTTGGAGGAGGCGGCTAGTCTTCGTCCGCCGCCGGAAGAGCGGATCGCCGAGTATCGAGAGAAGTTCGATGCCTTCCAGCAGCAACGCCGCCAGATAGAA
>JAKPGL010000148.1 GCA_029550925.1 Planctomycetota bacterium
CGGTCGGGCTACTGTTGACCCGTCGGTTTCTGGCCAGAAAATCGACCACGTAACGCCTGCTGGTAGATGTACCGCCCGCTGCTTAGCGGGCGACCGGCTCAGGCTGGACAGCGACTCAGGCTAGACAGCCTAAGTTACGTAACGCCCGCTGTTTAGCGGGCGCGTCGCTCAGCCTAGACAGGCGAAGTTACGGATTACTCAGGCTAGACAGCCTAAGCTACGTAACTCAGGCTGGGCAGCCGCGTGGGCGGCGACCATGACCACATCCGCGAAGGTCGCGTCCGCATTTTGGACTGCCGGGCCAGGATAGCTCTCTATCCCATGGCGGCGATCTTCCCCCGGCAAGTCCCTTTCCCCTGGGGAAGTATTATGGGACGGTCTTTTTGCTCCCCGCCGCCTCCGAGGGCTTGACTTTCGGATTTAGAATGAGTAATAAAGATACTTTCTGTCGCAGATTGGTGCGGCAAGCATTTTGGGTATATCATCTGGATTTTGCAGTAGAAAGGCAAAGGTTATGGCAGCCGTGGTGAATGTCGAGACCTGCACGGGGTGCGGCGAGTGTGTGCAAGTTTGTCCATTAAGTGCGATTGAAATCAAGGACGGCAAAGCGGTCGTGGATGAGAACACTTGCGGCGATTGCGGCGCCTGTGTGGACGCCTGCCCCACCCAGTCGATCACCGTTCCTTAAAAAGACGGATCCAAAGCGTCGGCGAGCACTGTCCGGATTTCTGCACCGGCGTCTTATTCTTTTCGCCGCGGTTTCGGCTTTTGGATGGGTTGAGTAGCGGCGTTTCGGCTTACGCCCAGGGGCGTTTACACTCGAATATCGGCCTGTTGGCCGAGGGCGTCGGCGTATCGGCGGCGGATCGGCTCGACCAGTTCGGCCAAGAATTCGTCCACCTGCTCTGGCGCCCGGCCCACAAAGGCCGACGGGTCCATCAGCTTTTCCAAATCCAGGGCCCGAAAAGCCGGGTCAGCCGACAACCGGGCCAAAAGATCGTTCGGCCGTCCGTATTGTTTTACCTGGGCGGCGGCGGCCTGGCTATGTTGCCGAATCCGCTCGTGCAGTTCCTGCCGATTGCCGCCGGCTGCGACCGCCGCCATCAGGATATTCTCCGTCGCCATGAACGGGAGCTCCTCCTCTAAATGCCGACGGATCACCTCCGGATAGACGACCAGCCCCTCGGCCACATTTTGACATAACACGAGCAGGGCATCGACAGCCAAAAAGGCCTGCGGCACCACCAGCCGACGGTTCGCGCTATCGTCCAGGGTGCGTTCGAGCCATTGGACCGCATGGGTGGCCGATGGGCTGGTCTCCAAACTCATCACAAATCGGGCCAACGAGCATATCCGCTCGCACCGCATGGGATTGCGTTTGTAGGCCATGGCCGACGAACCCACCTGCTCCCGCTCAAACGGCTCCTCGATCTCCTTGCGATGGGCCAGCAGACGGATGTCGGTGGCCATCTTGTGGGCGCTTTGGGCAATGCCCGACAGGGCCGACAACACCTGAAAATCCACTTTTCGCGGATAGGTTTGGCCGGTAACCGCATACGCCTCGGTAAAGCCCATCTTCTGGCAGACCCGCTGTTCCAATTGGCGGACCTTCTGATGATCGCCGTCGAAAAGTGCCAAGAAGCTGGCTTGGGTGCCGGTAGTGCCTTTAACGCCCAGGGCCTTGAGACTGCTAAGACGCTGTTCGACCTCGGCCAGGTCCTGTAAGAAATCGTAGGCCCACAAACAGGCCCGTTTACCCACGGTGGTCGGCTGGGCAGGCTGAAAATGCGTAAAGGCCAAACAGGCCAAGTCCCGATACTGGGCGGCAAATCGACCAAGCCGATCGATCACCACCGCCAACCGCTGGGCCGCCAGCTTCAGGGCCTCCCGCATCAGCAATAGATCGGCGTTGTCGGTTACATAGCAACTGGTAGCGCCCAGGTGGATGATCGGAGCGGCCTTGGGGCATTGGTCGGCCAGCGCCCGAATATGGGCCATCACATCATGGCGCAAACGCCGTTCGTACTGGGCAACCGCCTCGAAGTCGATGTCGTCCAGGTGGGCACGAAGCTCGTCCAGTTGCTCCTGGGTGATGGGCAGACCCAGTTCGGCCTGGGCCTCAGCCAACCAGAGCCAAAGCCGACGCCACAACCCATGCCGACGCTGCCGACCCCACAGGACGGCCATTTCCGGCGAAGCATATCGGCTGATCAGCGGATTCTCATACAGATCGCTTAGATCAGGCATAGAGGGCCTTTCTGATGAAAAAGAACCCTTCCCCGGAACGAAGCAACTCTTCAGCCGACCGGAGGAAACCCCGACTGGAACCCAGTCTGTTAGACTGGATTGAATACCGTCTGGCCCGGCGACGTTACGTAACTTAGGCTGTCCAGCCTGAGCCAATCGCCCGCTAAACAGCGGGCGTTACGTAGCTTAGCCTGTCCAGGCTGAGTAATTTAACCTGTCCAGGCTGAGTCAATCGCCGGCTAACAGCCGACGTTACGACGTTACGTAACTTAGGCTGTCCAGCCTGAGTCAAGCGCCCGCTAAACAGCGGGCGGTACGTAACTTAGCCTGTCCAGGCTGAGTAATTTAACCTGTCTAACCTGAGCGATACGCCGGCTAACAGCCGACGTTACGTAGCCGGTACGTGCTCTGGACACAAAGAGGGGGCCGTTGGCCCTACGGTCCAACGACCCCCAGCAGAGTCGGGGCGACTGGATTTGAACCAGCGACCTCTTGGTCCCGAACCAAGCGCTCTAAACCAGGCTGAGCTACGCCCCGGCGGCTCAAAGCGGCCGGCCGACACCCCATGGATAGGGGGTAGGTAGGTTCGGCTCATCTCCTTAAAGAATCTTTTGTACCATTTTTAGGAGAAAAACGCTAGAGGGGGTTGGAGGGCAGTGGCGGCAGGCCATTTTCGCCCTCACCCCAGCCCCCGCCCCCTGACGCCTTGTTGGATTGACCTTCGTGTTTCATTTTATCCTTTCCATGCTCCATTTGCTATCCTTCGACGGGAAAAACTGCCGGTTACGTTGGGGGACTTTAACCACTATAGCTTGAAGCCTAGGATCCTGGTGCTATCGCACCGGTCGAAGGTCGGAGGCGACAGCGCCACCGGCTCGGAAAATTTTTTGGGGATGGGCCTCTTTTCCCGGCAGGCCTATCTCCGGAGCATAGCTGGGGTGCTCCCCTTGCCGAGGGTATCATGGGGGAAGTATCTTCATACCATAGGTGGCCTAAGGTTAGGCGAAAGGACGGGTCATGCCGATCGAGTTTCGATGCCCGGTTTGTACGAAGCGGTTGCGCGTGCCCGATGGGACCGAAGGCCAACTGGCCCAATGTCCCCTGTGCGGCGTCCAAAGTCCGATCCCCGGTGCTTCCCAGACGGGGCCGGCGACGGAGGATCGCCGCGCGGAACCCAACAGTCCCTTGGCGTCGGGCTATCCGGAGTGGTCAGGCCAAGAAAGCGTACCCTCGGAGACGTTTCGGACCGAGAGTTTTTCTCCCCCCGTAGCAGACCACTCCGAGCCTGGCCCGGCGGCGTCTTGGATGCATCCGGTATGGGGCGACAACGGGCAGCGCCGCTATGCCTATGCTCAGATTAGGGGGCCTGCCAATTGGCTGGTGGCGATGTCGGCCATTGCCTTTGGCTGGATACTGGTCGCTTTGCTTCTGGTGGTGCTGGGCATGGCGGACGAGGCACATCGGGTAGGCCGTCAGGGGTTGGACCCTCTCCGACCCGAGCACACAAAGGTCTTCATGGTCATGGGGGGGATGCTCCTATTGGACCTCCTGGTGTTTTTCGCCAGTATGAAGATGAAACATTTGCAAAACTATCCATTGGCGATGACGGCGGCCCTGTTGGCCGTGATACCCTGCACCTCGCCCTGCTGTGTGCTCAGTATGCCGTTTGGTCTGTGGGCGCTGGTGGTGCTGACGGACCCGGCCGTCAAGGCCGCCTTCCGGTAAATGCCCCTATTGTGTTTATATATTTATTGTGTTTATATATTTATATTTTCAGAGAACTTTACTTTTTCTCATGAGTGAAAAAGATTGAACCATCTCTTGTTGACAGCCGCCAGCAGACAGGGTATTCTCTTGTTCGATAGGAAACAATTTGCAGACTCGTAGCCTCAAGGAGCCTCCCTATGCCGATCGAATTTCGCTGTCCGATCTGTACGAAGATGTTGCGGGTGCCGAAGGAGGCGGCAGGCCGACAGGCCAAGTGCCCGGCGTGCGGCAATGTGATTACGATTCCGGCCGGTTCTGATGCTGGGCCGGAGGTTCCGCCGACGCCGGAGGGACCAGCCGCCTGGCAACCACCACCAAGCCCCGGTGGATATGCAGGCCCCCCCGGGCCGGAACTGTCTGCGCCAGCAGGCAGTCAGCCGCCTTCGTGGCCGCAGTCGGCCTGGGGAGCTGCCCCTGGAGGCCCGCCGCCGGGAATCCCAGGCGCCGGATACCCTGCCCCTGGCATCATGTCCGCCCAGCAATATCAGGCCAGTTCCCGGGTCTCCGCCCCAGCCACCGGATTGATGGTGCTGGCAATCCTTCAGATTGCGGTTTCGGGGATTGCCTTTTTTTTGATTATGGTGGGAGCGGGAATCGCTGCCGGGGAGGCTGGCCCTCATGCCCGGGATGACGAACTGATGGGACTTTTTTTCAACCTGTTCTTCAACTTCTTCAGCCTCCTGATCAGCCTGGCTGTAGCCATCGTAGTATTGCTCGGAGCGATCCGGATGAAGAACTTGCAAAGCTACGGTTTTGCAATGACGGCGGCGATCCTGAGCATTATTCCCTGTACATCCCCCTGTTGTTTTCTGATCGGTACACCGATCGGTATTTGGGCCTTGGTGGTGCTGAACGACCAAACCGTCAAGGCCGCCTTCCGGTAAAACCTATCTGTTCCACTCCGATTCGCCTTTGGCCTAGAGGTCCTCGGTCGGATGCAATCGCCGCAGCGTTTTTCAGTCGGTCGATCGGAAACGAACTGGGCCGACCAGATCGGCCGACGGGAAAACCGTCGCACCTTTTTTATCCTGGCCTCTCTGGCCACGGTGGCAGCGGGGCTTATCTGGTGGTGGGATCCGACCGAGCGGCATGTGCCGATTTGTAGTTTTTATCGGCTTACCGGCTGGTATTGTCCGGGTTGCGGCGGGTTGCGGGGCGCCCATGCCCTGCTACACGGCCGGCTGGCCGAGGCATGGGGGTATAATCCCCTGCTGGTCCTGCTTGCCCCCTGGGCCGGGTATGGCCTGGTGCTTTGGACCATGATCACCTTTTGGCCCGATCGACGATTGCCCGGCCGGTGGCTCTACGGTCCCTGGGCGTTAGTGTTGGTAGCCCTGATGGGGGTGCTTTTTGGCATCCTCCGAAACCTACCTTGGGAACCCTTCTGCCAGTGGGCGCCAGGACCGTAACCGCTCCATCCTTTTGGTGGGAGACTATGGGAACGGAATAAAAGAGGGTAAAATACTCTTTTTCTGTTCCCGAAGGATGGTTTGGCGGTCTCAAGGACTGCCTTCCCATCCCGATAGGCAAAGCGATTGAGAAACCATGAGGAAAAGACGCTTCTTATGCCCAAGACGATGAAGGCGCTGGTGAAGAGTCGGCCGGAGCCGGGACTTTGGTTGGAAGAAGTGCCGGCGCCGGAGATCGGCATCAACGACGTGCTGATTCAGGTATTGCGGACCGGGATTTGCGGAACAGATGTTCATATATACAACTGGGACGCCTGGGCCCAGCGGACCGTCCCCGTGGGACTGGTCGTCGGCCATGAATTCGTCGGCCGAGTCGTCGAGGTCGGCAGCAACGTCAAAGACTTCCGCCCCGGCGATATCGTTAGCGGCGAAGGGCACGTCGTCTGCGGCAGATGCCGAAACTGCATGGCTGGCCGACGCCACCTGTGCGCCGAAACCGTCGGCGTGGGCGTCAACCGACCCGGCGCATTCGCCGAGTATCTCGCCCTGCCCATGACCAATGTCTGGTTATTGGACCCGTGTATCCCGCTGGATGTGGCGGCCATTTTCGATCCGTTCGGCAATGCGGTCCATACGGCCCTGGCCTTTCCGGTGCTGGGGGAGGATGTTCTGATTACCGGGGCTGGGCCGATCGGCATCATGGCCGCCGCCGTCGTGAAACACGCCGGCGCCCGGTATGTGGTCATTACCGATGTGAACCCGTACCGGCTGGAACTGGCCCGCAAAATGAAACCCACTTTGGTGCTGGACGCCCGGACCCAGCGGCTTCAAGACGCCCAGAAAAAGCTCGGCATGAAGGAGGGCTTCGACGTTGGCTTGGAGATGTCCGGCAGTCCGGAGGCGTTTCGGGAAATGCTCGACAATATGGCCCACGGCGGCAAAATCGCCATGCTCGGCATCCCGCCCGGTGAAATGGCCATCGACTGGAATAAAGTGATCTTCAACATGCTCACGATCAAAGGCATCTACGGTCGCGAGATGTACGAAACCTGGTACAAGATGACCGTGATGATCCAGGGCGGCCTGGATGTTGAACCTGTAATCACCCACCGGTTCCACTACACCCACTACGAACAAGGATTTGAGGTGATGCGGTCGGGCCGGTCCGGCAAAGTGGTCTTGACCTGGAGCGAATAGGCCGTCGGCACTGCGGACCTCTCGGCCGCCCAACTTCCCCTTTCCACAGCCTGCCTGGTAGGGCGTAGGCTCTGCCTACGCCGGGATGGTGGGGATAATCGGCCGAGGCGGGCCTCGGCCCTACCCGGATTCGGCCGGCTCTGGTAGGGCATAGGCTCTGCCTACGCCGAAAAATCCCAGGCGGCCTGCGCAAACAGGCCCCATGAGGGGAATTGATCCATGCCCGGTTAGGAAACGGCGTGAAGTCCTAGAGCCGGCTGTGCTCTGTCCCTTCACCGTTTTCGTCTGAAGCCCTCAACTAGAGAAGCCCTCAACTAGAACTGCCTTCCGTGGCTGGTCGGTAAAAAGAGGCCTGAATTCTCTCCCCTATTTATAAGGAACCTGCCATGAACGAGCCGAGTTATTCTCCTTTTGCAGAAGGTCTGGGTCGACGCGTCTTTTTGGGCCAATTGTCGGCTGTGGGAGCGGCTGGGGCTATTGCGGCGGCTGGAGCGGTTGGCGCGGCTACCGCCTGGAACAAGGCAGGCTTTGCCGCTGCCGCCGAGTCGAACGCCACGGCAGAACCGCTCCCGACCGTCAAACTCGGCCCTTACACCATCACCCGCCTGATTGTAGGCAGCAACCCACTTCATGGCTACTCCTACATGGGCCCACATACGGATCGGCACATGAAAGAGTATTTCACCGTGGATCGGACGGTACAGTTTTACCGAGAATGCGAGCAAGCCGGCCTCAACACGTTGCAGTTCTCTCCAAGTCCTGATCTGTCGGAAGCCCTCCGCCGTTCGAAGCAGGAAGGCGTCAAAATGCATCGCATCTTGTTGTTTTCCGATCGGGCCAAGCTGAAGCCGATTGTTTCGGAGACAGAGCCGATTGCCGTGGCCCATCACGGCGGAGCTACCGACAAACTGTTCGGCCAAGGCAAAAGCGGTCAGGTGCATGATTTCGTCAAGGCGGTCCACGATCTGGGCCTCTTGGCCGGGGTGTCGGCCCACAATCCCGATTGCATCCGGAAGATCGCCGACGAGGGCTGGGAGGTCGATTTTTTTATGACCTGCTTTTACTTTCTGACACGGGCCAGCGTGCCTGGCGCCCTGGAGAAAATCCCACCCATCCAAACCCTGGAGTTTACCTATCCCTTCCTGAAAGACGACCCGAAAGCGATGACCCAGGTAATTCGGCAGGTGCGTCAACCCTGCTTGGCGTTCAAAATCTTGGGGGCCGGTCGCCTGTGCACCAGCCAAGACAGCGTGCGCGAGGCGTTCCGGTTTGCCTTTGCCAATATCAAACCGACCGATGCGGTGATTGTAGGGATGTATCCGCGATTTTTCGACGAAATCCGGGCCAACGCCCAGTACACCCTACAGTTCGGCAAACCAGCCTGAAGCTAAAAAACAATCCGGATTCTCTTATGCAGAAAGGGTAAAACCATGACGACTCTGAGATGGAATTGGCTGATGCTGGGTGTGTTGCTCGGTCCGACGATGGCTGCCGGGGCCGACGTTCCCTCGCCGGCAGCGGCGGGGCTTGGCTTTCAGGCCGAGGGGCAGGGGCTGTATGCGTTTGATACAGGACTTCTCCGAGGCCGATTGAAAATGGACGGCCGCTACCAGGGGCTGTATCCGATCGTTGAGAAGGCTGGCGGGACGGAATTGACCATGCCGCCGGGACTGCTGAGCCCGTACCGGGTCTTTTCTCGCGGCGTGCGATATGGGAATGCCTCCCGGGATTGGCCTACTTCGACAACACTTCGGCCCGATGGGGCCGTCGAAGTTCTTTGGCCAAGCCAGCCGGAACATCCTTTGGAGATGAAGGCTGTCTATCGCTGGATCGAGCCGGGCATGTTGGATTTCCAGCTCCAGGTAACCCCCCAAAAGGACATGCCCGATTTTGAGCTTTTCCTTTCTTCGTATTTAACAAAAGGGTTCCGGGCGGCGGTGTATGTCCAAACGAAGGAGAGCGACCAAGGTGCCGGGGCGGAATCGGCAGGGCCATCGGCCAGCAGCCCAGAGGCTGCCGCCTTAGCGAAGCAGAAGCCAAAGGGTCGATTTGTGCCAGTGGATCGGCCTCCGGAGGCCAAAAGCGGGTATGTGATCTATCCTCGGGACGAAAAGGCCCTCCATATGATTCAAGACGGACGGTGGAAAATACCCCCCAGTCCGGTGGATTGGGACATCGGCCCCTTTCTGGCCAAGCCGATCTGTTTCCGCCGGGATACTGCCCTGGGAATTACCGTGGTGCTCATGAGCCCGGCGGAGGATTGTTTTGCTGTGTCCAGTGCCTGGAACCCAGCCACCCCGGAGGCAGGGGGATATCGGTCGTTATATCTTTCGTTCTTTGGCCGGGATTTGAAAGCAGGCCAATCGGCCACTGCCCGATGTCGTTTAGTGATCGGCCGGGATTTAACCGAGGCCCAGATTTTGGAAATATACGAAAAATACATAAAATAGGCAAAATGGGAAACTATTTGGCAGTATCCTCCGTGCTTCCGTTCTTACGGAACGTGGGCTGTTAGCCGACAACTCAGGCTAGACAGCCTAAGCTACTCTCAGCCTGGACAGGCTAAGTTACGTAACGCCGTAACGTCGGCTGTCCAGCCGGCGCGTCGCTCAGGCTAGACAGGTTAAACTACTCAGGCTAGACAGCCTAAGCTACGTAACGCCGGCTGTTTAGCCGGCGTGTTCCTCAGGCTAGACAGCCTAAGTTACGGAATGCCGCCTGTTTAGGCACCCCCCTAGAGAGTTGTCCGGTCTAACAGACCTGGTCCCGACACAGGATACTCTCCCCCCTTTATTGTGTCTGCTTTTCTGCTTAAAATGTGTGGTTTTCATTCCGGTTAAATACGGGAACCTGGAACTGAAGATTTTTGGAGGTTTCCAGTGCCTTACGACTGTGTGGTGTGTGTGAAGCAGGTGCCGGA
>JAKPGL010000152.1 GCA_029550925.1 Planctomycetota bacterium
GATGTGCGAATTGGCCGGAATTTACGGCGATTGACCAGGTTAGGTCGCTTTGGACCGCCCAGCTCGGATCATACCAACCCGCTCGAGTGCTAGCGCGGACGACATCCCGGCGGTAACCCGAAAGATGGGCGAATTTTAGCTTCTGCCCGGTATTTGGCGATCATCCCACACTGGGTAAACTCCAGGGAGGTATGTCGGGGGGGAAAGGAGTGGGAAACGAAACCGGAGGCTGTATTTCCCCTGGAAGAAACCCGGAATGAAGGAGGAAGTAACGAGGTAAAGTCCTCCTTGTGAGGGGGGCCATTTTGTGGCCTCTGCCCTTTTCGTGGGGGTTATTCTACTTGACCGGGTGATGGGTTCGTTGTAAATTACGTTGCTGTATGGAATTAAGTTGACTTCTTTTTGAAACTTTCGAAAATCACCATACGAAAGCGATCCTCGTATGGAACTACTAGAAAAACTGTGGGTAAAAGTTTCCGAGATTGGGGCGGTGATCGGCCGGGTGATGGAGCGGTCGATCCTATCGATATTTGGCTCGGCCAATGCGCGGTATTTGAAGAAGATTCAGCCGAGCGTGCAGGCTATCAATGCCTTGGAGCCTAAATATCAGCAGATGACCGATGCGGAATTGAAGGAGCAGACCTTTAAGTTCCGCCGGCGGTTGGCGGCTGGGGAGACGCTGGACGATCTGCTGATCGAGGCGTTTGCGGTTTGTCGGGAGGCGGGCCGACGCGTCTTGGGGATGCGGCATTTCGATGTGCAACTGATGGGGGGTATCGTGCTCCACCAGGGCAAGATCGCCGAGATGGTTACCGGCGAAGGTAAGACGTTAGTGGCCACCCTGCCGGCCTATCTGAACGCTTTGGAAGGCAAGGGGGTGCATATTGTAACGGTCAACGACTATCTGGCCCGCCGGGACATGGAATGGATGGGGCCGCTGTACATGGCGTTGGGACTGACCGTGGGCGCCATCCAAAGCAATATGGAGACTGACCAGCGTCAAAAGGCCTACGATTGCGACATTACCTATGGGACCAATAACGAGTTCGGTTTCGATTACCTTCGGGACAACATGCGACCGGCAGCCCGGGGGGACGATCGTTGGCCGAAACATCTCCAGCAGGTCCAGCGGGGACTGCACTATGCGATTATCGACGAGGTAGATAACATTCTGATCGACGAGGCGCGGACGCCGCTGATTATTTCTGGTCCGGCGCATGATGATGTAACTCGGTATATCAAAGCGGACCGGATCGCCCGTCAACTCCGCCGGGACGTTCACTTCGAGGTGAAGGAAAAAGAGCACACAGCGGTTTTGACCGACGAAGGCGTTCGGTACGCCGAGCAATTGGCGGGGGTGGAGAGTTTCTATACGCCGGGCAATATGGAATGGCCGCACCTGATTGACAACGCCTTGAAGGCCCACCATCTGTATAAAAGGGACGTCAACTATGTGGTGCAGAATGGGGAAGTGATTATTGTTGACGAATTTACCGGTCGTCTGATGCCCGGCCGGCACTGGAGCGACGGGCTCCATCAGGCCGTCGAAGCCAAAGAAGGCGTTACGATCAAAGAAGAGAACCAGACCCTGGCCACCATCACGCTGCAAAACTTTTTCAAACTTTACAACAAGATTTGCGGGATGACCGGCACGGCCATGACCGAGGCCCCCGAGTTTTGGAAGATTTACAAACTCGAAGTGGTCGCCGTTCCGACGAACAAGCCGCTGCGTCGGGTCAATTACCCTGACGTGGTTTTCCGCACGGAGCGGGAAAAGTTCAACGCCATTGTGGAAGAAATCGAGCGGATGCACAAATGGGACGTTCTCGTGAACCACAAGGGCGAAGAATACTGGGGTAAAATCCTCCACGAAGACAACGAAAAGATCGAATTCCTGCCGAAAGGGGAAAAAGAGAAGGAGACGATCCCCAAGTCGGCCATCAAAGAAATCGAGCGGGCTGGTCGGCCGATCCTGGTCGGTACGGTGTCGATTGAAAAGAGCGAAATGCTCTCGGCCATGTTGGAACGCCGCGGCGTGCCGCATCAGGTGCTCAACGCCAAGCATCATCAGCGGGAGGCCGAGATCATCGCCCAGGCCGGGCGAAAAGGAGCGGTAACCATCGCCACCAACATGGCCGGGCGCGGTACGGACATCATTCTGGGGGGCAATCCGGAGGCGATGGCCTGGTCGATCTTGCAGAGCAAGTATCCCACTCGGTTGGACGTGCCCAGGGAAGAATGGGACGCCTTGGTTCGGGAAATTGAAGAGCGGGAGCAGATGAAGGCCGAAGGCCGATTGGTGGCCTCGATGGGCGGCTTGCACATCATCGGCACCGAGCGGCACGAGGCCCGGCGGATCGATTTGCAGCTTCGAGGCCGCGCCGGCCGACAAGGCGATCCCGGTTCCAGCCGATTCTATGTTTCGCTGGAAGACGATTTGATGCGGATTTTCGCCGGCGAATGGGTGAAAAACATCCTGACCCGGCTGGGGATGCAAGAGGGCGAAGCGATCATCAGCCCGATGATCACCCGCCGGATCGAAGGCGCCCAAAAGAAGGTCGAAGAACGCAACTTCGAGATCCGCAAACACCTGCTCGAATACGACGAGGTCATGGACGAGCAGCGGAAGCGTGTGTATGGCTATCGGCAGGCCATCCTCGAGGGCGCCAACTGCAAACAATTGATCCTCCAGATGATCGACCAGCAGATCGACCATTATGTCGATCAGTTCATGGATAAGGATTACGGGACAGAGACGTTCGCCGAATGGGCCGGGAAACAATTGTCCATTGAATTGGACGCCCGCGATTTCCGAGGCATGGATTTTTCAGCGGCCGAGCGATACGCCAAGGACGAGGCCGATCGACTTCTGGAAGGCCAAGTCTTAGACGCCCTGGAAGAACATCTGCCCGAAGACGCCAGTCCGGATGAGTGGAATTGGGAGGCCCTGGCCAAGTTCTGTAACACCCGGTGGCGCACCAATTTCCGCGACCGCGAACTGAAAAAGTTGGGGCGCGAAGGCCTGGCCGAGTTCATCCTCCAACACGCCCGTGAAGCCATCGAAAAAACCGACTTGAGCCGAGGCGCCGAGTTCCTCGATCCTCAGTATGGTCTGCGGTGTTTACTGGCCTGGACGCAGCGGAAGTTCGGCGTCCGGATCGAGATGGAAGAACTCGCCAATCTGGAGCCGGAGGCGATCAAAGAATACTTGCGCCAGCGAGCCTACGAAGCGTATGAAGAAAAAGAAGCGGAATACCCGGTCATGGTTGGCCTGTTGCACTTTACCCATCGGGATCCGAGCGGCCACAAGCGGTATGATCGGGAGGGGTTGGTGGCCTGGGCTGGCCAGCGATTTGGCGCCGACATCTCCTTGAACGAACTCCGAACCAAACAGCGGGAAGAGGTGTTTGCGATCCTTTTGGAGCATAGCCGACGGGCCAATCGAGAGGCTGCCGCCGCGAGCAAGATCGCCCGTCAAAAGATCGCGGAATTTTTGAATACCGATCTGCCGGAGTCCGCTCCCCTGGCTCATGACAACGGTCGGCTGGAGAAACTCGCCGCCTGGGTCCAACAGGAACTCGACAGTTCCATCTCGCCCGAAAAGTTGGCCTCCCTGAACCGCAAACAATTGGCCAACGAACTCGACATGATCGTCGAAGACCGTTACCGGCCCGAAATGCGAAAGATGGAGCGCTCCTTGTTGTTGCATATCGTCGATTCCGCTTGGAAGGACCATCTCCTGGCGATGGACCATTTGCGAAGCAGCGTCGGCCTGCGCGGCTACGCCCAGGTGGACCCCAAGGTGGAATACAAGCGGGAAGGAATGCAACTATTTGAACAAATGTGGAACTCCGTGGCCGAGCGGGTTACGGACCTCATCTTCCGCGTCGAATATATCGACGAAAGTTTTCTCGGTTCCCTATGGACCGAGACAGCCGCGGTGCATCAGGAAGCCCCCTCGACGACTGCGGAAATCGCCCAGCAACAACAGGCCGCCATCGACGGGACCCAACAGGGCCAAAAACTCGAACCCATCCGAAACCGTCAGCCCCAAATCGGCCGAAACGACCCTTGTCCCTGCGGCAGCGGCAAAAAATACAAACACTGCTGTCTGCGAAAAAGCGGCCAACCCATTGTGTAACTATCTGGAATCCCAACTTTCTCTCCTTCCTCAATGGAGGCCCTTTCGGGAAAGGATTCCGCTGCTGTGGCCTGGATATTCAATCTCGTTTATTTTCTTCTGTTGGTAGTGTTTTCTCCTTGGCTGTTGTGGCGGGCCATTCGGCAGGGGAAGTATCGCACCGGCTATCGGGAAAAACTGTTCGGTTTGGTTCCCCAGCGGCCGTCGGACGACCAATCGCCCTGCCTTTGGTTTCATGCGGTCAGTGTGGGCGAGGTGAATCTGCTTGCCCCGCTTTTGCGGCAGATCGCTGCGGAGCAACCCGAGTGGAGATGCGTGCTTTCTAGCACTACACCGACCGGCTTGGCCCTGGCCCGCAAAAAATATCCGGAGCTTACCAGTTTCTATGCACCGTTGGATTTTTCCTGGGCGGTACGGCGGGCCGTGGCCAGAGTCCGCCCCGACATATTAGTACTGGTGGAACTGGAGCTTTGGCCGAACTTGATTCGGGCCGTTCGTTCGGCCGGTGCGAAAGTCGCCCTGATCAACGGCCGGTTGAGCCAGCGGAGCTATCGCGGCTACCGATGGCTGGGTCCGTTGGTCGGCTCTCTTTTACGCCAGGTGGATTTAGCGGCGGTCCAAAACGCCGAGTATGCGGAGCGGTTCTTGGCCTTGGGGGCCCCGCCGGGGTCCGTGGTGATCACCGGCTCGATGAAGTTCGATGGGGCGCAAACGGATCGGTCGAACCCGGCCACCCAACGGTTGGCACGCCTGGCTGGTTTTCAGCCTGAGGACATCGTGTTTTTGGCCGGAAGCACCCAATCGCCGGAAGAGGCGTTGGCGTTGGAAACGTTTCGGCAATTGGCGAGAGATTGGCCTCAGCTTCGGCTTGTTTTGGTCCCCCGACATCCAGAGCGGTTTGACGAGGTAGGGCGGCTATTGGATCAATCGGGATTGGCTTGGGTGCGGCGGACAGATATGGATAAATTTATATCATCCCAGAGTATGGCTTCGCAAGGCCCCGCCAAGCGGCAAGAAGCCCGCATCTTACTGGTCGATACCGTAGGCGAGTTGGGGGCGTGGTGGGGGACGGCCCAGATCGCGTTTGTCGGGGGCAGCATGGGCCAACGCGGCGGCCAAAACATGATCGAACCTGCCGCCTACGGCGCCGCCGTCTGCTTCGGGCCGAATACCCATAACTTCCGCGATATTGTGTCGATGCTACTAATGCGGCAGGCGGCCGTTGTAGTCCAGGACGGCCAAGAGTTGACCGCCTTTGTACGCCGGTGCTTAGAAGAACCTGTCTGGGCCGACGAGTTGGGCCGACGCGCCCAGGCCCTGGTGCTGGAGCAACAAGGCGCCACCCAACGCACCCTCTGCCGACTGGCCAAACTGCTCCATGGATAGACGCCATGAACCGGAGGCGGAGCGTCGCCTTATCCTGCTCCCCGCAGGGCGGTTGAGAAAAAGTCCTGAAGAACGTTCTCCGGATAAAAGCAGAATGGCCAGTCCCGCCATTGCAGGATTTTCTCGGCCTGGAGCCGCCGCTGGAGGACGACCTGCTCGGCCAAGAGGTCCGATCGCACTTTGGACACCCAGGGCTGCAAGGCTTGGTTGATCCGCCGGATGGCCAGAAACCGGGTGCGGGCATTTTCTGGAGTCGCCGGCGTCCGAATCCACCGCCATTTCTCAGCGACCAAAGTCTCCGGATCGTCGCAAGGGACCGACTCCGTTTCCGCAGCCTGCGCCGCATTATCGCGGCAGTTCAAAAACCGCTCCGGATTCCAGGCAAGTTCCCGCAATTGCCTTTGAACAGAAAGCCATTTCTCCTGGCTTACCGGAGGCCGATCGATCGGTAGATGGAGTGTCCCGGAAAGGACGAGAAACTGCGGCGGCTCTAAACCCATAAATCGCCGGATCACTTCGTCGGTGATTTGATCGTATCGGGCGCCGCCCACGCCGTGGATAAATAAATCGCCCAAGGC
The DNA here is from genome assembly GCA_029550925.1 of Planctomycetota bacterium. Classification (GTDB taxonomy): domain Bacteria; phylum Planctomycetota; class Planctomycetia; order Pirellulales; family Thermoguttaceae; genus JANXAQ01. The sequence continues at coordinate 6,106 of JAKPGL010000152.1, forward strand.
CAATCGGGCCCAGAGGGTGGTGAGAATCGCTTTGGGTCGAATCCGCACCCCCCGCTCGGCCAATTCCTGGAACATCGAAACCGCCTGCCCTAAATCACCGTCGGGCCTGATCGCCAGTCGGACCTCGAACCCGCTCTGATCCGAAAGGATTGCTTCCCGGCCTGTCTGCCGGACATAGAGCGCCCGACGGACCGGCGTCTGTTGCGTCCAAATCCAAAGCGGGGCTTCCAGCCAGCCGTCTTCGGCCCGCAGGTCCGGAACCGGTTGGGCGGGGTTCCGAATGCGATGGATTTGCCGATATTCTGCTAGGATAATGTTATAATGTTCATTAAATCGCGGCAACTGAGCGACTAGATGCGCCGCAAACCATAAAAACGCTTCCCCTTGGCAAAGCCGACTGAAAGGGACTTCCAACGTTCGATTGCCCCAGCGGCTTTCCCACAGGCCGCGTGCTTGGGCTATCGCCGCTCCCAATCGCCCCGTTGCCCTCGCCCGTTCCAAAACAACCGGCCAAAAGTGCTCTAACATCGGCGCCGGAACTAACGGCCTGATCGCTTCCAAAGCTCGCCGTCCAAACGCCTCAAATATCCGCCAATCCACAATCGGTCGATCTTCGTAAGGGACGCCGGGGAGCGGACCATCTAGGGGAATATTTGTCCATCCTAGTTCCTTTAGCGAGCCGATCGGTGTACGTACCTCGACAGTGTGCGGCGCATCATGATCTACGATCAGATTCACGGCGACCGCCTGAAACGATCGTGCCAATCGGTCCAGGGCGAAATTCTTTAGCCAAACGCCTGGATGGAAAAGTTGCGGCTGATGCCCGGCAAGAAATATCTTGCCAATGTCCGACCGGCGTTCGGATGCATCGCCGTTGGACTGCGCTGCTGGGAAACTTTTTTCCAGCGGCGACGGCAGGTCGTGGTAAGAAGCTGTCCATTGGCGGGCTTCGTGGAGCAGTTCCTCTCGGGCCAGTCGGACCAGATCGCCTAGACGTTTCCCTTGGCAATCGTACCTGTCGGTCAGACTCCGCCGGTCCTGATTCGTTTCGACCAACGCTCCCACTTCCGCCCAGGCGGGTTCGACCACCACCGCGCCGTTTTCCCCAGGCGTCCGATACCGTCGAACAGTTTCCCGCAGTGGTCGATCTGGCATAGGCCGGTCTCACCGTGGAATTAGAAACAGGAAGGTCTGCTCGGCGTCGAAAATGTCCCGAAAAGCCCGCTGTGGAAACCCAAGCAAGGGACTTGCCCCTGTTTTTCTGAAACGGTAATGTGCTCCATTCCGGAATGGGCTGGATGGAGAAACTGCCTGCCCGAAGATGCGCCCTTTTCGGAAACCAAAAGTTGCTTGCGGGCTGGATACTTCGTCAGAGAACGTTGCAACACCTGCTGATACACAACCAATCGGGCACACGGATTGTCCAACGCCCCGCCAAAGGAACGTTTTTCTTCGAGGTAAATCCGAGGAATGGGCAGTTCAACTACGTTCCAGCCCAGTCGCGCCGCCTGCACCCATACCTCCAACGGCATGGCGTATCCACTCTCGGTAATCCGCAGCTCCGCCAAGGCGGCTACCCGATACGCCTTGAACCCGCAAAAGGCGTCCGTAATCCGAAGTCCCAACAACCGATTGATCTGGCCGGTGAGTATCCGGTTGATCCGACGGCGGTCTTCCGGAGCTGGGCTGTCGCCGGGGAACTCCCGAAGATATCGACTCCCGGAAACCATATCAACTTCCGGCGTTCGGGCCGCGATAAAATCAGGGATCCGCTGCGGTTCATGCTGGCCGTCGCAGTCGATGGTGATGAGCGTTTCGTATCCCTGCCGCACCGCAAATCGGAAGGCCGTGCGCAGGGCCGCCCCATAACCAAGGTTTTTCGGATGCCGGATGCAGTAGATGTCTTTTCTTCGAGCCAGGAGTCCCTCGGTCCCGTCGGTCGAACCGTCATCGACCACCAAAACTTCGGGGCAGTAACCCAGCACGGCGTCTAAGACGGCCTCCACATGGGCCGCCTCATTATAGACCGGCAAGGCAGTCAACACACGTTGGGACATCGGCGCACACCTTTTCCTTTTGGGGCTGGCGTCGTTTGGGACATGACGCCATTTCGACCGACTGGAGAAACCTGGTATTTCTGTCATTCGTACGCAAGCAGTGGATGGTCTTTCTATTATTTTACCATGTCCGTCCAGGGGACGCCCTTCCCACCTTTTGGCAACCACAGATAACGCCGGCATGACCGGCTGGGGCGAGGGGGTGTGCAAAGGCGACGGCTAGACCAGTCCTTCACCTGGGCATAAAATAAGTACTCCTTGAACTCCAAAACAATTCTCGCAAAGGTTAGGTCCCATGAAGACGATGGCGCGGCAGGGTGGGATAGGGATGCACTGGGAGGTCGGCGCGTTTCTTGGCGTCCTCCTACCGACGCTAGCCATCTCGTCGGCTGCGGGGAGCGAGTCCCAGGGAGTGCAAAACAAGGCGGCCTTGCCGATCGCAGTCCAGCAAGCAAAGGAGTCATCCGTGTCTGAACAGGCGCAAGCGTTTTTAGATCGGTATGAATCGCAGTTGGCCCAGTTGGAGAAGAAGGCCAATTTGGCCTCGTGGCAGGCGGCCAATACGGGCCGGCCGGAGGATTTCCAGGCTTCGGCCGAGGCCGCCCTGGCGGTCCGCCGGTTCCACAGCGATCCGGCGGGTTGGGCGGAGGTCCAAGGACTTTTGAAACACCGAAGCGAGTTAGAATCGGCCCTGGCCCGCTCGTTGGAACTGGTGGAATTGGCCTATCGCGCCAATCAACTGCCTGAAGAAACCCTGCGGCGTTTGGTGGAAGCATCCACCGAGATCGAGCGATGTTTAAGCACCTATCGGGCGAAGATGAACGGCCGGGAGTACTCGAACAACGAACTGCAGGAAATGCTCCGGGAGGCGAAAGACTCCCAAAAGCGGCAAAGCACTTGGGAAGCCCTCAAACAAGTAGGCGGCCTGGTAGGGCCGAAATTGATCGCCCTGGCTCACCAACGGAACCAGGCGGCCCAACAACTGGGCTACAAAAACTTCTGGTATATGCAGATGCACCGCCAGGAACATGAACCAGCGGAACTCCTGGCCCTTTTCGACGAACTGGATCGGCTCACCAGGGAGCCGTTCACGAACATGAAGGCCCGCCTGGACGCCGAATTGGCCCAGCGATTTGGTTGCCCAGTCGATCAGCTTCGGCCGTGGCACTACGATAATCCGTTTTTCCAATCGCCGCCGCCTTCGGCGAAGGTCGATCCCGATGCGTTCTACCGGTCCAAGAGCAAGGAGGAGATTGTCGAGATGGCCCGGCGGTTTTTTGCCGATGTCGGCTTGCCGGTAGATGATATTCTACAGCGGAGCGACCTGTACGAACGTCCGGGCAAAGACCAACACGCCTTCTGCACCCATATCGACCGGCGAGGCGATGTCCGCACCCTGTGCAATGTGAAACCGACGGCCGAATGGATGGGCGTGGTGCTCCATGAACTAGGCCACGGCGTGTATGAATTGGGGCTGGGCGCCGAGCTCCGCTACACGCTTCGGCAACCAGCCCACGCCTTCACCACCGAAGCAGTAGCAATGCTCTTTGGGGCCAAGGCGTTAGAGCCGCAGTTTTTGCTTCAGTATGTCCAGACCCCGTCGGATCGAGTCCAGGCCGCGGCCGAGGCCCTGGCTGAGCAACGACGACGAGAACAATTGATCTTCTGCCGATGGACCCTGGTGATGTTCCACTTTGAAAAGGCCCTCTACGAAGATCCCGATCAGGACCTGAATCGCCTCTGGTGGGACCTGGTGGAGCGGTACCAGCAGTTACACCGGCCGGAAGGCCGAAATCAGCCCGACTGGGCCTCCAAACCCCATTTTACCGTAGCCCCGGTGTATTATCATAATTACATGCTCGGCGAATTATTGGCCGCCCAATTGCGCCATGCGATTGCCCAGCAGTACAGCGGCCCAAAGATGGCCAAACCGCCTACTTCGTCTTCCGCAAGGGCCGCCGAAGGCCCCGCACCGGCAAACCCTCCAACCGGAGGGCCAATGACCAGCGGCCTTTCTACTCCTCTGGACGCCCGATTGGGCGAATTTCTTCGCCAGCGGGTCTTTGCTCCGGGAGCACTGCATCGCTGGCCGGAGTTTGTACGCCGAGCAACCGGCGAGCCGCTCACGGCCCGATACTTCGCCCACGAACTGGCCCCCCCATAGACCCTATTGGTATCTACCCAAATCGTCGCCGTCGAGGGGAGAAGTTTTACGGCTGGTTTTCCGGGCTGGGAAACACGACGGCCTGAACGGGAATTTCCAGGGGATGTTGGTTGAGATCGGTTTGGATGCGGATAACGCCGACGTATTTTCCGGGCGATGCTGGGGCCTGATACCGCACGGTAAGCCGATGGATCGTTTGCGCCCCCTTGCCGCCCTGGAAATCGATGGTCAGTCCCGCTAGATTGGCTGTGGCAGCCTGGATGGCGAAGGGTCTGGACGCCCGCAGGATCAGCAGTTTTGCCGCCGCCTGGCCCGGTTGCACTGCGCCAAGCCAAACCCTTGGCGGATGCGCCTCAACCTCCGCCGCCGCCTGGCCGGTAAGCAACAGAAAAATCTCGGAAGTTCCCGGATCGTTGGTTTTCAGCGTCAGAACTTCTTTGAATGGGCCTAACGGTCCGGTGGGCGTCCATTGCACCTGAAGCCGATACCGCACTACCTGATCGTTCCGCTCGATTTCCGAGATTTTGGCGGCGATGCCCTTTGGGGGTGGCTGAACAGCTTCGATCCGCCAATCCGGTCGGCCTCGGCAGCGAAGCTCGGCTTCTTTTTGGGCCTGTTGCCCCGGCTGCACTACGCCGAAATCCAGTTCTGCCGGCGACAAAGAAACTGCCGGATCGATATACGCGGTTACGTGCAATTGGACCTCGGCAAACTCTGGCCGAACAAAGGTTATCGTAAGGGTAGCTCCCTTTCGCCCTTGAAATCGGTGGGTCTGCAACCGGGCGGTCAACGTGGTTTGCTCTCCGGGCGCAAGGACCGACTTGGCCAGGATCGGTTCAGTGCATTCGCAGGTTTCCCTAATCCGGCTGATTTCTACTTCCAAGGGATAGATGTTGGTGATCGAGAATTCGAACTCGGCCTGCGCGCCGGCTGGGACCCGACCGAAATCGTAGGTTTTCCGATCGAAGAGTTTTTCCGCCCAACCGACCGGTAGCGACGCCGCCTTTTTCGCCTCGGCGTCGGTCGGTTCAGCCAGAACGCCCTGGGAACAAAACACCGTTCCCAGCACCCACCCTACCCCAATCCATCGCAAAAAAGATGGAAACCTGAAAACTCGTCGGTTCATGACGAAACTTTTGGTCCTAGAAAAGAACACTTGCCAGAAGCTCTGGCCTTTCACTGTCCAGATGCCTGCCGAACGTTCCAGCCGATAAGTTTCAAGATCGGTGTTCGGCCGCTTGCATCAGCCGTCGGAAACCGGGCCAGTATCCGCCGTCTTTCGCCCGGCAAAAGGCACACATAGTTATCCTCCCACCAGACCGGCAAGATCTCTTCGCTGTCGGTGGGTCGGCAGATAGATAAGTGTACCAAAAAGGCGATCCGCTCCGAACGGTTCTGGACCCTTACCTCAGCCACCGTCTCCGTAGCCTGCGGGTGAAGCGTCATTTGGGCCGACACTTCCGCCGCCGGCAATTTTTCCAAATGGGCCAGCTCCTTTAGTTCGCTCCGGGCCAGCCAGTAAAAGTTTTCCGACACCGGCTGTCCGTTTCGATCCGCCACGTCAAACCGAACAAAATACACCGGGCTGATGTCCTCCGGCGTTTGTACCGCAAACACATCCCGCACCGAGTTGGCCGGTACGTCCAGGGTGGCCTCGTGCTGCCAGCGCAGTTGGCTCTGCATGTCCAAAAGCCGGGCACGCACCCGAAGCCCCTCCACCGGCTGCAACCGATTGTTTACCACCTGCACCATCCGATCCAGCGGCTCCATCTGGACATGCACCGGTTCACAGGCCTTCCGCACTGCGTAGTAGCTCACCATCGGTCGAAGATACCAGTCATACAGTTGCCATTCGACCGATGGCCAACAGGCGTTTAGTTTCCACTCGGAAAATCCGCTGGTAATGTCCCACATCCGGTGCTGGGCCGCCTCGAACATCGCTCGATGTTGGTCGTAACTGAGCAATTCCGCCCGTCGGCAATAGTCGGCCACGGATTTGGGCTGCCCGAAAATCCGCCGCACCGCCTCGTCAAACGGCTTGAAATAACTGCAAGCGTCGTGATGCGCCCAGGCTTCTGTAAGCGGATACAGGGGACTGGCCGGGTCAGCCTGCTCCAGCTCGGGCAGGAATCGGCGCAAGCTCTCGATCGGCGGCACCGACGGCGCGCCGCTTTCCAACATGAACATCCAATTATCCTTCTCCCGTACCCACCGGAAAAACTGCGCCGGCTCCATCCAGCCGTAGGATTTCGGCGGATAGTCGTTTACGCCTACCGGCAAATCCGGCCGAATCCACTCCGGCACGTCCTTCCGGTAATCCGGAAAAGACCCCGATGGAATCCAAATCCTAGTGCCGTCATGCTGCTGGATCGCTTCCCGCCACATGGTATAAACTTCCCGCCGCGTTTCCCCTTCGTTCATAGCCACGTAGAGGACCAGGCTCGGATGGTTCCGAATCCGCTTGATAATATCGACCGTGCTCCGGTCCAGAAGCTCTAGGTCTTCCGGGTGGTTAGTGCCCGGTTGCATCCAAAAACAGCCGTAGAAACAATTCCCAAACATCAGTCCATATCGGTCGCAGACGTCCAGGAACTCCTCTGGCGGGACCGGAATGTCTTCGAAATAGACCAGGTTGATCCGGGCCTCGGCCAGATAGCGGACTTCGGTTTCCATACGCCGGGCGTCCCAATCGAAGAGCAATTCCGGCTGCAAGTATCCGCCCCGGCAAAAGATTTTCTGCCCATTTATATACAACCGAAGTCCATGGGCGTCGCCCCGTCGGTAAATCTCCCGGCTTACCTGCCGGATGCCGAACCGTACATGCTCCTGGTCGGATAGCTCGGCCAACCCGCCGGCTACATTCTGCTCCATCTGCTTGCGAATATAAAACTCAAGTCGAAGGTCGTAAAGCGGTTGCTGACCGTAGCCGTTGGGCCACCATAGGCGGGGATTTTTCACCACCAGGGCCTGGTGTTCCTCCGACTTGAAAACCACCAGCTTCGTCTGGCCGGGCTGCAAGGCCACCGGGGCGGAAAACTCCCCGCCGGTCTGTTCCACCCGGCCGATGAGCACACCTTCCACTGGTTTGTCAGAGCAATTGAGCAGTTCGGCCGAGACAGTTAGCCGGGCCGGGCTGGTTGACGGCAGCGGCAACTCGGTACGCACAAACGGATGCCTGATATCCACCGGCCCGGTCCATTCCACCTCCACCCCCTGCCACAGGCCCAGATGCCGATCCGGTACCGTAGGCATACAATCGTAGCCGATGAACATCGGCAAGGTTACATCCCGCATGATCTCTTTGTGGTAGTTTCGGCACCGACCCAGCGGCTCCAACTGGGTCTCCGGTACGCCGGGATGATCGACCGGGTGAATGCGGATGGCCAGGGCGTTTCGGCCGGGCCGGGCTGCTTCGCTAATGTCCAGCCGATAGCGTGAAAATGCACCCACCACCTGCTGGCGGTCGGCAATCTGTCGGCCACCTACCCACACATCTGCCCGATAGTTGATCCCTTTGAGCACCAGCCAAACCCGCCGACCCTGCACCGATTCCGGCAGTTCAAAAACCGTCCGGAACCAATACGGGTCCCGCCATGGATTCCGCCGGTCCGGAAGATAACTGTACTTGGCCAGGTCATGTTTCTGGTTGAACTCGTCCGAAGCGTCCGGAATCCGGAAGCTATTTAGCCCGATGCGCATATCGGGATAGACGCCGTTTCGGATGAGCGTGCTCAGGGCGGTTGCCGGCAGCCGGGTCGGATGCCAATCCTTGGCCGGGTAGTCCGGCTGGGAAACCTGCTGGCCGTCTTCGGTCGCCAGCACTGCCGACCGTATCTGCCAATGGTCCTCAAGCCGTATTCGACCGATCTGTCTTTCCGAGCTGCTTTGGCCATACAAACCTTCTTCCACTGAGAAGACCAGCCCCATCGCCAAGAAGGCGATCCATGTACAGGTCCAGAGGGAACAGATGTTCCATAGACAGGTATTTTCCGCCCGTGTTTCTTTCGCTGGTTTTTTCATGATCCGCTCCTAGATCAAAGGGAACCATTCAGGCGTTTGAACAATGAAGTGTTCCCGTTTTTCAAACGTCCAAACTATTCCAGAAGCGTCTCATCCAAACCCAAGCGGTAGGGCGCAAAGGGCCAGGTAGGACGGAAGGAGTTAATCCAGCGACCAGGGTTTGCGATATTCGTAGTGCAACAGATCGTTGGCTTCTTTGGGGCTCAGGATTTTTTCGTTCTGGGCGTCCCACTCCAGGCGTTGGCCGACCACCAGGGAGAGATTGGCCAGTAGGCTCATCGTCGTCGAGCGGTGGCCTTCTTCGACATCCGCATTGGGTTTCTGGCGACTCTTGATGCAATCGAGGAAGTTGCGGGCGTGGAGCACAGTGCTTTCGACATAGGGGGAGGGGCCTGGTTGTTCCATCGGTTCCATGCGGGGTTTGGGGTCTTGGAATTGGCCGCCGCGTTCCGGAACAATCTTGAACATTCTATCACTGGCATATACCGTCCCTAATACGCCCCGTAGTTCCAATTCTCCATAGGGAAACATCGGATTGCCGCTGGCTTCGTATTGGCCGAAGATAAACAATCGGCCTGAGGCAAACTGGAAACAGGCCTCCATCGTATCGGGGATAGTGCGATCGTCCTCGACGGCAAATCGGCCGCCCATCGCACCAATGGAGGCGGGGGCCAATTCGTTGGTCATCCACCGCATCAGGTCCAGATAATGGACGCCCCAATTGGCCATCTGCGACGAATACGGCGTCCACCATCGGAACTTATACGGGGCGATGGTTTCCCGATAGGGGATCGCAGGCCGGGGACCCAACCAGAGGTCCCAATCCAAACCGGGCGGCGGCTCGGAGGGCTGGGCGCGACCAATGCCGCCAGGCGCCATATTACTCAAGCGATACGCCCGGCTGACGGTGATTTTTCCCACTTTGTCGGCCCGACACCACTGGGCCAACTGGGCATATAGCGGCGAAGACCGTCGATTGGTGCCCACCTGGACGACGCGTTTATGTTTGCGGGCCTCTTCGACCATCCGTCGGCCTTCGTAGATGGTGATGGAGAGGGGTTTCTCGACATAAACATCTTTACCTGCCCGGCAGGCATAGATGGTTTGCAGGGCGTGCCAATGGTCGGGCGTGGCGATAACGACCGCATCCAGGTCCTTTCGTTCCAGCAGTTTACGAAAGTCGCTGTAAAGCTCCGCCCGGCCATCGACTTTGGCGTTGGCCTTTTCTAGGGTTCCTTTGTCCACATCACACAGGGCCGCAATCTGGCAATCCGAATGCTTCAGAAAGGCGTCCATCAGTTGGCCGCCCCGATTGGCCACTCCAATAAATCCGAGCCGAATCCGCTCGTTGGCCCCAAGCACCTGGCGAGCCGATAAAGCCGTCAGCCCCAACGCCCCAACTGCCGTCGTTTGAGTAAAGGTCCGTCGAGTGATTTTATGAGATACCATGGGGAACTCTCCTCAAAGAAAAAGAAAACCGTGGACTAATCACAACTCTCTTCAAAAGTCGTCGTTTTTAAAGGCAGGGGGATCAATCGCGGACGGGGAACTTTCATGCCATAGACCGCCCCGTAACGAGCTTGGAGTTCTCGAAAGGAATATTGCAGAAACTCGTAAAGTTCGGCGGGGGGGTTTTGGGCCAGATACTGTTCTACCAACCGGGCGGCGTGAGCGTCGTAGGCTTTCTGCGATCGGCCGTGGGCATAACAGCGGCCGCGATGACGCCGAAGGTCGCCATTGAACTCCGGACTGATGTGCCAGAGTTCGTGGACGATGGTGGTCATTTTTTCTTTGAACTTCAGGTCGGCAAACCGCGGCAGATAAAACCGCAGGATATAAAGCATCTCCCGCCCCGAAGGATCGACCACCCGCTGGAGCGTGTAATGCCGTCCGCAACGAACCAAGACGTTTCCGCCCCCTGGAAACCGCAAAGGCGTCAGCGAGGCGTAAATCCCTTCCGAATGATTGGTTCGGACCTGGGTGGTCGCTGTCAAAACGCGATCCATATCAATATGGCGCAACTCCGGTGTCCTCACCGTCAAGTCCTCGCACAATCGGCGCATATGACTGCTAAAATCAAATCCTCTTTTCGAAGACACTGCCGCCCATCCTTCCTTCTCGATCATGTCTTGCTTTGGCTCCGTCCCTGCCGTTGCCCTACTATTGGATACTTCCCTAGCCTTAGCATGGCGAAAAAAGACCAAGAAGTCAACAGGCCAAAGGCGTACACAACTTACCCAAAACGGAGAGGGATTCGGTCTGTTAGACTCTCTTGATTGCTCTAAAAACAGAACGGGCTTCTGTATGGTCAGTGAGACCGACTTATCTGCCGTAAAGCCGGGTGGGAGCGGTCGTGGCATCGGTTTCCAGCCGAGATACACATTGGGGACGCCCGCACCCATAACACAGAAAGCCGCTTCCTTACGGATGCGGCGCCGAAGGCGCCCTCCCTCAAAACCTATGCATTTCACTCGGCTGAAGTGTTATACAAAACCGCGGAAGGATCGGCGGAGTATTCCTACCAGATGCAGGTTGGTAGGAAAGACCCTTTTGTTTAGAAGCTCTACGTTTCCGCGTCGATAGGAGAATCTTCTTTGGACTGAGAAGACCGGGAGGATGGAAGAGCAGGTGGGTTTGAATGAACAGCCCCCGTAGAGGCAGCAGCGGAATGAGAAGCGTCTGTTCGGATTCGAGAGCGACGTCGTTTGGGTATCGGGGCGGCGCTCCATTGTTTGGTCAGGTCTTCAAAGACATCCGGAGATTCATACCGGATGATATTTTTACCTTCAGGAATAGGGCCGATCAGCCCCCGAAACACCGGTAAACCCCGCAACGACAAATCGGTGCTGCAATCTTCGACGCCGATCTGCGTATGGCGTCGCAAGATTGGCTGCGGCGAATCATAATCCCGTATCCGAACTTGGCCGTCGCTGCCTCGGGTTACTATCCGGAAGGTGGTCTTTTTCATACGGTCGTCCTCTTCGTGGTCAACTGTTCCAGAAGGCAATATCGGCAGGGAGTTTTACCGGCCAAAGGGTTTCTCTATCAGCCGTTCCAGCAGAAGCAATCCTTCTGACCGACATTTTCCGTAGCAGAGCCAAGCTCCGTAGGATCGGTTCTTCATCAGGCCGATCGGAAGGGTTGTATTGTCGGTAGGGGCCAGATGCCTCCTGCCCGTAAAGTAAAAGGTTTCCTTAGGAAGCGGGGCGGAATCGAAGGAGAGGATACAAATGGCTGGGAAGGGGGAGGCGAAAATACCACTTTCGAGGGGATTTTCGACCTTCCTGATTCGGTTTGCCCTCCCCGAACAGGCGGGTAGTATGGAAGAACCTTGGAGCACTGCTAGCAGGAGAGACAGCGAAAAATGCCCTCCTAATGGAGGGGGTCTGATAAATGGGGAAGATTTTTTGACCATTCTAGGGCATCTAATTATAACTCTTTATGGGGGGCGCTTCCTTCAGTATCTCGTTTTCACCTTGAGCCATCGGCCCCTCTTGGCTATATCTTGCAAATCTCTGCGGAAGCTCAGGGGGGCCAGGTGATCAGGGAAGGAAAGGCGGACCGATCGCGGTTGATCTTTTTCCGGTGGACCGAAGGAAAGAGGACTGCGTTTTCCGCCAAACTAGACCGGTAGCCTTTGGTCTTTTCCCACCTTCCAGAAGGTGGGGAACAGGTGTTCGAGAACGACGATCTGAGACCTCCTGAGGAGGGAAAATCCGATGAAGCCAAAAGGAGCGGTAGTTTCGTTGGCAGTCTTGATAGGACTGTTTTCCGAAAGTTGGGCCTTGGATTTTCGGATGGAGAACAAGGTCTATCTAGGCCAGCAACGGGAACCGAGCGTAGAAACCACCACTATTTTCTATAACGGGGCTGTGTATGATTTTCTCAAAAAACCGCCCGAAATCACCATCTTTGAGAAAGACCACAGTCGGTTTGTCCTCTTGGATACCGAACGGCGGGTGAAGACGGAACTCACCAGCCAGGAAGTCGAGGCCTTCGTCGAGCGGCTTCGGCGGCGGGCAGCGGAATACTCGGACCCGTTTGTCGCCTTTTTGGCCCGTCCGGAGTTTGAGAAGAGTTTTGATCCGACGGCCCGAGAGTTGACCCTGAGCAGTCCCTGGATGACCTATCGGGTGGCGACCGTGGATGCGGAGAGTCCGGAATTGGCGGCCCAATATCGCTACTTTGCCGACGCGTTGGCCCGATTGAACGCTCTTTTGAATCCCAAAGGATTGCCGCCGTTTGCTCGGTTAGTGGTCAATGCAGAACTCCAGCGGCGGGAAGAAATTCCCAAAGAAGTCCATTTGACCATCCATCCGGAAACGGGCCTGTTGCCGAAAAAACGGACGACATTTCGGAGTGAACATCAATTGGTGCGTCAGATTGTCGAAGCGGATCGCGCGCGTGTGCACCAGGCAATCGAGTTTCAAAGCATTTTCCCCCGGGTGAGCTTCGAGCAATATCAGAAAGAGCATCTACAAAAATAGATCGCTTGGAACATTTTAGCCCGACTGTGACGGCCGCCGGCTGGAGGAATTAGCTGGCTAGGTTCTGCATTGCCGAAAATCTGAGGCCATTCTTTGACGCCCCGTTTGGCGATCCAGGGGAAACTTGTATGGGGGGCTGGGAGATCACCTCCATTTCCCGTCTTTTTGAGCTTAGGATAGGCCTTTCTTGGTGGCAGTAGCAATCCGACTGGATGTATGCTACTTTATTAGGAGAGTACTCCGCGCAGGGCGAGGCGGCGACGCCGGTCAAGGACGCGGCGGTCCTCGCAATAAGGCTGGTTTTTTGACGGAGAACGGTCCGAGTTGGAGGATGCAGCAGGGTGTTGAGACGGAACGGCGGATAGGTTATAAAGCGGATCTTCAACTTCTTCGAGGAGAGACATCGATGCGAGCACTTGCAAGAAATTGGGGATGGATGATGGCGGTTTTGGCTTTTGGTTGGGGTTCGGTCTGGGGGGCGGAATGGACGGCGCATCAGGAAGGGGACAAAGTTATTGTCAAGATCGACGGAGAGCTTTTCACCGAGTACCTGACCGCCCCAAAGCTTCAGCCGCCTTTAGGGCCAATTCTTTGGCCGATCATCGGCCCGACCGGCAAACCCATGACCCGGTCCTACCCCATGGCCGACCGGGAAGGCGAACGCAAAGACCATCCTCATCACCGGTCGTTGTGGTTCAATCATGGAAAGGTCAATGGATATGACTTTTGGGCCAAGCAACCGATCCAACACCGGGAGTTTGTGCGGGTCGAAGGTGGGCAGAAGGCCGTCATCGAGACGCGGAACGATTGGCTTGCTCCAGACGGGACCAAGGTCTGCGAAGACCGCCGCCGATTGACCTTCCACGGCGATCGGCAGTGTCGGATGATCGATTTTGACGCTACCATTACCGCCACGGAAGGGCCGGTTACTTTCGGCGATACCAAGGAGGGCTGTTTTGCCGTTCGAGTGGCTGAGACGATGAAGGTGGACGCTAATCTGGGCGGCCATATTGTCAACAGTCATGGACAGCGAGATAAAGATGCGTGGGCCAAGCGGGCGGAATGGGTCGATTACTACGGCCCGGTGGACGGCCAGATCGTCGGCATTGCGGTGATGAACCACCCGGCCAGTTTCCGCGCGCCCACCTATTGGCATGTACGGACGTATGGTTTGTTTGCGGCCAATCCATTTGGATGGAAAGATTTCGGCGCTTCGGAGGATGGAACTTATACCCTGCCCAAGGGAAAATCGATTTCGTTCTATTATCGCATTGTATTGCACAAAGGCGATCATCAGGAAGGTCGCATTGCCGAGTTGTACCGCGCCTATGCGGAAGAGAAAAAGTAATCGGACTGCGAAAATTGTGCGGGATTTGCCGATTGGAACAAGACTTTAAAAATTCTTAGGGTATTTTTTCTATTCGGCGTGCGCGCAGCAGATGGCTTGCGAGCGGGATCGGGAACTTTAACCAAAATTCTTTTTTCCCGACTCGCCCTGGGGAATAAAAGTTATTTCTTATCTGGCTTGGACTAACGACGAGGCTCCCTAGCGCAGGCAGCTTGATCCCCCCAGGTGAGCGGGATTCTGGAACGAAGAATTCCCGTCTTCTCTGCCGATGTTTCCTGTGTCAGCGTTGCAAGGATTCACAACATGTTCTTGCCCGGCCCTGGAGAGTTTTCTCCGGCGCCGGGAGGCCCACAAGGAGAGATCGCTTCCATGACACCCATCGACGCCTGTGCGCCAGAAATTCGTTCTTTCGAAGACCTCCGGAACTACATCTATGAAACCATCTGCCAGCATTTCCATCTTCAACCCGGCGCTTTTTCTTTGACACAACGAATTTTGACCCGAGGAGGCAACGTCTGTGGCGTGTTCTTTTGCGTCCACGGACCTCGCTCCGTGAAGTTTTCCGCCATCTGGGAAATCCAACGCAATCAGGTCCTCTTTTACGATCCTGCGGGAGTACGATTCCTGCGAATCCATCTTTCCACTCGGCCCCAATGGGAACGCGCTGCAGCTTAAACCCTTCGGGGAAAAAACAACCATAACATTTCCGAACGGAGCAGTCCGATTTTCTCGCCTCTTCCGCTCCGGGGGAGAGGCGATTTATTCCGCTCGTCGCCGGGGTTGCGCGAAGATCCCCGTCCTAGCTCTCCGGCGTCAAAGGACCGCCTTCGGGAAGCATCTCCTCCAAAGGGCAGCCGTTGCATTTTGGTTGCCTTCGACAATGCAGATGCCCCACGCGCACCAACAAGGCGTGATACTCATTGAAAAGCTGCACATCCGGCTCCAATTGGTCCTCGAAATACTCCTTTATCTGATAATAGTCGGCGTCAAAGCCGATCCAGCCGTGCCGCGCCAACACCCGATGCGTGTAGGCATCCACCACAAACGTAGGCAAATTCCCCGCGTACAGAAGGATCGAATCCGCCGTCTCCGGTCCGACGCCCTGTACCGCGAGCAATTCTTCCCGCAAAACGTCCATCGGCGTAGAAAACATCTGTTCCAGGGAGCCGCCGTACCGCTTCACAATTAGCTCTAGCAGGTTCCGCAGCCGACGGGCCTTGATCCGGTAGTAGCCAGCCGGTCGAATCAGTTCTTCCAATTCTGGCAACGGAGTCCGCGCCAATCGGCGAGGCGTCATCAGACCGGCGTCCCGCAAGTTTCGGATGGCCCGCTCCACATTCTTCCAACTGGTATTTTGCGTCAGCACTGCACCGACGATCACCTCGAACGGGCCGTCCCCGGGCCACCAATGCTGCGGTCCATACGCCTTCCATAACCGTTCATACACCTGCTGCAATATCCCGCTCATCGCCGCCTCCGATCCGAAACCCAGTCGATCGTATGTCCCGGACGAAAAAATCGGAAATGTTTTCCCAAACCTCCTCAAAACCCGCAGACTCAAGACCATTCCCGACCTGCGTCGAAAATGATCTGGGAGCCGTCCTTCTATGGAAACCCCTTGCGAACCGGCTTTGCCGCTTCCTACCCCTTCCGAACAGCCCTCCCAGACCGACGGCGATTACTGGTCCGAATCCCGTCGGCCCTGGGTGAGCCTACTGTTTTTGACCCCGTTATTGGTGTTTTATGAAGGAGGGGTGTTGCTGGAAACTTCGGCCTCGGCCAGAAACGGTGCCGACCTCTGGCTCCGGACGCTGCTGGACCAACTCGGTTTTGGACATTATTTCTTATTGCCGGTCCTCTTGGTAGCCATCCTGTTGGGGTGGCATTATGCCACAGGAGAATCCTGGCGGGTAGCGCCGTCCACCCTGTTCGGCATGGCCGTCGAATGCACCCTGCTTTCCCTCGCGCTTTGGATCCTACTCCAATGGCAAGGATACCTCTGGCAGCTTCCCGGCGAAAGCCAGCGCAGCTTTTGGCCCCTTTGGCTGGTGCGCACCATCAGCTATCTCGGCGCCGGCCTGTATGAAGAACTTCTGTTCCGATTGATCCTTTTGCCTCTGGCCTTTTGGGGATTTCGGCTTTCGGGCTTTAGCCCGTGCGGGAGCTTCCTAGCGGCCGCACTGGCTACCAGCGGCCTTTTTGCCCTCGCCCACCACGTGGGACCAGCCGGCGAACCTTGGAACCCATTTGCCTTTTCGTTCCGCCTTACCGCGGGGCTGTTCTTTTGCGCGCTCTTCTGGCGGCGCGGCTTCGGCGTCGCCGCCGGCGCACACGCCGGCTATGACATCCTCGTCGGCGTCCTGGCCGCGTGAAACGACCGCCTTAAGAAGTCAGGAACCTTTCGGTCTGGGCTCACAACCGGCCTACAGGGATCGCTCAACTACAGAGACGCTCTAGGCGCCTTTTTTGGAGTGGAGTTGTTGGTGTTCCAACCGAGCGATGCCGGCGGCGCCGATGTAGCCGGCGTCGCCGCCCAGAGCGGCAAAATCCAGCGTAATCCGCTCGGCCAACAGTGCAAACGCCCGGCGGTCGATCTCCTGCTTGATCCGGGCCAGAAATTGCTGACCTAGCGGGCTTTCCCGGCCCCCGAACGTCATGGCCCCACCCAAAAGCACGCCGTTCGGGTCGATCGTGTGCATCAGGCTGACGATCCCAATGCCCAGGTATCGGGCCGTTTCCAGAACGATCTCCAGCGAAAGCGAGTCACCTTTTTCCGCCTCCTGGGCGATCAAGAGCGGGGTAAGCTCTTCGCCCGCCGACAGGCGCTTTCGTAACGAACTAGTCCGAGAACCCTTTAACGCCGCCTCTGCCCGCTTGATAACTCCAGTGGCGCTGGCATACGCTTCCAGATGCCCAGGCTGACCACAGCCGCACACCAGAGCGTCCTCCCGGCAATCAATGATAATATGTCCACATTCCGCCCCATGACTGTTTTCGCCCCGAAGCACGAGATCGCCAATAATGATGCCGCAGCCAATCCCCGTTCCCAGCGTCAGGAGCACCATGCTATGAAAGGCCCGCCCGGAACCGACCCAGTATTCGCCATACGCCGCCGCATTGGCGTCGTTTTCAAAGCTGACCGGAAGCCCACAGTACTCGGCCAATTTATCCCGAATCGGATATCCGTCCCACCCTTTCAGATTGACCGGCTGAATCAGATAACCGCCGGGGATGTCCATCGTCCCGGGCGAACCCAGCCCCACTCGGGCTACATCGTGGACCTGTAACCCGGCCTGGGCAATGGCGTCCCGCACCGCTTGGGCCATCCGCCGCGTTGCATCGTCCGGCCCTTTATCCGCCTCGGTCGGGATGCTCCGATACGCCAGCGTCCGGCCCAAATCATCCACCAGCCCCACTTTGACGTTCGTCCCGCCTAAATCAACCCCCACAAAAAAAGGTCGTTGGGCCTGATCCGGCGGAATCCGTTGTTGATGATGACTCATGGTGTTTCGGCCCTTTTTAGAAATGACTCATTTCTCCAAAGTTCCCTGGCGGCTTTCCTAGTCCCACTCCTTTTCGAGAAGCTTTTTATCGCCGCGTTCCAAAAAGTAAAACCGCCCGTTGTTAGAACCTTTCTGAGAACCTCTAACAAAATGACTTTTCCGATCCCCGTGCCCCGGTAGGGGACGTTCGATTCTTTCGCGCCGTCATTTTGTTAGAGGGTCTCCATAAATCCCTCAAAGGAATGAAAGCCAAATCGGTCTGTTGTAAACCATTACTCCAATAATAGGAAATCCATCCCCCTAAAAAGGCAGGGGAAAACTATCTATTTCATGCCGAAGCATTCTTTCCTTAGCCAAACTCTCTCGGAAAGTCAACTAGTATAAAAGGAGTCTCTTCAAAGGGCAATGAGATACCCAGAATATAGTAGGCCCCCCGAGGGCGTTTCGTTCCAGGGGCTTGGGAGCAGGTTCAGAGGGGAAACCCCGGCAGACCGGGAACTGCTCCCCGGAGAAATGAGGATGGTTTCTGACGCCTCAGACGCTGGAGTTTACCCAGTGTTGATGTTGTGAGGATGTGCGAATTGGCCGGAATTTACGGCGATTGACCAGGTTAGGTGGCTTTGGACCGCCCAGCTCGGATCATACCAACC
>JAKPGL010000165.1 GCA_029550925.1 Planctomycetota bacterium
TGGAGTGGGTGTATCCATAGGGGGGTATCAACTCGGTATGATTTCAGCCCGAAGCAATAGCCCGGCATTCCTGCAAAAGCTCACGATCCAGACCTCGGTCCACCTACCGGTTGGCCGGCTTCTCGACGGCCAAGGGAAAGACATAAAATCTGGATTCCCGCTTCCGCGGGAATCACACGTTAGGGCATTCTTCAACACGGCGCATTCCTCACCCCAGGGCATTCCTTGAAACAGGGCATTACTTGGCTGAATTGTTTCGTCTATTTTATCCCCAAAGTTCTAGGGCAATAAGGGCTGCCAAACCGACCAACCAACCCGCCCCGAACAGAGCATCTGTCCATCGGTATCGAAAATGATCCAGCAGCCAAAACTTTCCGGTAAACCCCCGGCATTGCATGGCGGCCAAAACCCGTTCGGATCGGTCCCAGGCCCGCACCAAGAGCATTCCAACCAAGGTCCCGTAGGTCCGCAGCGTATGCATATTCAGCACCGGCTGAAACGCGCGCACTTTCATCGAAGTCCGTAGCCGGTCGTACTCTCGATGTACCACTTCCAGGTATCGGACGGTAAAGATCAAAAGCTGGGCCAATTTGCTGGGCACGCCCAGGTGGTCCAAGGCGTGGCCGAGGGTGGCTAGCTCCATCGTGCCTACCAGCAGCAACAAGGCCAGCAGAATGGCGTTGCCTTTCAGGGCGATTTGGCCTGCAAGTTCCAGGCCCGGTCGGCTCCAGGCCCAAGCCCCCCATTGGTAAACAGAATCCCCAGGGACGCTGAGCGGCAGCAGCGCCGCCAACACAAGGACCAGGATGTTGAACGGCAAGAGTCGGGCGAACACCGCCGCCGGTCGCATCCGGGCCGATAGCCCCAACACCACCATGCCCCCCAGCGCCCCTCCCAGCGCCGTCCCCCCCTGCAAACAAGCAAATACCACCGCCGCCGCTACGGCAGCCAAAAGCCGAGCCCGTGGGTCCACCGTCTGCACCCACGAACTCTCTTGGGTAAGTCCATTGGAAAGCCAATTGGTGGGCGTCATCGGCGGCAGAAGCCTTGATGAAAAGAAGCCTTGGTGAAAAAATGAAAGGGGAAGGAAAAATTTCCGCAGCGCAGTCGCTAGGGGGCCTCTGGAGGCCTGCTCGAACCAGAACCAGCCGACGGCTTTTCGTTGGCAGAGGAAGGGCCGCTTCGGCGCATCCCCAAAAGATAAAAACCCATCCCGGTCAGCCCGAGAATATACCCGATCCCGCCCAAAACGTCGCTCCATCGGATGCGGTCTTCCATCTGCTCGATCTTCCGGGCCAGGGGCTGTATCTGTCGGTGGACCGCCTCTTCGATCGCCTGTTGCCACTCTGCCGGACTGCCGGGCGTCGCCCCCTTTGCAGGGGCCGACGGCGCCGATTTGGACCCCAAGGCCAGTTTCTGCTCAGGGGGGCCGGGGGATGGTTTGTCCGGCGACTGGACCGAGGTTTCTTTCGGCGGCGATTGGCCTTTTTTGTCCGACGGCAATTGGGCCTTTTCCAACGGCGGGAGCGATTCGGGTAAATCCGCACCCGGCAGGGTGTATTCGGCGCCGTGGCCGTCGCCGGTATCCACCACCACCCGATAATCGCATCGGGCCGGGGCCTGGAAAGAAAACTCGCCATTGGCGTCGGTTTTGGTCTCCAACAGTTTTCGTCCGTCGGGCAGGAAGACCTCCACCTTGGTTTCCTGGGCCGGAGCGCCGCCGCGAAAATACGCCCGGCCTTGGACCTTCTGGCCTACCGCCTCGGCGTGAAGATAAATCTTATGCGCCCAAGCGGTCGGCCCAGGACCCCACAGCAACCCTGCCATTCCAGTAACCAGAACAAACCAGAATCTACTCTTTTTTCTAGGGAAGACAGTTTTTTTCATCGGGCGCCTCTTTCAGGAGACATCAAAGGTAAATCAGCCGGATCGACGGAAGACCTCCGGTCGGACTTTGCGCAAAAAGCCGACCGCTGCGCCGGTAACCACGGCGTCGATGCAAGCGGCGGGCAATTGGACCGGAATGACCAGTTGGGCTACGTGGTAAAATGGCTTTCCTGCCAGCAGAAGTACGCCGGCGGCCAGCAGGGCGGCCAGCATCACGCCGATAAACCCGGCCGCCGCTCCAGCCGCCCAGGCCAGACCATCATACCGTCCCGTCGTCGCCCACCGAAACAGATAGTAGCAGACCACTGCCGGCAGGCCCATGACCACCGTATTGACGCCGACGGCCAACAGTCCGCCAAATGCAAAAAGCACCGCTTGCAACACCAAGCCCACTAAAACTGCTGGCATCGCCGCCCAACCGAGCACCAACCCCAATAACCCATTTAGGACCAGATGTACCGGCGTACCCATAACCTGCACATGCAGGAGCGAGGCCACGAAAAACACCGAGGTCAAAATGGCCGTCCGGGGCATATCGGCCGGCTCCAACCGGCGAAGCCCTATCGCCACCCCGCCGGCGGCCAAGAGTATGCCGCCTGCCAACATGATCTGGCCCGAAGGAGTCGCCGCCAGAATGGCTTCGCTTAGGTGCATAAAGGCTCCTTGGGATTTCTCCTCAAAAAACTTCTCTGTCTTTGGATGGGAGGGACTCTCCTACCGTCGTCAGGGCTTTTCCGGGACCGGGCCTTTTCCCGGCGAGGGAGGTGTTTCTGGGACCGGTGGTTTCTCCGGAACCGGCCGTTTTTCGGGAACCGGGGATTTTTCCGGGACCGGTTCTACGTCCCGCGGGCGCTCCAGGTTGCCAGAGGCCTGACCGCTTGCGGGTTCCATCTCCAGCAGGCCGCTCAACAGGTTGCCGATGATGAGGTTGTCCCGGCCGCCTTGGACCCGGATGGCCGCCCACCCGTCCTGCGGTTGCTGATGATCTACCAGACAATCGGAGACCCGGCAGCGTCGGCTATTGCGCAGTAGCAGCCCCGCACCGGCGCAATCAACAAAATTGCATCCGACCACATTGACCCGCTCACAATCCTCCAGCACCAGACCGGCCTCCGCCTGTCGTACATCATGCACCATCAGTCCTTGCAGGACCACATCCCGGCAGCCCACAAACCGCAGGGCGTTCGGCAAGACCTGCTTCACATAATCATATCCAGGATTTCGGCCAAAGACATTACCGCTCAGCACAAGGCGGATGCAATTTTCGGCCAGCAGATTGTATTGGTAGCCCATCCAGAAGGTATTGCCGGTCAGTGCGACATCTTCGGTATCCTTTAAGTGAACATTTGTGTCCACATCCGAGAAGACATTGCCGGTGATGCACACATGGCCCCATCGGTATTTCTGCCCTGCGCCGAGGATGCGGATATTGGCCGAGTCCGGGCCGCCGCCGTGTTGGATGGTGCAGCCGGTAATGGCCACTTCGGCCGTGCCGTATCGGCTGTCCGTGGCGTCCAGCAGAATGTTGACTACGTTGGCCTCGATGTCGCAGCCGGAAACCTGCAAGTTCCGCACATTGCCCGCCCGACTGACGATGCCGCCGCCCTTGTTGTAGCTGATATGCGAGCCGACGATGTTGATCTGGTGCAGATCGACATCGTCCAGATAGACGCCGACGCCGCGGTTATCGTAGATATGGCACTGGCTGATGATGACGTTTCGGTTGCGCCGCACTAGATGCACCCCGTGGAACACCTGCCGGATGAGCACCCGATGGACGCCCAGTTTCATGACGCCGTCGGCCTGGATGCCGGAGGCTTCCGGATGATCGCCCAGGATTTCCAGGCCTTCGACGGTGGGCATCCGCTCCTGCTGCCAGACGGGCGGTTGGACGGTATTTGGGCTGGCTGTGCCCTGATGGGTGCCGACAAACCGGAAGGCTGGCCCCGGCCCTGCCATCACGATCCGAACCCCGCTGGAGCCGACGACGGAAAGGGGCCCCACTTTGTTTAAATCCACCTGGATGGCCTTTCCAAGCCGATATGTACCCGGCGGGAAATAGAGCACCCCTGGGGCGGCATCGACGGCCCGTTGGACGGCCTCGGCGTCATCGGTCAGGCCATCGCCCCGTGCGCCGAAATCCCGAACCGAAGTTTTCCCGACCGGGAACCCGGGGCCGCCTAAAACCAGATCAGTAGGCGCGGAAGGTTTGGCGACGGCAGCCGTCGGGTCGGCTTGGGGAGCTTGCAGAGCTCCCGACGCCGGAGCAGCCTGCACGTCCTGGGCGAACGGGGCCGCCGCCGGCGATTGGTTCTCTGCCGTCGGCCCAGAAAAATTGGCTGACCATGCGGTCCACCCTAACCAACCTAAAAGGCCGCTCACCAGCCCCAGAGTCAACCACCGGACTGCATACCTTGGGGATGGGTTCATCTCGTCGATCCTCCCTTTGGTAAAAAGGACAGCCCCTCCGCTGCTATGGCCTAAAAAGGACAACGTTTGGTTAGTCTTTTTTCGCCGATTCTTCGGGGATCAGTTCTTCCAAGGCGGCGGCAAAATGGCGATAGGCCCGATCGTCGTAGAGCACGAATCGAACCAGTTCGGGCCGACCGTGCCCGGCCAGGAAGTCCCGCACCGTCTGCAGGGCCACCCGCGCCGCCTGATCCATGGGGTATCCATAGGCCCCGGTGCTCAGGGCCGGCAAAGCCACACTGCGGCATTGGTGCTCCAGGGCCAACTCCAGGGAACGGCGATAGGCGCCGGCCAAAAGTTCTGCTTCCTGCCGATCGCCGCCTCGCCAGACCGGGCCGACCGCATGGATGACATATTTGGCCTTCAACTGGCCTGCTCCGGAAATTACCGCCGAACCGGTCGGGCACCCCAGGGGATATTTCTTTCGGGTCTCGGCCATGATGCTGGGGCCGCCGGCGGCATGAATGGCTCCGTCCACGCCGCCGCCGCTAGCCAAGGAACGATTCGCCGCATTGACAATCGCATCCACCTCCTGAAGGGTAATATCCCCTTGCACCAGTTCCAACGTAGCACCTTGGATGATTCGTTTCATCAGTGTTGGCTCCTTGGGCATGATTGGTCCTCGTCCCATAACGCTGTCTGTCCAGACGGTAAACCGCGCCGATCGGAAAGACCAGCCTGCAAGCCGGTCTAACACACGGGGTTACGGGCCAGCCGTCGGCTGGTTGCCGGCGGAGACCAGTTTTTCCAATTGGTCCACCACCTCTGCGAATTCCTGAACGATAGGCATGGGAGGGCCTTGTTGCAATGTTTCCAAGACCGCCCTGTAGTACCAAAGCGTGCCGTCCCGACCGCCGCGGAAGGCCGACCAGATCGCCTCTCCATGCGCCCGATACTCCCGCATCAAGCTCCGAAGATTGTGGAGCTTGTCGGCGGCGCAGACAAGCCGAACCGAATCCGACGCCTCGGCCAATCGGGCCAAAAACCGCTCCTTTCGCTCCCGCCAAGACGGTTTGGGCTGCTGGAGACTGTCCGAGCAGTCCAAGACGATCGCCGCTACCTGATCGCCAAACCGCCGCCGAATCGTTTCCAATGTGTCCAGGCCGCCTTGGTCTTCTGCCGCATCATGCAGCAGGGCGGCAATCGCTTCCTCTTGGCTCCCGCCGTAGTCTAGTACCAAACCGGCTACGCTCATCAAGTGGGCAAAAAAGGGCGTTTGGCTCATTTTTCGTTTTTGACGCCGATGAAGCTCCCATGCATATAGCAGGGCCTCGGCAAATCGGTCGTCCTCGGGGGTACTACCGGACGATTCGGCGGAATATGGAAGCTGTTGGCCCATGAAGGATGGCCTCTTGGGTCAAAAAAGTATGGGAGAAAGAACCAAAGATGTTCTGTTTCTTTCCCTTGGCAGGTGTTTTTCGGAGGGCTGCCGGCAAACTCACCGCCTCGACGCCCGCCCACGGCGAAAGAAGGGGCAATGTCCAAGACGGTTCCGGTCGGCTTAAAAATAGCCCGGATACCCCTTCAACAAACAGTGTATCATACCCCCGACCGATCCACCAGCCAAAGTCTTTCCGGTTGGCATAGCCCGTCAGCCGGGATCGCCTTTGGGGAAACTGCCCTCTTTACCAGGCTAAAAAAGGCGCAGAGGAACGCCTCGGTTGCATAGTTTGGTGAGGGCTATCGAAGGGAATGGGGAGGTCGAACGACCAAGCCGCCCGGTTCGCCGCCTTCATAGACGCTGAACTCGGCCCAGATCGGCCAATGGTCCGACAGCTCCATCGCCTCTTGCCCAGAAAGGCCCAATTCGCGGACTAGATCCACCATGCCCGATCGGCCGGTATATTCGACCGTAGCAGGCAGGGGAAAGAGAATATTATCCGTCAAGAATATCCCTGTTCCGGACGGGGAGGCAGAAGGCGCCGCCGCCCAGGTCAGTTGAAGTCCCTGCGCCCATTGGTTCACTTGGTCTTGGTCGGCGTGAAACGTGCCGAGTAAAAGAATGTCGTCTTCCCCGGCAGAGTTTTTCCGCACCGTTCGATAGACCCCCTCCACCAGGGGCAATTCCTCCCGCGCCCGATCGGGCCGGATGTAAATGCTTACTAAACTAAACGTAAAGGCTAGGGAAGGATGAGGCCCCCGGGCACGAAACGCCGCCGCCAACGGCCGGTCCGACAACCGCCCCTCGGAATCCTCCACCCAATAGACCTTTGCCAGATCGATCTCCACCATGGCCCGATCATACAAAAAGGCGCTGAGCGGTCTGCCCCGCTGGGTGAAACTCTCCGGTCCCAGAGCCAGTTCATAATATCGCCCGCCGGCGGCATTCAATTGGTCCCGAAGCTGGAAAAGCGGCGATGCGGTGGCCAATTGGATATTCTGGAGTGCCACAATATCAAAGCGGCGTAATAATTGGACTAGGGCGGCCAAGCGGGCAGGCTGCGACAGCTTGCCGTCGTCTAACGGATTGGCGTTGAAGCTGGCAATCACCAGGGCTGCCCGTCCCGAGGGGACCGGAGGAGGAGCTTCCCCTTGTTCCGACGAGTTCCCGCCGCCCCTCCCTGAAACCGAAAAAAGCCCCTCGAATCCTTTCAGTTCATAGTATCTCCACACATACCAACTCCCAATCCCCCCTAAAAGAAGTAAAATCCAAGCCCATTTCATGCCCGACATCTTCTCTTTCTCCTACACACCGGAGAAGCCTCTCTGCTCCTACCATGGGTTTCGGTTTTTTACGCCGCTTGCCTGGACTTCCATTCTGCTGTGGTTAGGGATACTTCCCTAGAAAGCAAAAATCTAAGAAAATTTCCGATAGAGTTTGGTATTCCGGGCGATGCCGCGGGGATTCGAGTTTGCAAGGCTCATCCCCCATGAGAGGGCGGATGGTTTGATCTCGAAATGACATTTGGAGGATATTTCCGTACTTTTGTCTCTTTTTTCAGATGGAACAACATGCCAGCCAAGTATCGACAGCCGGGACTGCGATTTGAATACCCGGAAAATTGGACGTTGGAGGAAGACCGGCCCGGAGCGGGACGGGCGTCGGTTACCGTATATAGTCCGGGGGGTGCGTTTTGGACGGTTGCGTTGCATCCACGGGAGACAAGTCCGTTAAAATTGGCGGAATCCGTCGTCCAGGCAATGCGGGAAGAATACACAGATTTAGATGTCGAGGAAGTCCGGGAAGTTACAGCAGGCCATGAGCTGATCGGTTACGACTTGGCCTTCTTCTGTCTGGACCTGACCAACACCGCCAAAATCCGTACCCTCCGTACACGATATGGAACCTATGCCTTCTTCTATCAGGGGGAGGATCGGGAGTTCGAGGCAGTAGAAAAGGTCTTCCAGGCCATGACAACCAGCCTGTTGAGGAATTTGGAAAACCCCCATTTGTGGGATTAGATCGGCTGTCTTTGCTTCTCTTAAAACAAAGTCCAAACGAATTGCTTCTCTCGCTTTACGAAACTTCGCTCTATGGGGCTCTATGGGGCGCACTGTTTGCGGGGCTGAGTCCCAGGCGGGGCGATCTTGGTTTGTTCTCCCCAAAAGGCTTGTCCGGTTCGGTGTTGGCTGGGGAGGCATGTAAAAATTACAAAATCGGTGGTTTGTTTTTGGGAGCCTAGATTTCTCAACTCCTTATAATAAAAGGAGTTAGAAAACTTTTCTTTTTTGGAGCTATCTTGGCACGCTATATGCTCCTTTTGAAAACCCGGTCAGGAAACAAACGCGATGGCCTTGGGGACATCCAGCGTGAGGCAAATCATTTCTCCAAACACCAACACCGTGAATCTTAGGCTCTCGATCGGGCGAAGGTAACCGATTCGATCCCCTTATAGAACAAGGGATGGCCGTCTTTTCACGGTCCAAAGGCCTGGAGGGCTAACGCAAAGCCCTTCAGGCCTTTTTGTTTTTAGCTATCAAAGGATTTTGAAAGCATTTCTAAACTGGGGAAAAAGAGCACAGATCCCGTCGGATTTTTTTGTTATCTCCCGAAGTTGGGTTCGGAACGACCCTGGCAATCGGCAATCGAGCTGCAAGAGACCCTGATCGGCGGGTGGTTAGCGTCAAGTTTCTGTAGATGCTATAGACACTATAAAACTTGCAAAATTTCTAAATTATCGAAAAATCGCCAAAAATACTGTAAACTTTCCAAAGGACTTATTGTTTATATTCTCTGTATTCGATATAATCCTCAAAGATTGTTTGATATTGCGATCACGGAGGAAGCCGGTTTTAAGAAAGTAGAATTAAAAAAGGAGGGTTTAGCGATGTCCACGGCACCTTCCGTATCGATCGTCGCCCAGATCGGAGAAACAGCCGGACAGATCTGGCGGGTCCTGAATGAAAAAGGGCCTTTGAGCATGGCCAAGCTGGTCAAAGCGGTCGGCCAGCCGAGGGATATGGTCATGCAAGCCGTAGGCTGGCTTGCCCGGGAAGACAAAATTTGGATCCAAGACGAGGCCCGCTGCCGAATGATCTACCTGAAATAGTGGGTGGAATCCCCTCTATGGTAGATCCAAGGCTTCCCGTTCCAGGCTGTAGCCTAAGATGCTCCCGATCTGCTGGGGATTTGCCAACCCGGCGAGAGGCTGTTCGGTCTTTTGGTTGCGTAGAACCCAGCCCGAATAGGTTGCCCCCAGGTCTGTGTGGACTTTTCAGGCTGCGGTAGGATTTCTTTTTTCCTGCCTCTGTCAGCCGGTGCTTCGGGTGTTTGGGTAACCCAGGCTCGCTTTGCCTAAGGGGGGGCCTGCTGTTTCCAAGGACCGTCGGATTACTTTTTATAAAAGGAGTTTTTTGTCGATACAGGGAGATTAGGCATCCTCTAGGATCGTGAGGCAAGGAACCTCCTTCCGAAGACATCGGAAACGGAAGCGAACAAGATAAGCGTTGCGTTTTGGCGTTGTTGCATTACTCCCATGGATACCATTCCGGTCGTTAGTCGAACTGCACTACTGCTAGTGCTTTCCAATATCTTTATGACGTTTGCCTGGTATGGGCATTTGAAAAATCTGCAACATACCAAGTGGTATATTGCAGCGATCGCCAGTTGGAGTATTGCCCTTTTTGAATACCTGCTTCAAGTGCCTGCGAATCGGATTGGCTACACCCAGTTATCGGTCGCCCAACTGAAGATCATGCAAGAGGTGATCACGCTGTCGGTATTCGTGCCGTTTTCGATCTTCTACATGCATCAGTCGCTCAAGATGGACTATTTGTGGGCCGGACTGTGCCTGGTCGGGGCGGTGTATTTCATTTTCCGGGCCTAAAAAGAGCCTTCTTGGGCCGAGTGAAGAAGCCCGAGCCATTCTCACGGCCCAAAATGAGCCTTCTTCCCGCCGGGAACGCAAAGCAGCGCCCGGAGGAAAGAGGCGGCGGCATACTTCCGCGGAATGACGAACCCGGTCCTTCCTGCGAAGGCATCGGAAACAACCGCCAGGTTCACTCGATTAGCTCCTTTTCTTTCATAACGTCCGGCATTTTCTCTCTAGCGCAAAAGCGGGAATCCAGAATTTCGGCCCCCTTCGTCTAAAACAGGTCTGGTGCCTTTGTCGGAACGCCGGACCTAGGGTGCTTTTCCCCGCTATGTTCCTGCACCGGCTGGATTGTTCCACAAAAGGAAGGGACAGCTTTCCAATTCTTTCTTTTTTCCAGTTTTCCAAATTTTCTCAATTTCCGAAATCGCATCCATCTTTCCCATTTTTTCGATTTAAAACCGTACCCAGTCTTTTTACTTTTATTTGGAGAGAAAATAAAAAAATTGATGTTGTCCTCGAAGTCTTTTCCGGGGAGAATGCCGCCTTTGAGGAGGGTTTTTGGAGGAGGTTGTCCTAAGGGAGGCTTCCCGCCCTGGTGAGCCGCTTCCCAAGCAGCCAGAGGGGCCAGGAAGGCATCTGCATTTCCAAGGAGGGATGGAATGGCGGTGTTTTGGCAGGCGGCAGTGGTCTGTGTACTCAGCACTGCCGGCAGTGAGACAGTGCTTTTGGATTTTTATGCGGACTGGTGCGGCCCATGCCGGGCCATGACCCCGGTGCTGGAGCAACTGGCACGGCGAGGGTATCCGATCCGCAAAGTGAATATCGACCAGCATCCGGACCTAGCCGCCCGTTTCGGGGTGCGGGCGGTACCCTGTTTTGTGATGGTGGTCGATGGCCGGGAGGTGGGGCGGGAAGTCGGCCAGGTGAGCCTGGCCCGATTGGAACAACTGTGCTTGCTGGGCCGACAACAGCCGCCCACTTCCCCGGCCTCTCGATCTACCGGGGCGGCTGGATTACTCGCCGCTCGAACGGGCCGACAAAATTCGACGCCGCCTTCTGGCGGCCATCCGTCCGGTTCTCCCCGAGCGCCCACCACCAAAGACGGCTTACCGATCCCTGTGGTGCAGCTTGGCGTTCCAAGAGACCCCGCCGTCCAGGCCGGCTCGGCCAATGGGTCGAGTGAAACGGTTTCCTCTCCTTCTCCGAACGTTGCCGTTGGAGAGAGTTTACCCTCCGACTCGGCGGCTGTGCGTTTTGCCGGGGGGCAGACTCCCTCTTCTGAATCGGTAAGCAGTCCGCCGAATCCTTCCGCCTCACTGCCGAGCGGTTCGGTAACCGAACAGGACCTGCTGGCCTCTACGGTGCGGCTGCGGGTTTTTCATGGAGATAGTCTTTCTCATGGTACGGGCACGATCATCGACGCCCGGCAAGGGGAAGCGTTGATCCTGACCTGTGGGCATCTATTCCGAGAGAACCAGGGCGCCGGCCCGATTGAAGTAGAGCTGTTTGGACCCAGCGGCGTCCAAAAAACGCCTGGCCGACTGATCGCATGGAACGAGCAGCGGGATTTAGGGCTAGTAAGCATTCGGACGCCGGGGCCGGTGCGGGCTGCTCGGGTGGCGCCGGTGGGCTATCCGCTCAAGAAGGGGCTTTTGGTATTCAGCGTGGGCTGCGATCACGGCCAAGACCCGACGGTCCACAAAACTTGGATCGTCTCGATCAATCGGTATTTAGGCTCGCCGAATCTCCAGGTGGCCGATCAGCCGGTGTCCGGCCGAAGCGGCGGCGGACTTTTCACCCAGGAAGGGTATCTGATCGGTGTGTGTAATGCCGCGGACCCGGCCGATCGAGAGGGACTTTTCTCTTCCCTGCCGGCGATCCACGCCCAACTGGATGAAAGCCGCCTGCAATTTGTCTATCAACAACCGCCCGATTTACCGCCGCAGATGCCCCGACCAAACTCTTCCGGTTTGGCGGCCCACACCCTTCCGCCCTCGGCGCCCTTGGGATCGGCTGGTGCGTCGGAAAACGTCTCTTCGTCCAGTTCCGGCGGACGGGCCAGCGGCGACTTAGCCGCTCTGCCAGGAATCCCCTCGCGCTTGGCAAACCAAGATCGCTCCTCAGGCAGTGGTTTCCAGCGGTCCGAAGGCGGGCGAAACCCTTCTGAGAGTTTTGGCCCGGTAGGAGGAGCTTCCGCCGGAACGCCCTCGGTGGGAGGGCCTTTGGTTGAATTGGCCGCCGCAGTGCGATCCGGCCCCGGTTTGCCTGCTTCCCCGTCGGAAGAACCTCGTTTGCCGAACAGAACGGCCCCGGCGGCGGGGGAGGCCTCTGCCGCGAATCCGCCGGCTGTTTCTCTGCCCACCGGAGGCGGAGAGAACGAAGGAAGGCTTGTCTCCGTCGAGACGACGCCGAGGGAAGTCGGTGGACGCCGGCCAGAGGAATCGGCGCAGGCCGGTAGGCTTCGGGCGGAAGAGTCGGCCTTATTGGAAGAAATCGCCCGTCGGCGTGGACAGGGGGCGGAGGTGATCTTCATCGTTCGGCCGACGGACAATCCTCAGGCGAAGAGCGAAATTTTCGTCCTCAATCAGGCGTCGCCGGAGCTTTTGGCCCGTCTGGGGGCTGCGGCCCGTCGCAGTGAAATCCGAGAAACCTCGCTGGTTGTCGGTCCTGAGCGAAAGGGCACGGGTTCTTTAGAACCCTCGGATCTACGTCCTGCCGGCCAGCCCATACCCGATCCCTCCCAACGCCGACCGTTCTCCTTGCCGCCGTTGGTTCCTTCGTCGCAATAATTGGGTGGGGTTATCCGAAATCGGCGGGTTGCCGACAGTCCTCGGGCGTCTATTTTTCCCAGCCGGCGAGGCTTTTCCAGCCGGCCGGGTGTTCGCTTCCTTGGCAACGGTTTTCCTTACAGCGACCAGCCGGGGCGGTACTGGCGGCGGATATATTGATCCGCTTCGGGGCAGTTGGTCGCTTTCAGTTGGACGGGGTCCCACTCTAATTTTTTGTTCACTCGGAAGGCGACCGTCCCCAGCAGGTTATGTTCGATCAGGGCGCCGGCGTAATCGAAGTTGCAAAGCGTGGGCGAACCGGTCTTGCAGCCCAAAAGCCATTCCTGATAATGGCCTGGCGAAGGCGGAATCGACGGCTTGGGCGGCTCGAACTTTTTGAACTTTTCTTCCGGCAACAGGATGCGTTTCCCGTAGTCGGCCAGCAGCATTCCCTCGTCGCCGATAAACAGGACGCCAATGCCCCATTTTTGCAGGTCATGGCCGGGCGGGCTGGGCGGACGCTGAATGCCGTCGTACCAGAAGACCTTTACCGGCGGCATATCGGCGCGGGCCGGGTGCTCCCAACGAACTTTCAGCCAGTGCGGGTAGGTCTCCGGTTTGCGCACATCGCCCTCGGCCTCGACAGTGAGCGGATGCCGCAGCTTCAAGGCCCAGAAGGGCAGATCGATCAGGTGGCTGCCCATGTCGCCAATACACCCGTTGCCGAAGTCCCACCATTGCTCCCAGACCGTGCAGCCGCCCATGTAGATCGGATGGAACGGTCGATACGGGGCCGGGCCGAGCCAAAGGTCCCAGTTGAGATAGTCCGGCACGGGTTTTTCCTCGGTGGGTCGATCATGGGCCGGTCCGACCCGGCTGCACCACACATGGGCCTCCCGCACCGGCCCGATCGCCCCAGACTGGATGAGTTCGACCACCCGGCGGTAGTTGTCGGTGGCGTGAATCTGGGTCCCTTGCTGGGTGGCGACTTTGGCCTTCTTCGACCACTCGCCCATTTGCCGGGCTTCGTAAACCGAATGGGCCAACGGTTTTTCACAATATACGTGCAGACCCCGCTTCATGGCGTTGACGCCGATCAGGGCGTGGGTATGGTCGGTGGTGCTGACGACCACGGCGTCGATGCCTTTTTGCTGGAGCATTTCGCGCCAGTCTTCGTAGGTTTTTGCCTGCGGGAATTTTTGGGCGGCGGCGGCCAGATTCTTGCGGTTCACATCGCACAGGGCCACGATATTTTCGCTGGCCACCCCTTGGGTATTGGCGGCCCCTCGGCCCCCGGCCCCAGCAATGGCGATGTTCAGCTTATTGCTGGGGGCGTCCGCACCACGGAGATGGCGGACAAAAAGTACCCCTGCCCCAACAGCGGCCGAGGTCTGTAAAAACTGACGACGATTGGAGTGTGTGTGCATGGCAGACGCCTTTCTATAAAAAATGTTCAACTAACGTAGGACATATACTTAGGTGGGCGAAATGCCGCCAATGGCCGCCAGACAGTTCACCTCCTGGAGGGCAACTCGAAAGGACATTTTTACTGGCAGGGAAAGTCACGGCGGTGGGAGATCATTTCGGGCAGGGATATTTCTGCTTTTACTATAGAGACAAGCCGAGCAGTCCACAAGCAGAAAGCATCCGGAAAAGTCTCATTTCGAGGTTGGCCTGCCCCGGCAGAGGGGAGTGCAATCCACCCTTGATTCCGCACCGATCCCGTCCCTGGATTGGCCCAACGGAGATTTTGAGCCAAAATAAAAATAGATAGAAAGTAAAGGTGGAGCGAATCATGGCATTCCAGTTTCTCTGCCCTCAAGGGCATTTGTTGCAAGGCGAACCGTGGCAGGCGGGCCAACAGTCCATGTGCCCTTATTGCCGGAGCGTTTTTATTATCCCTTCCCCCCAGGGGATAACCGGCCCTGGGGCTTCGGCGTCCGGAGGGGTTTCCCCAGGAGGCGTTGGCGGAACCTTTCCCCAAGGAGGCGCTCAGGCGGGTATGGCGGGTATATGGTCAGGGCCAACGGCGCCGGGAGGCGGCAGGCCGTACGATCCTGGGGGCAACGCCCCGGCTGCATGGCCGGGCATGGCCCCTGCCCAGGAGTCCATGGCAGTTTCTGCTCCACCGCAAGAGGCTTTCTCCGGCGGGTTCCCCCAGGGACCGTCTTCCGCAGAGTCGAGATGGCCCCCGGCGGTCCAAGAACCCGCCGAAACGGAAACGCCTGGTATTTCTCCTGGGACCGTGCCGCTCAGCCCGATGGAAAGCCCGCTGTTGCACGTTCTTTGTCCGTCGGGCCATGAATTGGAAACCCCCCGGGAGATGCTGGGGCAGGAAGCCATCTGTCCGTTCTGCCAGGTGCAGTTTCGGCTTCGATGGGAAGACAGCGTGGAATACCGCCGGGAAAAACAGTTGGAAGTGGAACGCCGTTTGGCCCGTCAAAGCAGACTGTGGATGCAATGGTCGATCGCAGCGGCGGTGGCGGTGGTGATCGGCGTGATTGTGATGATTGTTATTGCCGCCTCGCATTGAAAGATGTTCTTCACGGAAGGGATTCTCCCCAAGGGTTGCTGCGATGTCTGAACAGACCGGCTCTGGCGATGGACCAATCTCTTCGGAAGTGATGGGATCGGCCAAGGAGGGATCGGCGACGTGTTCGGAAACAGAACCCGCCGGTTGTGTTTGGCCGGTGGTGTTGTTTCTGGCGACCTGCGTTTCCACCTGTTTTGTAGGGGCCGCCCATTGGAATCCGACGGCTTATTTAGGAGATTTCCGGTCGGCCTGGCAGGTTCTCGAAGCCCACTGGCCGAAGGGACTGCTTTACATGACCGCGGTCATGGGCGTCCTGGGGATGCACGAACTGGGGCATTTTCTGACGGCTCGGCGACATCGGATCCCGGCCAGTTATCCGTACTTTCTGCCGTTGCCGGTCGCACCGTTCGGCACGTTGGGGGCGGTCATCGGTTTGGCGGACGCACAGGCGAACCGTCGGCAATTGTTCGACCTGGCTGTAGCAGGACCATTGGCGGGGCTTGCGGCGGCTTTTGGCGCAGCTTGGATCGGATTAAGCCAGTTGCCCGCGCCTCCACAGCACACTTCCCCGGGGTTAGTGTTGCACCCTCCGCTGGCCCTTCAATGGCTGCTCGAGTGGCGACGTCCGGAATGGACCGGCCAGATGGGGCTGCCTTTGCCGATGATGAACCCTTGGCTGATGGCCGCCTGGGTGGGACTATGGATTACCGGGCTGAATCTACTGCCGATCGGCCAACTGGACGGCGGGCACGTGGCCTACGCCCTCCTGGGCCGACGCGCCCACCTGCTGGCCCGAACCCTCCTGGCGGCTGCCATCGCCTACATCCTGATCGCCGAACGATACGAATGGGTCCTTATGGTGGTCCTGTTGTGCCTTTTGGGCGTCGATCATCCGCCCACGACCCAAGATGCGATGCCGTTGGATAACAAACGCCGTCTGCTGGCCTGGGCCGTTTTAGCAATCCCTTTTCTCTGCTTCACTCCTCAGCCGGTCAGCCTACGCTGAGGGTGCGGAGTGCGCAGGGACCACGGACATCGGACCTGCTTCCCCCCTTGGACTAAGCCAGCCAGACCGCTCTCCCAGATTTCCCTCACGCATGGTGCGAGGATTCCCCAGACACGCACCGATTCCACCCCGCAGGAGAGCGAAAAAATTATTCAAAAGGATTGGGCAATTTAGGCAGGGGGACTTTCTCAGCGGGTTTCTCCGGGGCCGATTCCGAAGGCTTTTCCGCCGGGGCAAAAGGATTGTCCGAAGCAGGTTTGCCGGCGGGTTTAGCGGCCGGTGCTTTTTCGAAGGGATTGGACTCGGGTTTGGATTTTTCCATACCCGGCTCAGCACCCGGCGCACCAGGCAATCCAGGAAATGGCACAGGGACCGGGGCATCTAATTTCGGCATCCCCGGCCCAGGCGCTACGCCGCCTCCACCGGGGAACACTTTTTCCAGGGTCTGGCCAGCGGGTTTGCTCGCATCTTCGGCGGTTTTACGTACCGCTCCCCATAAGCCCCGCAGCAACCCGCCGCTTTTTGCTTGGCCCGACGGCTTTTCCGCCGGTTTTTCTTCTGGAGTTCCCGGCTTCATTTCGGGTTTTTCTTCCGGAATTTTCGGCTTTTCTTCCGTTTTTTCTTCGGAGGATTCGGGTTTGGCTTTTTCTTCCGGCTTCATGGCCGGCTTTTCCGCGGGCTGTTCTTCAAAAGGACTGGGCAGAGTCGGCTTGGCGGCCGGCTTTTCCGCGGGCTTCTCTTCGAAAGGATTGGTCGCCGGTTTTTCCGCCGGCTTTTCGGCCGGTTTTTCTCCAGGCATTTCAAAAGGACTGGCGGCGGGTTTTTCGGCCGGTTTTTCCGCGGGTTTTTCTTCTGGTTTTTCTTCTGGAGTTTCCGGCTTCATTTCGGGCTTTTCTTCCGAAGTTTTCGGCTTTTCTTCCGGTTTTTCTTCGGAGGATTCGGGTTTGGTTTTTTCTTCTGGCTTCATGGCCGGTTTTTCCGCGGGCTGTTCTTCAAAAGGACTGGGCAGAGTCGGCTTGGCGGCCGGTTTTTCCGCCGGCTTTTCGGCCGGTTTTTCTCCAGGCATTTCAAAAGGACTGACGCCGGGTTTTTCGGCCGGTTTTTCTGCGGGTTTTTCTTCCATCTTTTCCGCTGGTTTTTCTTCCGACTTGGTTTCCGGTTTCATTTCGGTTTTTTCTTCCGGCTTTGGCACTGTGGGAAGTTTTTCGGCAGGTTGTTCCGCAAAAGGCGGCTGCACCGGTTTCTCCGGAGGAGGAGCTGGCGCTTCGATCGGAGGCATCCTGGGCGGCGTTTTAGCGCCCTCGGCTTGTTGCCGGAGAATCTCTTGTTGACGCTGTTGGATGCCTTCGTAACGTGCCCTTTCGACGGCCCGCTGCCGGTTCCACGCCGTTAGCCGAGCTTTCTCCCGATATTGTTCCAACAGCAACCGATGATTCCCCTGGACCCGCTGCAAAGCACGGCCCACCGGATAAAGCTGATTCACATCGGCCGTCTCTAAGTCAGCGCCTTTGGTGAAGTCCTCGATCGCCTCTTCTTCTCGGCCTAACTTCAAATAGGCCAAGCCCCGGAAATAATAAATCCGGGGGTCCCGAGTGCCGGCTTGGATGGCCGAGCTTAAAAACTCATAGGCCTCCTCATATTGACCGGTAAAATAGGCATGGACTCCATTCCCATATAATTGACTTACAATGCCTTCCTGGCCGGGGGTCGGCATGGCCATGATGCACACCGTGCTTCCCACGATCAGCAT
The DNA here is from genome assembly GCA_029550925.1 of Planctomycetota bacterium. Taxonomy (GTDB): domain Bacteria; phylum Planctomycetota; class Planctomycetia; order Pirellulales; family Thermoguttaceae; genus JANXAQ01. The sequence goes on from JAKPGL010000165.1 coordinate 17,669, forward strand.
TGCCAGTTTGCGGTACATAATTCCACGCACTCCCTACAAAAAACAGGGACCACATCCCAAGAAACCCAGAAAGAAGTCCTTCATCTCATAAGGACCATAAATACGATCCTAATTCTCCTACCTGAAGATTTCAAGTAATTGATATGGTTTTTTGAGATTTTTACCGGGGAGTTTTGCAGATTCTGGCCCGATCTTTCGCTCCCTATGGTTTTTGACGTATTTTCCCGGCCTGGCCGCCCTCAACCATCCCCAAAGTCCAACAGGGCTCCGAAACAGAAGGAACTTTTCTAAGCCCTTTTTTGCCAAGATTCCCCCTTAGTTTTCTCTATCTCTCCGCGTCCGAAGCTGATGAAGGACTTTGGGACCACTTTTTTGGGAAATAAGAGAGCCGTTCTCCGGCGGCAATCTACCCCCCTTTTTGGTTATTAAAAGCTTGACGGTAAGCGAGTCTGGGAATTATACTAAAGAAAGGCTGCCTTGTATGGCCCAGGAACCAAGTTTCTTCCAAAGGGCCGATGGCTCTTCTTTTGAGGATTTACGGGCTATGATGCATCTGAGCTGGTTGCGGAAAGGTCGTTTTGTTTTATGGGCGATTGGTGCGGGGATTGGGCTGATGGTTCTGGCCTTTCAGAATCCTGCCCGGGCAGAGGAGCAAGCCTCCCCAGAAAAAGCGGCGTCTGCCAAAGCCCCAACGGAACCCCAGGACCGTTCGGGAGAAAAGGAAAAACCGTCTCCCGAAGCTCAGCCGAAGCCGCCTGCCGCTCCGGAACAACCCAAACCGCCAGTGGCTAGCAAAGAAAAATCGACGCCTGCTCCCGAAGGCCCGTTCCGGAAATTGGCGCCCGGAATTCTTCGGAAGGTGGAACCCGCCGTGCAGGTAGAAGAAACCTCCGCCGTCCATGATCATTTGGGCCTTGTGGTGGAGCATCCCGATTATACCTGGGCCAAAAACGTCCGCTTTCCGCATCGGGTATGGTGTTTAGAGTTTCAGTATAAGCCGGTCCGCACCATCTCGGTCGATCTGCCGCAAAAAAACGGCGCTATGCAGCCGAAGGTGATCTGGTACTTGGTCTATAGCGTTACGAATACGGGACGAACTTTAGTCCCCCACCATGAAGCCGACGGCGCTTTCCGAGTAACCACCGAGGCGGCGCCGGTCCGATTTGTGCCGGAGTTCTTCCTCCTGGATCGGGAAACCAATAAGGTGTATCCGGAAAAGATCATTCCGTTGGCCGTCGCACAGATTCGGCTTCGAGAAGACCCCAACCGCACCTTCTATAACACCGCCGAAATGATGCGGGAAATCCCCGTCGGACAGACCGTTTGGGGAATCGCTACTTGGGAAGACGTCGATCCCAGAGTCGATATGTTTTCTGTTTACCTCAAAGGACTCACCAACGCCGTCCGGTGGGAAGACATTCCCGAAAAGTATCAAAAAGGCGATCCCTCTTCAGGCCGCCGTCTCTGGGTGAAAACCCTGAAGCTGAACTTCTGGCGCCCCTCCGATGAATTCAACGAGACGGAGAATTTCTGCCGGACCGGCATCCCTCCGCTTCTGGAGCGCGGCCTGCCCGCCCAGCCAGAACATGAATGGGTCTATCTCCATTGATCGCTCCGGCAGCCGTCGGCGGTTGAAACAAAACTCTTCTCCCGCAACCTCTTTTTTCCAATGGCCGGAGTCGGTCAGCGTTCGCCCATTTTGCTTTAGGACGATTTTCTCTCCCCAGCCGAAGGCCGCAATTCTATAAAGATCACTTCCCCCGGAGCCAATTGCCGGGAAAACTCCTGCGGTAATCGCACGCCTTTCCAAAGCGGCAGGAAACCGTCCGTAGGCGGCTCCCCCGGAGGACCAGAAGCCGCCGGCTTTTCCGAGGCAGCTGCCCTTCCAGCAGTTTCGGAGCTATAGAGGGCGGCGTCGGCCGCGGGCCAACCGGGGGCGTTCCTGGCGTCCAAATGCACCCGCAACGGCTGCGGCGACTCGGAGATGTTGACAAACAAATGCCCCACGCGGCCGTCCGGCGATTGCCAGGAACTGGTCAGTATCGCATAGTCTTCGACCGGGTTGTCCGCATTCGGCTTGTAGAGGGGATAGTGGTGGAAGGTGAGCTTCGGCACATCGAGTTCCAAGGAATGGAGCATCCGGCCAAGCATCAGAAAATCCCTGGCCCTGGTCTTGAGCAATCGGCAGTGGGCGCGGATCAGTCGGATTTGGTCTGGATGGGCGTCCAAGAAACGTTGAGGGGCACCCCAAATGCCCACTCCCGGCGTGCGGCCGGTTACCAGATTCAAGGCGTGCGTGCGGACCAGTTCTCGTCTGTTGGCTGGGCTGAGGCCG
>JAKPGL010000172.1 GCA_029550925.1 Planctomycetota bacterium
GTCTAGCGGCGGATTGGCTCAGGCTAGACAGCCTAAGTTACGCATTGTTCGAAGGATTTTCTAGGCATGGTTTACCCCTCTTTCCAGGGACGCCCCTCTGCATAATTCCTTTTCAAAAACTCCCTTAAGAAATTAATCTAAGTCTTGGTAGCCCAATAGGTTAGCAAAACTTTTCTTTTCTGAAAATTCCCCCTCGTACAATTTTTGGAAAAATTTTTTCTCCACATGCTTGACAGCGCCAGGGGGGGAGGTGATTATACTACGAAGATAGCAATGGGTGTTTTTTAGTCCTCATGGGCTTTGAAAGCCCCTTTAGCCAGTCTTCGAAGCCCACAAGGTAAAAACGGGAATTATTCAGAGGTTCCTTATATTGTAGAGGGGCGGCAGGGTTTGGAACGCTTCCGCTCCACGAAACAGTCGTCTGTTTCTATCCGGTTGGATCCATCCTTCCCGCCAAAGCGAGTCCTTTTTATCATTGCCGCGCAAGCGAAAATCCAGGATATTTGCATCTCCCCCGACCGTCGAGAATCCCGCCCGAGCCTTGCCCGCTACGGCGAGGATGGGAGGCCGGATAAGCGAAAACGGGGGGCCTGTTGCTTGCGCAGGGATGACAAGGAGCGTGGGGCTTCTTCCAACCGGCTGATGTATTGCCGACAAACACCGTTCCGCCAAAAGGAGATCGCCATGAAGATGCGTCCGAGTTTCTCAACCTCTCCTTTGCCGAAGCAAAACTTGAAAATCCGCCGGAGCAATTCTGTTGACGCCGGACTGATCCTTTTTCTGCCATCGTTCATAGTCGGATGCCTCTTGCTGGGCGCCCAAGCCGGGATCGGGGCGGCTGAACCAACGCCCAACCCAGAACACGCCAAGCTCATCCCCCCGGAGAAAAACTTCGACCCGGCCTGGTTGGCCTCGCTTACCGCCCGCGGCCAACCAGATGTCTATGAAGACGCCGATCTCCGCTGGATCGGCATGCCCGTAGGCGGCATCTGCGCCGGACAGCTCTATCTGGGTGGCGACGGCCGACTGTGGCACTGGGACATCTTCAACCAACCGATCCACACCGGCGCCGAACACTACGCCAAACCGATGACGCCCAGTTCGCCCATCGAGCAAGGCTTTGCCCTTCAAATCCAGCAGGACCAAAAGGTGCAAACCCGCTCTCTGGACCAAAAAGGTTTCCGTCGGATTCGGTTCCGAGGCGAGTATCCGATCGGCCGGGTGGAATATGCGGACCCGGATTGCCCGGTGCAGGTGCGCCTGGAGGCGTTTTCGCCCTTTATCCCGCTCCACGTGGAGGATTCTGCCCTGCCGGCCACGATCATGGAGTTTACGCTGCAAAACCGTTCGGACCGGCCGGTGCAGTGCCGATTGGCCGGGTGGTTGGAAAATGCGGTGTGCAAATTCACCGAGCCGCCAAAGCAGGTAAGCCGGGTCCATCGGCCGGGGGAGAAACTGATCCTCGTGGAACATGCCGTGGAGCCGCTCGCTGAAAAGACCGCCCGACCGGCCCGGCCCGACATCCTGTTTGAAGATTTTGAAAAGCCTACCTACGAAGGCTGGACTGTGGAAGGGACCGCCTTCGGCGCAGGCCCGATCGAAAAGAAAAATATCCCCCACTACCAGGGTGATGTGGGCGGCCAGGGCCAGCGGGTGGTCAACTCCCATGCCACTGCCCCGGGCCAATCGGTCCAGGAAAAAGATCGCTGCACTGGCCGACTGACCAGTCGGCCATTCACCATCGAGCGGGATTACATCCATTTCTGGATCGGCGGCGGGGCCCACAAAGACCGGACCTGCCTGAACCTCTTGGTGGATGGCAAAGTAGTGGCCTCGGCCACCGGTAAAAACGACAACCGAATGGAGCGGCGCAGCTTCGACGCCCAGCCCTGGGCAGGAAAACAGGCCCAATTGCAGATCGTCGATGACGCCTCGGAAAGCTGGGGCAATATCGGCCTGGATCACATTGTCTTTAGCGACAAGCCGGCGGCGCCCCCAATACCACTGCCAGAACGGCCCGATTATGGCACGATGGCCTTGGCCGTGGTAGGCCAAGCCTCCGAAAGCGTTCGAGCGATCCCGGAGCTTCCTGAGGGGCCGTTGCCCGAGGCGGCCTTCCGCGCCGAAGCCCAAAACCTTCCTGCCCGGAAACCGCCGTGCGGGGCCTTGGTGTCCGAAATTTCACTCGCCCCCGGAGAAACAAAAACCGTTGCGTTTGTGATCTCCTGGTATTTTCCGAACCTTCGGCTGGATCGGCTTCCGCCGGGCCGATATTACGCCACTCGGTTTCGCTCGGCCAGCCAGGTGGCCCAGTACCTTGCCGAGCATTTCGATCGGCTCACCAGCCAGACCCGGCTTTGGCGGGACACTTGGTATGATTCTACGTTGCCGTATTGGTTCCTGGATCGCACGTTTGCCAACACTTCGACGCTGGCCACTTCCACTTCCTATTGGTTGGGCAACGGCCGATTTTACGGCTGGGAGGGAGTAGGTTGCTGTGAGGGGACTTGTACGCACGTATGGCAATATGCGCAGGCGGTAGCTCGGCTGTTTCCCCAGTTGGAGCGTTCGGCCCGCCAGATGGCCGACTACGGCGTGGCCTTTGATCCCCAGACCGGTATGATCGCCTTCCGAGCCGAGCACAATCAGCATTGGGCCGCCGACGGCCAGGCCGGTTGCATCCTGCGGGCCTACCGGGAACACCTGATGAGCACGGATGATGGATTCTTGCGCGGGATTTGGCCCAAGGTGAAAAAGTCTTTGGAGTTTCTGATGAGCCGGGACGCCGACGGCGACGGCATCCTGGACAGCCCGCAGCATAACACGCTGGATGCGGATTGGTACGGGCAGGTGGCCTGGCTGAGCGGTATGTATTTGGCCGCCCTACGGGCCGGCGAAGAAATGGCGCTGCGTGTGGACGATCCGGAGTTTGCCCAAAAATGCCGGCAGCTCTTCCAAAGGGGACAAAAAAGCATCGATGAAAAAATTTTCAATGGCCAGTATTATGTGCAACTGGCTGACCCGGCTCATGCAGACGTGGTCGGTTCGTACAACGGCTGCCATATCGACCAGGTGTTGGGCCAGAGTTGGGCCTGGCAATTGGGCTTGGGCCGGATCCTGGACGCCGAGCATGTGCGATCGGCCCTGCGCAGCATCTGGCGGTACAATCTGGCGTTGGACGTGGGACCGTATCGGGCCGTTCACCAGCCGGGCCGATGGTACGCCATGCCCGGCGAAGGCGGCGTGCTCATGTGTACTTGGCCCCTGCTGCCCGTCCAACGGGTGCAAAAAAGCTTCGACTACTACTTCAACGAATGCATGAACGGCTTCGAGTACCAATTGGCCTGGCACATGATCGCCGAGGGCATGGTCCAGGAGGGCTTAGCCATTACTCGGCTGGTGCATGATCGGTATCACCCGGCCAAGCGAAACCCCTGGAACGAGGTGGAATGCGGCGACCATTACGCCCGGAGTATGGCCAGCTACGGCGTGTTTTTGGCCCTGTGCGGGTATCATTATGACGGGCCGAGGGGCCTGCTGCAGTTTGCACCTCGGATAAGTCCGGAAAACTTCCGGGCCGCCTTTACCACGGCGGAAGGCTGGGGCAGCTTCGCCCAAAAGTTGGAACTGGCCGGGGCCTCCCAACCGGCCAGCCTCCATGTACGCCTCCAGCTTCGCTGGGGCCGATTGAAACTGCAAACCCTCTGCCTGGCTCCAGTCGGCAAACTCCAGCCCACCCAGGTGGAAGTGCAGTTGGCTCCGCCAGCGGTTGGCACTGCCAGCCAACCGCCTTGGGCTGGCACGCCGCTAGGCCAACTCCGGCCAAAGACGATGCCAGTGGAAAACGCTGGCCCTCCGATAGGCGGTAAAAAACTGGGCGAACGTCCTCTCGGCCCCAGTACCTCGATTCCCGCCCGGCTAATCGCAGACGCCGATCAACTCCGAATCCACCTGGCACAACCTGTTACGCTTCAGGCCGGTCAGAGCCTCTTTGTACGCCTGTGGTGAGACCGAAAGAGAAAGGCCTTTTTAGGGGTCGGCAAACAGAGGGAGATTACTGCTTTTGGACCGGCCCGATGTACTCGGTGGCCACGACGATGTGGTCGAAGCGGACGCGGACCGGGCTGCTAATGTCCTGCGCTCGGTTTCGGCGAAGTGCTTCCGGCGTCACATAGTGCAGAAGCCAGAAGAAGTTCACCTTCAGGCGGTCGCTCGTGCGGAAGTCGAAGCCCTCGAAGGGTTGGCCGCCCTGGGCTAGCAGGCGAAATCCCATGCCGGTCCATGGGCTGCGAGGCACGCCTTGCCGAATGTGGGCCACTAGGTTCCCGTCCAGCCAAAGCGCTAACTCTCCGTCCGGCTTTCCGACCTGGTTGAGCTTGAGCATGACTTCCACGCATTGCCATTTGTCTTCGGGCACTTGGGCAGGTTGGACCGGCTGGAGACCGTTACCCCAATAGCGGCCGTCAGCAGATCGCTTCATCTGGTGCCAATAGACGTAGAAGTTCCAGGCACCGGGCGGTGGGTTTCGGCCGCCATCGCCCCAGGGCTCGATGCCGACGGTGATCCGTTCATCGCCTCGGGGCTTTTCACCGGCTCCGCCCTGGGGCCAGCGGGTTGGCGGCTGATAGCCGCCTAGATGGACAAAATGATGAATATATCCAGCCGGTTTGGGAAACCGCACATAAAACCGGGCAAAACACTGATCCACGCCCCGAGGCAGCAGCTTGTACAAATGAGCGCCGGTATCCCGATCCGGATGGGCGATCATTTCCACGGCTTGTCGGCCGGGACTGCCGGGCGGAGCGTCTTCTACCAGTTGAAGGCCCTCTTGCCGGGGGTTTTTCGCCTCGGTCCAGTGTTTGACGACCTCAGCCAAACCGGGCGCCTCGAAATCCTCGGCAAACAGGACGGCGGGATGCTGGTGGATGTTTCGATCGCCAGGATATTTGGCAGCCAGTCCCAGTCCTTCGGGCAAACCGGCAGGTTCCCTGTGGGAAGCCGAAGCCGTTTTTGGTTGGGCGGCCTCATCGTCATCGGCCTCCAAGATTTCCGCTAGGAGCCAAAACAGCCCAATAAGGGCAAACCCGGCCAGGAGGATTTTACTCGGCTGGGAAAGCCATACCGAAAAGCAACGGGAGAAAAACATGGGGCAATTCCTTTCTGGCAAAAGGAGGCCTTGGATTCGTTGAGCCAACAAGGACCCCACTAGAGTTAGGATACCATTGGGGTGGTTTGAAGGATAGGCGTATGTTATCTGAAGGGCTGTTGCTGACGTTGTGTTCTAGAGTCGAAAAGTTTTTAAATTGCTACGGTGGCCTGGAGAAGAGGCTCCCACAGCATTTTCCCTATCAACGGCTAAAATTCGGCAAACAAGCATGAGTATGCGGCGGCTTGTCGAGGGATTTGCCCTGGGGGTAGAATGGCCGAAGCGGGGACTTACGTCTTGTCCGTGAATAACGCCGGCCTTTCGGGAAGAATATAGAATAGTAAAGAGACCCTAGGAGCATACAATCCCTTGAGAGGGTATTCCCTGTGATGAAAACCAGTATTTCTTGGAGTTTGGGGGGCGGCAGGCGCATGGGTTGGCTTGGAGGGATGGTCTGGTTGGTTTGGGGGGTAATTGGGTTGGATTTTGCCGTGGCGTTTTGGGCGGCGACGGCGCCTTCGACGCCTCTGCCATCCGGCGAGAAACCGGCGGACCGGCAACAGCAACCCGCTGCCGCCGGTGAGCACTCCTCGAGCGAGTCCCCAACTACACCAAGTAAACCAGACAACGCCCCATCCGAGCAGGGGCGAAACGGGGCCCAACCGACCCCCTCGCCGAAGGCCGATTCGGAAACGAAAGCGGCGGATGCACCGGAACAAAAGGGCCGGGGTATTCAAGGCCCTAGGGAGCTGCTGGCTCTTTTTGGCATGGACGAGAGCCATTTTCGTCGGCTTACCAATGGCCAGCCGCTTGCACCGGGAGAAGAAGAGCTGGTGCTGAAACTTCTATTTCGTTCGGTGGAGTTTCCGCTGGAGGATTTGGAGCGGTGGGCGTATCGGCAGGTGAACATGGCAGAGTTGGCCGCTGCGCCGGAAAAAAAATGGGGAGAAGTGTATTGGTTCTCAGGCCGGGTGCAGAAAATGAACGTGCAACAACCGCCGCCGGAAGCCGCCCAGCGGTACCTGATGGACCAGTACTACTGTTGCGAACTCCTCTTGGAGGACAGTCAACAGCCGGTGATTGTCTATGTCCGCACGGTACCGCGTGCGTGGTTGGAAAAGCCGCCCACCAACGAACGGGCCGGGATTTTGGGATTTTTCCTGAAAACCACCTCCTCCGATCCCCAGAAACCGATCCCGATGTTCGCCGCCCATCGGATCGCCTGGTATCCGGCGGGGCTGCTGGGCGATCTGGGCATGGATGTGGGGCTGCTGGACGTGGTGGTGGATCGGCAGACCATTTTGCCGGAAGAACGAGAAACCTTCTATCAGCTTTTGGCGGCGATACGTCGAGCTAAGCCGGGCCAGATTCTCCAGGCGGCCCAGAAACAGGCCGAATCCCAAGGAACAGAAGTCGATAGTGTGCTACCGCTGTTTAAGGAGCCTGCCTTGCAGCGCGGCCGATTGGTGCTTTTGCGTGGGGGGGCCCGGGAGGTAACGCGGGTCGAAGTACAGGACCCGGATATTCGCGCTCGATTTGGGATCGACCATTACTATAAGATTTCCCTCTTTACGCCGGATTCGCAGGGCAATCCCCTTTTTATCTGCGTGCCGTCGTTGCCCGAAGGGATGCCTCCGGGAGAAGGAATCCAATATGTGGAGGAAGTCAAAGTGGCGGCCTTTTTCTTGAAGAGTTGGTCCTATCGGACGACCCCACCGCCGGACGCCCCGCCAGAAAAACGCAGCGATATGATTGTCTGGAAACGCCAGGCTCCGCTTCTGATCGGCGACAGACCGGTATGGTATCCTCGGGAAGAAGCGAATCCGCATACCTTGGCTGCGGCGGCGGCTGGGATTCTGTTTGCCCTGGCGGGGATTGGATTGTGGTGGGCGGTGTGGCGGGCGTATCGGAGCGACCAGCAGTTCCGCCGGCGTTTTTTGGCCCAAACCACCGCCCCGACCAGCTTCTCCGAACCGAACGACAGCGGCGAAACTATTTCCCAACCGCCTCCTTCGGACGGCCCCGCGTAGGCCGACCGCCCCCGGCAGGGTTCAGATGCCCATAAAATCTTACAGAGATCGGCCCGAAACAGGACTCGCCGCATGGATCGGAAAACCACACGACGGGACTTTTTGATCGGCCGGTTGCCAGCGGCGCTTCCCACAAACGGCGTCCCATCGGCAAAGGCAGGCGCTACCGGCGCATCCCGACCGGCCTCGTTGGTGCATGTTTCCCGACCGGCTATGGCAGGCGAGTTCCAAATCTTCCTCAACGCCGGCCAATATCCCCACGGGGTGCAGACGGCCCTAGAAGCCCTGGAACTCCTCGAACCGCTCGAACGGCAGATGAGCGTGTTTCGGGCCGATAGCCTGATTCAGCAAATCAATCAACAAGCCGCCTTCGGCCCGGTTGAGGTGGAAGATCGGCTTTTTGGGCTTCTGGAATTGGCCGATCACGTTTACCACCTCACCGAAGGGGCCTTTGATCTGACGGCGACGCCCCTGTGGGAGGTCTGGGGCTTTGCCCAGCGCCGGCCTCGGATCCCCACCGAGGCGGAATTGGCCGAGGCACGAGCGCGGGTCGGCTGGCAATACGTCCGGCTCGATCCCTCGAAACGAACCATCGAGTTTACCCGGCCTGGACTGCAACTCAATCTAGGCAGCATCGGCAAAGGCTATGCGGTGGATCGTTGTGCCGAAATCCTCCGGCAAGCCGGGATCGACGACTGGGTCATCCACGGCGGCCAAAGCAGTGTGTTGGCCCATGGGCAACGACGGGATATGTCCCCCGGGACTGGCTGGCCGGTAGGCGTGCGCCATCCGCTCCGGCCAGACCGCCGATTAGGCCAACTGCTTCTCAAAGACCGGGCCTTGGGAACTTCCGGCAGTGGAGTGCAATTTTTCTGCTCCGGCGGACGCCGATGGGCTCATATCATCGACCCCCGCACCGGCCAGCCCGGCGAAGGGGTCCTGTCGGTAACCGTGTTAGCCCCCACGGCTGCGGAAGCCGACGCCCTGGCTACCGGCTTGTTTCTCCTGGGAGTGGAAAAAACCCGGCTAGTCTGCCAACAGCGACCCGATCTAGCCGCCCTGTTTGTCCTGCCATCCCGCCGACCAGGGGGGATCGAAGTTGTTTCCATCGGTATTTCCGAGCCGATTTGGCAGCCCCAGTAACCCTCCCATCGCCTCACCAGGCAAGACAACCTCCGGTCTCCCGATCCTCTAGAGTCGTAGCCCAATCGGTTAGACTGGTTTTGGGTTGCCGTCTGACAGACCGTGTTACTTACCTTTCGTAACTCATGTCCACCCTGAGCGTAGCTTAGGCTGTCCAGCCTGAGACAATCGCCGACGAACAGCCGACGTTACGTAGCAGCCTGAGCCGTTTGGCTTACTGTCTTACCTACCGTCTAACAGACGGTGTTACAAAGGGTTCGTCTCATTTCGTACTTTCAGGGCACAACAATACCCCTCACAAGAGTTAAAAAGTACCCATTTAAGGATTTTTCTTGACAGCAGGCTATCAAGACGATATCATTCTGATAGCAAACGTTTCCTTAACGCTTCCTGGAGGAGGACCCTTTTATGAGCCGAGAAAAGACGATTTCGGTGCTCAATGGCTGGTTTGTCCTGCTGATAACGATCCTCATTTTCGCCGTCAGCGTGGGCCTGTTTATTTGGTTCATTTTCGACGCCGTAGCTGCCGAGCAGGGCCATCGGCTACCCAATTTTTGGCTTTTGGTGGGCAGCCTATTGATCTTTGGGTTGGGGCTTTTTATGTGTTTTGGCTTTTTCACGCTGCAACCCAATGAAGCCCGGGTGTTGGTCCTGTTTGGGGCGTATCAGGGCACGGTGCGTGAGAGCGGCTGGCACTGGACCAATCCGCTCAACAGCAAATTGCGTATTTCCCTTCGGACCAGGAACTTCAATACCGATCGGCTCAAGGTGAACGACAAGCGGGGCAATCCCATTGAAATTGCCGCCGTGGTGGTCTGGCATGTGGAGGACACGGCCCAGGCGGTGTTTGACGTGGAAAACTATGAGAACTTCGTGGCGGTGCAGAGCGAGTCGGCCATTCGACGCCTGGCCAGCCGATATCCCTACGATCATCCTGAGGAAAACTCCATAGCCCTGCGGAGCGATGTGGAAGAGGTCTCCCATGTCTTGCAGCAGGAGTTGCAGGAACGGGTGGGCAAGGCGGGTGTGCGGGTGGAAGAGGCAAGGCTTACGCACCTGGCCTATGCGCCGGAAATTGCCGGCGCGATGCTGCGACGCCAGCAGGCCGAGGCCATCATCGACGCCCGCCAGAAAATCGTTCACGGCGCCGTCAGCATGGTCCACATGGCCCTGCAGGAACTGATGGAAAACAAAGTCCTGGAACTGGACGAGGAACGAAAAGCCGCCATGGTCAGCAATCTGTTAGTCGTCTTGTGCGGCGAACAGGAAACCCAGCCGGTCATCAACGCCGGCACGCTCTATACCTAACATTTGTTCTGTCTCCCTGCGTAATTCCTCCAACCCCCTTGTGCCCTAGGGTGTTCATCTGACATCTCCGACGAATCGCTTTCGGTATGACCAAACGGAAGACATTTTTACTTCGACTGAGTCCGGAGCTTTATGCGGCGCTGGAAGCCTGGGCGCAGCAGGAGATGCGGAGCGTCAACAGCCAGATGGAATATATCCTGCGCGAAGCGGTTCGGCGTCGGCAACGGAACCTGGATATTCCTTTGTCTTCGGATTCCTCGGTTTCTTTGGCTTCGGACGCTTCTGAATCGGCCCACTCCGCGGAGCCGTTCTCTGCTTCAAGTTCGGACAAAACGCCGGGCGGGGAGAAAGAGGCCGACTCTGCCGCTTCGTCTTGCTAACTTTTCCATTTGTCGCTCCGCGTCTGCCAGCCGAGGCGAATCGAGCGCCCCCCTCTGAGACGGCGTTGCCGCCCAACCTATTTCGTCTTGGGCAAAAATCTGTAGAAAGCGCCAACCCGAAGGTTTACAATACAGAGACGCGTACCAGGCTGGCAGACTGTGTATCTTGGATCTCCTGAAGGAGGACGTACGATGAGCAAGAGAACGAATTGGGCGCTGTGGTGGAAGGGTCTCATGGGCAGGGGAATGTTGGCGGGCAGTGTGTTGGCCGGTTGGCTGATTGGGCTGGACTTGGTTTGGGCGGCGGAAGCCGCGCCTGCTGCGGCCCCAGGGCCGGTCTTCCGGGCCGGGTTTGCCGAGCGGGACATCACGCCCGAACTCGGCATGGAGCAGCCGGGCGGCTACATGAAGGCCTATCACAAGACGCTGCATGACCCGTGCAAAGTACGGGCGGCCGTCTTTGACGACGGCAAAAAACGCGTGGCCCTGGTAGGTCTGGATGCTGGGTTCCTTCGGGAGCCGTCGGTGGTGGCCGCTCGAAAGGGTATCCAACAGCGCTGCGGCATCCCGCCGGAAGCGGTCATGATTGCCGCCAGCCATTCGCATTCTTCTGGTCCGACCGGCATGGTGCTGCCGGGCGAATATGACCACGCTTCGGACCTGGTCAAAAAGTTGGCCTATGAACTTTCCTCCGGGGCCGATCCAAAGTATCTGGCCAAGGTGGAACAGGCGATTGTCGATGCCGTCTGTGCGGCGGATGCGGGCAAAGTGGAGGTCCAGTGCAGTTTTGGCCGAGGGTTTGAAAACCAGACGGCCTTCAACCGCCGGTTCCGGATGAAAAACGGTCGGACGCATACCCATCCGGGCCAGGGCAATCCGGACATTTTGTGTCCGGCCGGGCCGACCGATCCGGAAGTGGGCGTTATCGGCGCATGGGACAAACAGGGCAAACTCCTGGGCTGCATCGTGAATTTCGCCTGCCATGCTACGACCAATCCGGGCGGCATCTCGGCCAATTACATTTATTATTTGGAAATGGCGATTCGGGGGATGTTTGGCCAGGAGGTGGTGGTCGTGTTCATGCCGGGCGCTGGCGGAGATGTAACGCAGGTGGATAACCTCAGCCCCTATGTCCACCCAAAGCCGGAACAGTGGGCACGCATGGTGGGCGGCCGAGTGGGGGCCGAGGCGGTCAAGGTGCTGGTAACGGCCGAGCCGGGCGCGGAGGTCCCCCTGGACTATGCCAATACGGTGTTGGAGTTCAAACGGCGTGTTCCTCGGCCCGAACGAGTCAAAGCCGCCCTGGAGATCGTCCAAAAAGACCCGAAACAGGTGGACCACACCGAATGGGTCTTTGCCAAGGAGATCGTGCTTTTGGACGCCAAGTTGGCCAAGGAACCGACCGTCAAGGCGGAGGTGCAGGCGATCCAGGTCGGACCGGTAGTCCTGATCAGTACGCCAGCGGAGTATTTTTGCCAATTCGGGTTGGACATTAAGGCGGCCAGTCCGTTCCCGATCACTTTTCCGGTGATGCTGGCCAACGGTTGCGTGGGCTATGTACCGACGGAAGAGGCCCTTTCGCCCACCGGCGGCGGTTATGAGACCCGGCTCACTGCGTACAGCAACCTGGAACCAACGGCAGGCCGAAAAATGGCCGAGGCCGGTTTAGAACTGGCCCGCAAAATGAAGCCCGGTCCCATCCCCACCCGGCCGCCGCATCCGCCGTTTCGGGGCGCCGGATGGACCTACGGCAACGTACCGGCCGAATTGGAGTAACAGGCGAACAGCTCTCTCTTCGGCGGCGTCCCAGGAGAGATCGCCCTCTCAGAACGCATAGCAGAAAAGCACCTCGCCTGACAGATGGCGGCGGGCCAGCGCCGCGAGGTGTTCATGGTGGGTGAACAGAAGGATCTGTGTTTTTCTGCTGAGTTCCGCCAGGGCCTCCAGGGCGGCGGCGGCGCGCTGATCGTCGAAATTGATCAAGGCATCGTCGATAATCACGGGCATGGGTTCGCCGCGCTGGCAATGTTCCTCGATGCCCGCCAGACGAAGGGCGAGAAACAATTGGTCCCGCGCCCCGTCGGAAAGGCCCTCCACGTCCACCCACTCTTCTTGGTCCGGGATGGCCGGATTGATCCGAACCGCCTTGAGCACGGATTGCCCATTGCCGTCTTCGTCAATGTCCAGTTTCTCGAACGCGCCGCAGGTAAGAAGCCGAAAATACTCTCCGGCTCGGCTGAACATGGTCTGCTCATGCCGTTGGCGGAAATTTTCCACCGCCTGGTCCAAGACCTTTTTCGCGACGTAACAGACCGCATATTCGATCAGGTGGTCTCGCAATTGGGCGATCATCGCCATGCGATCCTGCCGATGCTGGGCCGCCGCATCGCCGGCCTGCTGCCATGTTTCCAGTTGGTGTGCAGCCCGACCGGCCTTTTCGCTAGATTGGGCGATCTGCGCGTCCAACTGGTCTTGTTTTTGCCGAAGTTCCTCCAAACAAGTCGCAAACCGGTCCGCCTGTTGAAGAACTTCGTCGCAGAATTCGTCCAACGATTTGCCGCCGGCGTGTGCCAACAGCTCCTTGCGCAGGCGATCAAGGTCCTTTTGGATCGCCTGGCGACGATCTTCCGCCCCTTGGGCGGCATTGAGCCGGGCGTCTAGCCCATCCAGATCGGCTTGCATAGTCTGTAAGGTGGACGGAGGACAACCGGGACTGAGCCGGGACCGTACCTGGTTGAGCCGACATAAAAATTCCTCCGTATCCCGGTCGATACCGGCAATTCGTTCCTCGAAGCCCTCGGCCTTTTCTAGCAGAGAACGGATTTCATCCAACTGGTCCAACTGCTGTTGCACCTTTTTCGGCAAGGCGTCCGGAGCGGCGTCGAGGGAGCGGATCGCCTCTTGCCAATCGGCGGTCCACTGCTGGAGCCGATGGCTGGTCTCGGCAGAGTGCTGTTCGGCCTCTTGCCGTTGGCTGCGGAGATGCTCCAATTCGGTCTCTAGCCTGCGGCGCTCGTTGGCCTGAGCCTTTACTTCATCCATCTGTTTTTTGGCCAATGCGAGCAGCTCTTGCAACGATTGTTTGGGGTCCAGGGACTCCAGTCCCAGAGCGGTTTGCAATCGGCGTCGGCAGGCGGCGATCTG
>JAKPGL010000209.1 GCA_029550925.1 Planctomycetota bacterium
TAAACAACTGGTCTTGATGCCGCCGCAGGCGTTTGATCAGACGCTTCGCCTGGCTGTCTTCCCACGGCGCCTCGATCAACGCCTCCAACCGACCCCGGAGCCTCAAGCGACGCGAAGCAAACTCCTCGGCGGTAAGATCCCCGCGCTGGCTCAGCCGAATGGAGTGGTGGATCCATCGTTTGGCCTTTTTAGCAAACTCCGGCCCTGGGCCAAACCGACCAGCAGGAAATCCGGCAGTCGGAGCTCAATCGCTTGGGCTTTTTAGCAAACTCCGGCCAGTTCGGCCGGTGATGTCCTTTGTTTCAGCCTGGCGGCTTAGAACCTCCCTGCACCGGCGGTTTTTCGTCAGACGGCTTCATGCCCGAGGACGCCGTGGGCGACGAGTTCCCCAATTGCCGTTCCAACTCGGCCACCCGCTTGGCCAGTTGCAACAACGCAAACACCGCCGCCTCCGGCCCACGCCGCACCATTTCGTAGGCCTGCGCCTCGGTCAAATCCCCACCCAAAACAATGTCGGTAAATGGTTTCACAGGAACTCCTTCGCTTATCCGCAACTGTTCCTGTCATACCCCAATTCCCGTTCCCTGCCAAGATCAACTGCATTCGGCTAAAATGTTACGCAATTTGCAAAACTCCAGTTAGTACAACAGGATTCGCCAGGTGCCGGCGCCGGCCACACGGTATTGGCCCACGCCGAGACGGCCTCCCCAAACAAGCCAGGGCAGCAAGGCAGCCGGGACGTCCCGAAATACTGCTCCGCCCACAATGCCGCGGAGGGGGTATCGTTGCTGGTGGCGTCGGCTCAGATGCGGCTGCTGAAACCGGCGCCAAAAGGCCGACTGGGTTTGGACCGATTCGGCCCATTGTTTGAGGGTTTCAAAAGGGATGTCGTTTTCTAAACGGCCAGGGCGGTCGGCAGTTGGGCTGGCAAACTGGGCGAAGGCTCGGCCTACGGTGCGCAAACAAGCACGGAACAACTGTCCAAATGTCGGCTCCCGAACCAATTGGCTTGGTCCGTTCCCGGCGCCTTCTTCCAGAAACAGCGGGCTGATCAATTCCAAACGAAGCCAAGGGATTCGGCCTTCCTGTGGTGGGCCGCCCAGATCGGTATGCGAAAGTCGATGTAGCCCGGCCGGCCAATCGGCTCCCGCTTCCATCGGCGTAAAGCGAACCCGAATCCGCCTGCTGCCTAGGCGAAATGTAGTGCCGTCGGTAATCCGCCGGAGGATCTGGGGACCGACGGAGACTGCATGTTGCCCGATTAGGGTGATCCGGACCTGAACTGCATCGCCCGGATTGGCCCATTGGCCTACCGGGAAGAACGGTGCCAGGGAGATAGCCCGCTGGCCCTCGGCCTGCCCCTTGAAAAGCGGCCAATCCGGCGGCGGATCCGGCTCAAAGGTGATCCCATAAACACAACCGGACTGATGGGGACATCCTCGACAAAATCGCCACTGCTGGTCTTGCTCTTGGACCGACCATCGGCATTCGGCTCGTTTGAGATGCATGGCCAGCAGGCCGCGAATGGCCGGGCCTAACCACGGCACAAGTTCCCCCCGATCAGCAAACTCCATCCGCAAAAATTGCGTCTGAACCACAAGTTCCATCAGCGGACCGTCCTCGGTGCATGGCCTAAATGACCGGATTACGCCATTTTCTTTGGCCCTGGATCTGCCAAAGCTCGAAGATTTCGGTAAATGGCTTGGGCCGACGAGTCTGCCGATCCATTTCGGTTTGACAGTGGATCACAAAACTGCCTTCGGGAACCGCATCGTATAAAGCCAAATTCATGATCCGTTGACCAGGCGTAAGGTCCACCAGGAGGCGTTCGGGCGGCAAGCCAGCTAAAAAATCTTGGATTGCTTTCTGAAATTCTTGGAAAAGGTCTTCCCGGCTGGCGCCAAAAAATTCACGCGGTACGAAATGACATTGTGGGGCTATTGCCCGGAGGCGAGCAGGAAGGCTCTGGGCTTCCTGGGCCATTTCTTGGTTGAATAAAACCAAACACTGCTCCGGTTGGAATACTCCCACTGCTAAAGCCGTCAGATCGAATCCCTTGCTTACGATGGTAACTAAGTGAGTAGCTCCCAGAGAGGATAATTTTAAATTTTGCACCCACCGGTCTCGCACCTTTGGCAAAATGTGGCCCGCATAATATTGACGTGCTTTGGCGTCGTCGGGAATGCGGAGGAAATAAGCTGTTTGGCGGTCGGGAGGGGCATCGGGGCCGGGAGGCACTTCCAGGCGGGCCAGGTACGGGGCCAGACACTTGCGTAATTCGACGGGACCGGCCGGAAAGGGGAGCACTTCCAAATCGGTGTCCACTCCTTGTTGGTCCAGGAACTGCCGAACTTCCTCTTCTTGCCCCTTCGGCACAAACAGCACTTTGGCGCCCATTTGCCAGGCAGCCCATGCCTTGGGACCAACGCCTTCGACCCGGCTGATGCCCTGTCCAGGCTGATACGCTCCGGTGGCCCAAACAGTGGGATTCGGTCGGCCCTCCCAATAGGTTAAAAGTAAACCTCCCGACAACGCCACCCAGACCGATTCCCATCGTTGCCATTCTAAGCAGCTTAAATCATGGCAAGCCAACCACCACTCCCAGCACGGCTGAAGCCCCCATCGGGTATTCGGATCGATCTGTTTTTCCGTAGAAAGCTGCGTCAGCACTTGGTCAGCCAGGCGGCACAAACCTTCCGGCAAATGGGAATGATGAGGCAGGTCTTTCACCCAACGGACCGGCAATACAAACGCCGGTCGCAGCAAACCCAACTGCTCAGGCCGACGATTGACCAACAGCAACCAACAACAGCCACTCTCCTCCGGCACCCGTCGGACAGGTTGCCAGAAGTCGAACCGCTTTCTGGTCTCCTCTGTTTCTCCATGCAGTTGGAATGCATAGGTGCGGGCCTTCTGGATCACCTCCTCCCGGAGCCACCAGGGGGCTAATAACCCCATTTGTGCAGCTACCCGGTAGGCTTTGGGTCCCGAAAGTTCTTCCACCCGGCCGCCACAAACCTCTGTCAACCACGCCTCGGTTACTTGCTGCACCATCACGCACAGTCCTTCTGAAATCCTCGGAATCGCAAGAGCGGAATCACTGAGCAGGCAGGAATAGGAAACTTTGTAACATTTCCGCCGAATGCAAAGGCGGTTATTTGAAGCCGGGTAACATTTTAGCCGAATGCAGAGGAGGCTGATTTTTTAGAGCGATATTGGCCCAACGTTGTCATTCCCGCTCCAGCGGGAATCCAGGCGTCCTGCGAGGCTCCCTTGGTAGGAATCCTAAAGTAGTCATCTCATAGAAACCTGGATCCCCGCGTTCGCGAGGATGACAAGAAAGATCACTCCATTCCGCTGAAATGTTACGAAGCCGGAATTTACCCTGGATTGTCATTCCCGCTCCAGCGGGAATCCAGGAAAACAAAAACTCTTGAAAGACCTGGATTCCTGCTTGCGCAGCGGTAACAAGGACTGCCTTCGGCTAAAATATTCCCGAACTTTTCATCACTTTTGGAGGATGGTACTTCTCTCCAACATCAGACCCAGTGAACCTATCCTATAGCTTGGGCCAGGGCGATGATCTAAGCACCCCCATCTCGTCGCCGATTAGCAGAAATGATGGGATAGCCTAGGCCTGACGGCAGCCGCAAGCCCAGGATTAGGTCTGCTCCGCTGCAGGCCATTCGGTTCGATCGGGGCCTACCTGGAGAATGAGTTCGGCTTCCGGCTTGCCAAGCTGCTCTTTGAGGCGTTGAAGCGGAAACCGGGCTACTCCGGCCGGCTCAATATAGGCTTCTACTCCGCCAAGCCAGACGGGCTGGCCCCCCAACTCGGATGCCAATTCTTCCTGCGGGGTTAAAAACTCCATGACCAACATGGCCTCCGGGCTGGTCTCGGAAGGAATCTCCAAACGGGCCTGGAATCGGCCATCGGGCGAACGCCACTGAAGGAAAGTTTTGATAGGCGGTAGCTTGATGGGCGTGTCGGCCGCCGCCGCATAAAAGGGCTGGATTTGGAAAATCTCGGCGGCTACGTACCGATAGGGTCTTCGGGGGCGGGTTATCGGTCTGGGCATTTCGGTTTCCTCGGGGAGGCCGATTTCTGGCCGGGTGGGCGGAGCGGCCGGTTGGGCAGTAGGTCCCGCCGCCCCGGCTACCAACCGCCGCCAAGTCTGGCCCGCTGGCAACGTGCGCCGACAGATCTCTGTGATTTCCTGATCCACTGCTTCCAGCGTGCCATCCAGCCACCACGGCGGGCACTCCTTGTGCACCCCAGCAAGCTGGCTCCGCCAGTTTTCCAGTAGCGGCAACTCTACCACCGTCGACAACAGCGACAGGGTATCGCGCTCCTGTAGGGCTTTATCAAAATCATCTATCGCCACCCCCAAGGCACGAACTGCCTGGAAAAGCTCATTTGCCGTTTCGCCTTCCCTCCAGGCAGCTTCCAGGGCTTCGCTAACGGCCTCCATAACGAAATACGACTCCATGCAGGCCTCTAACATCTCACAGCACAACGCCTGGCCCACGATTGGGTCGGCTTCGTCCCAACGTCGGCAGAGTGTTCGCGCATCTTCGGTCCATTGCTGGACATATTGAGCAGCGATTTCGGCCGCCGCCGTGGCCTCCGCCGGTGGAAGCACTCCCTCCAGATCTTCGGGCACTGCGATACCGAAGACCCGGCATCGCCCCAAAGCCGCGGCTACTTCGTAGGCCGCTTTTTTGGCCTCCTCCGAGACCGGTCCTGGCCGCTCGAACTCCTCCAAGCCGGGGGCTTCCAAGGCCTTTTGGAGATCGTCGAGCCAGTCCATCGGATCGTTGTTTCCAGGCCAATTGGGTCGTTCCACAGCGGTCATGGCAATGCATCCTTCGATAGAAATAGTGAACAAAATATCAACTTAAGGAATCACGCGTCGATTGGCGATTGATGAATATATATTGCAATTTTCATTCCCTTTCTCTCTTGGTTGTTCTGGGACGAAGGCGATGACGTCTTGGGGTTTTGGTTGGAGGCGGACCGGCAGCATCCCAGTCGTCCAATCGCCCTCGCCAGGGGCTGCCCGGCTCGCCAGATAAAAATCCCCACATCTGCCAGGTCACAAACCGAAACCCACACCGATAATGCGGCTCTTCTTCTGTGGGCCGGGCCAGCACGGCATGCGTCTCCGGCGGGTAACAGAGGCTCTTTCGATCCGGGCTTACTCGGCAATAACGCCATAGAAGCGTTTTTAAGGTTTTCTTCCATCGCTTCTGTCTATTAGGTTCTACGTTCGAGGGCTTTGGAAAGTAACAGGTCATTAACAGGATATCGGCTCCCCTTTGGTGGGCATAGGCAGTTGCCCCGCTCGGAAGTACCATCCCCCAAACTCGGTATTGAATCGCCCCCGGGGTTTGCTCCGCCGTTATTCCACGTACCCAATACAAAAATACCAGCGGACGACTCATACTCTGCCGAATCTCTTTTTCTAAAGCAGCCAACGCTTTCTGTTCTTCCGTGGTTCCCTGGATGCTGGCGATCGGCATTTGACAAAGGAGAGCTCGGAGCGGCTGACCAAGAATATCCTCCCATGGTTCCCCCTGGTTCCGGATATGTTTGTCCAGGATATGAGTCCAACTGGATTCTGGCAGAGTGATTTGGATGGTTTGGCCTGCAGGGGCGGCTGGATGGGTAGGATCCGGCAGGCCTTCCCACACCGCTAAAATTCCTTCCGCGCCCATCTTCATTCGCTCTCCTCCAAACGAAAAACTTCCCGAAGCACCTCCAAGGCCCGATACCAATGCTGTCGAAGTGTCGAGTACTGGATACCTAAATACTCGGCTACAAATCGGAGCCTATCGAAGGGATCGTCATAATCCGCCAGTTCCGACGGAGGAAAGGGCTTGTCCAGCTTCGCCTTTTGCACCCATTGTTGCCAGATCGCCGGAGGAATCTTTCCTGGCCAATCTGCTACTGCACAAATAATCACTCTTCGTAGCGGCGGCAAACTTTCTAGCAGCTGAATTTGCCTGGGGCTAAGCGGCTCTCGAGCCACCACAATTTCCCAAGGTTCCAAGGCTCGGGAATCTCGTGCCGCCAGTCCCAAGTAGCTTTCCAATAGATTTCGGTCACTTGTTTCAATAGATTCTTGCGGAGAAATCAACTCCGTCTCCAGGATTTCCCGCGTGCGTCGGACCTTCTCTCTTCGGCCAAGATCCACCCCCCATCGATGAATTACTGTATAGCACCACGTCGAAAACTTCCCTTTCTGAGGATCGAACTGGCGCAAGCTCTCATAGATCTTTCCCGCATATCCATCTTGAAAATCCGCAAGAAGACGACCACGGAGCCGGATTCTTGGAGCTATTACTTGGGCGATCGGTTTGATGCATCGCTCCAGCAATTCCTTCCATGCATCACTTCGTTCCGGCTCTTGTGCTAAGAGCACCTTTTCCACCAGGCTAGGCGCATCGGCACACAACTCCTGAGAATCTAGAGAGGAACCTTCTGCCACCGCTACATCCTCCTTCTGGTCCACTAAGTTGCTGTTACCTCCCCAGCCCACTGTCTAGGGAGTACCCCGGAGCACCCTCTAGATAGTACCACTTTGCTCACTCTTTGTCTAGCACCGAGGTTTCCTGTGGGGATTGGCTGCCTGAAGTGAATAAACTTCCTCATTTTGTCTGGATGAGCTGGGATTGTCATGCCCACAAAAGCAGCAATCCAGAAAGGACCACTTTTAGATGTTTGAATTACTAATCAAACTTTTCCAGACCCCAACTACCGAAATTTTGGGAGGTTCGGGTCGGAGTTCGTTTTATTCGTTATTTAAAGAGCAATAGAACCGCTCACACCATGCCGCCCTCCAAAGCCGATAAGGACTTCTCACCGAAAAGTTTCTCAGAAGGGGCATTTTGTAGAGGCTCTTATTTTTATTGGGTCAGGAGCTTTACGGGGAGCAGAAGCAGGGGAGTCTCCTTTTAGGAAAAAAGGGGCAAAATAGGAAAGACACAATCAGCAGCCCCCGATTTCACGACCCATGGCATCTCCTCTCGTTTGAAAAGGGATAAAATAGGCAGGCCCGGCAGCAAGGCCTCTCGCTTAGACCTTGCCCCGGGCCTTTCTTTTACTGAAGTTTTACATGAGATTTCGACCCATCTTGTACGCTACCGATCCTCAAAAATCTCGGGATTTTTGAGAGGGCTGTTCAGTGCAAAAGCACCTGAACAAGCCCATTTTGCAAAACTCCAGTCTTTTACTTGGACCTATCCCGAACCGGAACGGTATCGGGCCAGGCTTTGATGACTTGTCGTACCTTCCGGAAGGAACCGATTGTGCCAGGGATTCTCAGTGTATCTCCCGGCTGGCAGGGGGGATGAGGGTTGATGGCCTCCATTGGGCGATCCCCTGGCCATCTTATTCCTGGAGTTTTGCAAATGGGCGGTTTCGACCGATCTTGTACACAAGTGAACCCCAAAATCTTAGAATTTTTGAGGGAAGTCTTCCGTGTACTACCCCCGGAAGCAACCCATTTTGCAAAACTCCAGTTATTAGCCAGCATGCCGCCGGTTGTGCGTCTGGTCGGGGCAGGTTTATGGCCCCATTGCAGAATCGACCGCCATATCAGCGGCTTTTTCTCCGGCCCAGTACCCGCCAATCGCGCCGGCAATACCGCCAATTGCGCCGCCGATGGCTGTGCCGATGCCGGGGCAGATGGCCGTTCCCATGGCCGCTCCGGCCGTAGCGCCTCCCCAAGCACCCACTCCGCCCCCGGCGTATCCACCGGCTGCCGTGGCTACGTTTTTCACATGGGCCTTGGTCCGCTGCTGTTGGGTGATTTGCCCTTGGTGATACTCCTGTTCGACCTGGTAGGCGTCATACACGCGGAAGCCCGCATCGATAGCCACGGCCGCCCCGCCAGCTACCTTTCCTGCGGTTGCTAGAGTAGAACCGGCTGCCTTCCCAGAGGCGGAAGCTATGCGTCCGGCTTGGCGAGGGACCCCTTCGGCTACGGTGGCCCCTGTTCGGCCTAGGTTCTTAGCCGCCTGGGCGGCGGCTCGTTCGCTTGCCTGAACGCCTTTTTCCACCTGTTGGGTGGCTTTTTGGATCTGTCGGCTGGCCGGTTTCACTCCACCCGCCACCGCATTGCTCGAATGGATCTCGCTCTCAACAGCATGGTCGACCGCCCCCGGCGATTGGTACCGGCCATTGCCGGACACAGTGCCCCCGCTGCCGGAGTGCCCCACGACTCCACCCCCAGCACCGTTAAGCCCATATCGTTTGGCCACCTCTTCGGCTAACTCCATAGCTTTTGGTGTGCATGGCTGGACCTGTTCGACAAGGGTGCCGGTGGGTTTACCGTACACATGCGTGGTGCGAACCACCTGGACTTCCAGGTTTCCTTGCTGGGCTGCTTCGATGACCTTTTTGGCTGCTTCTCGTTCTGCGGGCGAGGCACCCTTATGGTGGAGGACGTTTTCGGCTGACTTGACCGACCATTCCGACGTGCCTTGCTCATAGCCGTAGCCTCGACCGAGCGGCGAGGTCCCCCCTTTCGCCTCGATCACAATGATCTTCCCGGTGGCGGGATCCTGATACACCAGATCCAGCCCTTGGCGTATTTGCCGGTCCTGGCCCTGGTAAATCGGCTGCCAGCCCTGGCTTTGGGCATATTGCCGGGCGCCTTGTTCCCCCAGGTGTTCTGCTATTGGAATGCGCTGTTCCGGCGTAGCTTTCAGCCAATCGGCCTGTTCGGGAGAAATCCCCGATTTCCGTAGCCCGGGAATCTCCCACTGCTGGGGTCCGGCGTAGCCTGCCGCCCCTTCCGGTATGGCCCTGGTGGCTTCCAAAGTGGCAGTTGCCTGTCCCTTGGCAGAACCGGCACCCATACCGCTCCACACCAACACCACCGCCAAACCCATCCGCACCAACACACCAGGCACCTTTTGGATCATGAGTGTGCTCCTCTCAGCCACGACCTCCCAGATCTCGATGATCTCGCGGAGAAACTGTGCCATAGGATTTCCCCTTCTTCTTGCAGGAAGTACCTTTTCCATGTGGCCCGGAAGATTTAGGTTTTCTTCGGTGTTTTCTTTATTCTTTTACGGGACAGCGCCTCAGTTTGTAACTGGTTTTTCCGATTGGGATTGATTTTTCGGTATGGCCAGATGCTTTTTCGCCAGGCACACTCGGTTTTCTGGTTCCCTGTGGTTTTTCCCGCAGTTGGTGTTCCTCTGCTCAGGAGTTGGTTTTCCGCCATAGGCGGGTGGGTTGCCTGCAGGGGCAGCAGGTTTCCTGGATGGGCAGGTTTCCTGGATGGGCAGTCTCTTACATCCCAATGGGATTCCTGCCCAGGCAGGGTTGTACGCCGCTGGGAAGCCAACGGCCCGTTTACCATCGGGCGAGTACGGCGCTGGCCAAGGCCAGCAGGGTGCCGGCCAGGGCCAACATCACTAGGCAGCCGGCCCGTTTGCCATGCTCGAAGCCTACACCGTACCCCTTCCGAGAGCCTTCCCGTTTGCCCGCCTGGTAGGCGGCACTCCAAATCCAAGCCGCGATCAACAGCAAAATGACCCATTCCATCTTTCGGTCTCCTGCAGGTGGTTGGCATGGGAACGGGCCTGGGCATGAGTATGGCCCCGACTGTTATGGTCCCGGCCGTTCCTGAAGCCCAATGGTTCACCCCGAAAGCCAACCAGGCCGAGGATGGGTGGTGGCTCCGGAGCTTTACCCCGGCGCCAGCTTTTTTGCCCCCTTTATTTCTTTTACGGCCAACCCCTCGGCTTCTGTAACACAGTGCGTCCGGTTTTTTTAAGTTTTTTCTCAAAACCGGGTGCCTCTGGATCCGCCGGGAGCACCTCTATCTTAGAGGGGGAACTCTATGGGCCATTTGGCGGATTGTGGGGCAGGCAAGCAGAACGTCGGCCGACAGAGCGCTTTGTGTTAGCCGGCCACTTCTTGCCCTATGCAACGCGAGAAAAGGAAGAGGAGAGCTACAGGAGGAGGCTTTCTAAATTCTTCCTTCCAAAGAAAGTTTCAATGGCCTCTTCTCGGCCTAGGGGAATGCAACGCGAGTAATGGGTATGGTGGATAGACGGCGTCCTAACGTTACGGCGCACCGGCGCGAGGCCCGCCGCGGGCCTCGCGTACGTGTGCCGCCGCTTGTTGGGGCTTCAATATGAGACCACTTGAATTGCGACCTTGAGTTTCCACACTTGTAGACACGCGAGGATGTGACAAGCTGCCGGCACAACAATGAAGCAAGATACTCCCTGCTGTTTCGAGTAGGCGCCGAAGAGTTTGAGTTGGCTCTCCGTGTGATCCGAAAACAATGTATCGCATGTCTCAACCTCGAAGATCGTCTTGCTACCATTGACCGTTGCGGAAGCGTCGGGAATGTGCCCCTCCTGTGTTCTCGTCCATACTATTTTGGTTGGTTTCTGAAACCCTTCGATATCTGCCCTTATGCTCTTTGCGCCCAGAAGCTGAAGATCTCGGACGAGTCTCTTCAAGAGAAGGTCATGGTCTGTCGTCTGCATGGCCACCTGCCTTTCGTTACGGTTTCCTATATACGCCTGTCCCGCCACACTTCCTGCAAGGTTTGCCGGTCTTCTGGAATGTGCCTGTGCCGTTGCAGGTCCAGCATTGTCCATCGTAGTGAGACCGATATATGCCTGTAAACACACCGTGTTTGCCCTCGCCATAGCCGGTTTCTCGGCCCTGCGCGTCGTAAGTTGTCAACTTATCCTTGGGGACGAAGATGCCTACATTGAACTTGCGCTTTGAGGACCGTCCGCTGCCATCGGTGTGTTCGAGGGTCTCATACTTATTGCCCCAGAAGTTCTTCTTGATATGCCCCTGCTGAGTCACGTGCCCGCTTCCGTTTTTCACGCGAACGCGCGTCTTATCACCGAAGAAGTCGGTCCCGTGCGTGTACTCCTTGGTCTTGCCGGAATCGTGGTGTTTGACAATCGTTTTCGGACGTCCGAGCCAGTCCGTTGTGCGATGAACAGTTGTTCCAATACCAAACGCGCTTTTGACTATCGTCTCAAAAAGGCCGCTACTCTTTCGATGTTTGCCCATTGTGTGTCTCCTTTCTTATCTGCCCCAACGTTTTGCGTCAGGCGCGCCGGACACCTGAGCAACGATAAACAGCAAGGCGAAATCCGGCGTCGCCTGCACGCAGTTGTTGGGCGATGGAATGCTCATGGCGTCCTCACGCGGCGCGATCCGAACACCAGAGCGCCTCCGATGCCGGCCAGCAGAACACCTACCCCCGCAACTAAGGCTATCCATCGGACCATCGCCCCTGGGTTGGTGTAGACGTACCCGCCGTCCGGCAGATACACGACGTTCTGTTTGCCGACGATAGTCTCGATACCCACCAACGACTCCAGTCCGGGAAAGACGATCTTCTGGCTAAAGATGGCAATACAAATGCCGACTCCAATGAGACTCCATCCGAGTATGGGTTTCTGTGGCGTGCTCATTTCGGAGCGATGTCTGCCCAACTAGGATATAATAGGCAATGCTTATATTTACCAGCTATAACAATATTTTATATTAAATACACCCAGAAAACAATAAAATTAGGCAAAAGGCTCCATCCTTTTGCCTAGTAATAAGTTACAATTAATCAGCACAAGCCAATATTAAAGTAATTAGAAAACATGCAAGTGCATATAACGCATACGCAGTAATACTTCCTGAACAAAAAGCCGTAATAAGAAGACCAAATGCGCCTACGGAACAAACAAATGCTGCAATACTAACTGGATCACATTTATCCATCGTTGAACTCCTATAAGATAAGGCA
>JAKPGL010000036.1 GCA_029550925.1 Planctomycetota bacterium
ACCCCAATCTTCTCCCGAATCTGGTTGATAAAAATGACGGCGGTCTTGCTCTTGGAAATGGCGCCGGTCAGTTTTCGCAACGCTTGACTCATCAGCCGGGCTTGCAAGCCCACATGCGAATCGCCAATGTCGCCTTCGAGTTCTTTTTGCGGCGTCAGGGCGGCCACCGAGTCCACAACGATCACATCCACCGCATTAGAACGGATAAGCATTTCGGCAATGTGCATGGCCTCTTCACCGCTGGAAGGTTGACTGACCAAGAGGGTCTCCAACTGGACGCCCAGTTTTTTGGCCCACGTGGGGTCCAGCGCATGTTCGGCGTCGATAAAGGCGGCAATGCCCCCGTTCTTCTGCGCCTGGGCAATCACGTGCAAGGCCAGCGTCGTCTTGCCGCTGGATTCCGGCCCAAAAATTTCCACGACCCGACCACGCGGAATTCCCTGCCCGCCTAGAGCCAAGTCCAACGACAAACTCCCGGTGGGAATCCCTTCGATCTGGCCCCACGGATGACTGCCCAAGGGCATGATCGCCCCTTCCCCATATTGTTTTTCGATCTGGGTAATGGCCGACTTCAGGTCCGGATTGGATTGGAGGATTTCCCCAGCCGTCTTGGACGCCGGTCGGCCAGGCGACTTCGCTTCGGCCTTTCGGACAGTTTTCCCCTCTCCTCCAGCAGGCTTTTTCCCTGCAACCATACCACCAACTCCCTTTCAACCCCAGGATGTTGCCAACAGAGACGCCTGGTCGATGGCCCTCCGAACTCGCAGAGGCCATGCCGCACAGCGCCCTCAAACGGGAATACCCAACTTTCCTGTGATTGTACTTCCAGAATTCTCTTTTGCCGAGCTACCAGCGCCAAAAAACTGGAAAAATCCTTCGGCCCAGAAGCCCCCCCTCAACTTCGCCGCCCTGCGTGCCGAAACCAGACATCCCCCAGCCCCCGCTGCCCGGGCCGCCTTACCGTTTTGTTCTGATAAAGCGATCCCCATTCCTCTTGGGCGTTTTCAGCAAGTCCCGGAGAGCATCCGGAGCGAAAGAAAACCCCATTTTTAGGGGGAACAGAAACACCCATAAACCGGGGCAGCCCAGAAAAACCAGAAGACACCTGGGGCGTGACGAGAGCTTGGTTTCCAAAAATTCGCCCCCTTGGAGGGCCGCCAGTGCGGGAAACAGGACTTGAACCTGCACGGGCGTTTGTGTGCCCACTAGGCCCTCAACCTAGCGCGTCTGCCAATTCCGCCATTCCCGCAACCAAAGCATCCATACTTGAATTTAATCTTCCTGGCCAGTCCGTCAAGTATCAGACCCCCGCAAAGCTCTGGGGAGGGCCAGAAACATCTATCCACAAGACGCCGAAATCCCCCCGTCCGTTCCCGGCCAGATCAAGGCGTCAAAAAAACCCAAGAAAATCCCTCCCCGACCCCATCCGAGGGTTTATAATGGGCGTTTTAGGTTCAGGGGGCCATTACGCCCACTGCGCAGCAGCAGTCTTTTGGGGAATAAAGCCCCTTGGTGGATGAGGACTTCAAAGGAGCTTGAGGTTGTCAGCCGGTCGAACAGACCGGGCTACAAAGGCGAAAAAGGAACAGGGTCGATGCGTTCGATTGCGGTAATGAACCAAAAAGGCGGCGTAGGCAAGACGACCACCGCGGTCAATCTCGGGGCGGCCTTGGCCGAGGCGGGCCAGAGGGTCTGCCTGGTCGATCTTGATCCCCAGGCCCATGCGTCGTTGCACGTGGGCATTGAGCCGAGGGGCGATCGGCCCTCGGTCTATGATGTCTTAGTGGGGGATTGCCCGCTTCGGGAAGTGCGGCAGGAGGTCTCCGCAGGGTTTTGGGTGATCCCGTCGGATTTGGACCTGGCAGCCGCCGAGGTGGAACTGGCCGGCGTGGTGGGCCGGGAAATGATCCTCCGGGATAAACTCCAAGAAGACGACCACCCTTTGGATTACCTATTGGTCGATTGTCCGCCGTCGTTGGGCGTATTGACGCTCAACGCCCTGACCGCCGTCCGAGAAGTGCTCATCCCGTTACAACCGCATTTCTTGGCCCTCCACGGGCTGGGGAAACTGCTGGAGACGATCGAGCTGGTGGCCAAACGGCTTAACCCGTTACTGCGGGTAACCGGGGTGGTCTTTTGCATGTACGACGCCGCCACCCGGCTGGCGCAGGAAGTGATTCAGGACGTGGAAGACTTTTTTGCCTCCAGGCCGAAAAAACCCTCCCCGTGGTCCGAAGTGCGGATTTTCCAGACCCGGATTCGGCGAAACATTCGGCTGGCGGAAGCCCCCAGTTTCGGCCAATCCATCTTCCGGTACGCTCCGCAATCTCCCGGAGCAGACGACTACCGCGCCCTGGCCGACGAATTGCTCCGCTCGGCCCCTGTGCAAAGCCCCACCTTGTCCTAACCGGTACCGCCGTCTGGACAGATGGCGTCAAGCCGGTCGGATGGATGGCTTCTTCTTACCCCGTATCTGCTCAGAGAGGCAATAGAGACCGGGGCCTTGCCGGTTATGCCGGTTTTGCCGAGCCTGCGGCCCAAACGGTTTAACAAAGGCCGGCCGATAACGCCGATTGAACAGCGGACCGAATCGGTAAGAGGCGTTGCTATGGGAGGAATTCTGCGAATTCTTCCGGGCAGGCAAGACGATTTTGTGTGGGGAAGAACTATTCTTTGGCGCCAAGGAGTTAGGCTATGAAAAGGATCCTCTCCGGTTTCTGGGTCCTGGTGATCATCGGGGCAACGGAAGCCTGGGGCCAAGGCGGCTTATATGGGGCACCGGAAGTGATCCCCTTTCCGCCGACGGACGCCGCCCCGTTGCAAGGGCGGGTGCTCCCGCCGATGGAGCAACCAGCAGCAACCCCGGCCTGGAACGGATATCCGAACGCCTGGACGCCGCCCCAAAACCGCTCCTGGCAAAGTTCCCAGGAATCGCCTGCTGGAAGATACCCTCCCCAGACGAATCGGTCTGGATATTCGTCGTCGAGTCCTGTGCCGTACGGTGCGCCGCCCTTGGGTAGTTCCCGGCCGAGCCAGCCGATCGGCGCCTATCGGTATGCCCAGGCAGCCGGGCCGTATGGGGCGACTGCTCCCGCTCCTTTGACGCCGCCGGAGGCCGCTCCTATTGAAGCTCCTCCTGGGGTGGAGACGCCGGAAACGAGAACCTCTTTGCCCTATGTGGACCCGGAGGGTCCGAGGCCGCTCTCTAATCGTGCTGGCTTCCCCACGCCGGACGGGAGTTGGAGGGGGCAGGATACAGGGATTTCCGGTGGAGTTGGACTTCCGACCTCCCCCTCTAAAAATGCAGGCCAAACCACCCTATCAGGAGGGAACGCCTCAGCCAATCTGGTGGATCAGATGCTCCGCGACACAGACGAAAACCGCGTTTTTACCGGAGTAGGGACAGAAGAAAGTCCATTGGCCAAGGCGATAGACGGCGGCTGCGGGGGAGAGTCTTGCGGGTGCTGGGGGTTTCCCATGGCCGATTGCCCCTGGTATGCCACGGTGTTGGTCTTCGTGGTTGGCCGAGATCAAGCCAATCGGTTCTGGACCAGCTACGAGACCGATAACAACCCGAACCAACTGATGCACACCAACGATATCGGGCTGGCCTGGCGGGTTGGCGGCGAAGTCCGATTTGGCCGACGGTTCGGTTGCTCGAGCAGTTGGGCCATCGAGGCGGCCTACTGGACCCTGGACCCGTTCGAGGGGACCGCCGCAATTTCTCATCCCAACGGCGTCAGTACGCCGATCAATTTAGAATATGTATGGTTTTATCGTTCGGCGGCGGATTGGAATATGGCCGCCGACTTGTTCGACAGCGCCATCGAACATCGCCTCCAGCGGCGAAATGAGTTCCATAATGTGGAGGTGAACTTCCTGCGGCTGGAACGGCTGTCGGATTCGCGGTTTCCTTTGGATATACACTGGGGGTTGGGCGCCCGATGGTTGCGGTTTGAGGAGGACCTCTTGTTCGGTTCGCTTCGGAGCGGCGCCTGGGGCGCTAGCGGCGGACGGAACGAAGCCTACATCGACCAGAACGTGACAAACGATCTCATCGGCGCCCAACTGACGGTGGACATGACCTACTTTATCCACCGGAATTGGCGGATTTTCCTAACTCCCCGCGTGGGGATTTACAATAACCATATCCAATTGGATTTCCAGGTCTATCGGGGAGACGGTACCCCGGCCAGTCCGCAGCCAGGCTCCGGCGTGTCCGGGACCTATCCGGTGCGGGCTACCACCGACACTCTGTCGTTCCTAACCCAGGTGGATGCCGGCGTGGAATGGCGGTTTGCCAAAAACTGGACGGCCGCCATCGGGTATCGGGCCATCGTGGCCACCGGCATGGGATTGGCCGACCATCAGTTCCCGGCTTACCTGGTTGACCTGCCCGAGGTAGGACACATCGACCACAACGGCCATCTGATCTTGCACGGGGGATTTGCGAGTCTAACGATAAACTTCTAAAAATTGGAGGAAATTTTTTCGATACCTTTCCAAGGGTTTGGATGGTGAGAGGGCCTTTTTCGGAAAGCTCGGGATCCGAAAAGACGTCTCTTGCCCTCGCAATCCTTCCGGACAGCGCCCACCCAATCCCGACGAGGCGAAAAATTGAGGGAGGCTTCGGGCCTCCTCCGCTCCGGGTTACCGCAGACGGCCCAGATCGGGCGCCAAGACCGGCCGAGAGGACCACCCAGCCGAGCAGCCTGAGACTGCCCGGCTGGGTGTTTTTTTATCTGGCCGTGCTCTGCCCCCCCCTTGCTATCGGTCGGTCCGGCCCTCTTTTTTTCTGAAAATCGCCGCCGAGGGGTCTCTAGGCAACCGGCCAGGAATCGGGCACAATACGCTTGTATGTAGCGGGCCGTCTGTCAGACGGCAATCCCCCCAGGTTACCAGGGTTACCTCTAAGATGGTATGCGAAAGGGTTTTTGGGTTCTGTTTTCATAGAAAGAAGGCGTAGCGATGAGTTCAACGATCATTGACATTCATGCGCGGCAGATTTTGGACAGTCGGGGCAATCCGACGGTGGAAGTGGAAGTGATGTTGGCGGACGGCAGCTTTGGCCGGGCCGCGGTACCCAGCGGCGCCAGCACCGGCGTCCACGAAGCCCTCGAATTGCGGGACGGCGACGAAAAGGTGTATCTGGGCCGGGGCGTACTGAAGGCGGTGGAAAACGTCAACGAAAAATTGGCCCGGGAACTGGCCGGCATGGACGCCCTGGATCAACTGAGCGTGGACCATCGCATGATCGATCTGGATGGGACCGAACACAAAAAGAAACTGGGGGCCAATGCGATTTTGGGGGTTTCGTTGGCCGTGGCCCATGCGGCGGCGGAGTATTGCGGACTGCCGCTTTTCCGGTACCTCGGAGGCGTACACGCCCGGGTGCTGCCGGCGCCGATGATGAACATCCTCAACGGCGGCGTCCATGCGGACAACGCCGTCGATGTCCAAGAGTTTATGATTATGCCGTTGGGGTTCGCCTCTTTTTCCGATGCGATCCGCTGCGGCTGCGAAGTTTTTCACGCCCTGAAAAAGGTGCTCAAAAAGCGGAAACTGGCCACCAACGTTGGCGATGAAGGCGGCTTCGCCCCGGACCTGAAAAGCAACCAAGAAGCCCTCGACCTGATCATGGAGGCGATCCAACAGGCCGGTTATCGGCCCGGCAAAGACGTCTATATCGCCCTGGACCCGGCCGCCAGCGAATTCTACGGGAAAGACCAGAAGGATCGCTACTCGATCGACGGCCAACAACTCGAGCCGGCCGCCCTGGTGGATAAATACGCCGAGTGGGTCAAAAACTACCCCATCTGTTCCATCGAAGACGGCTGTGCGGAAGACGATTGGGAAGGCTGGAAGCTGCTTACCGAGCGGCTGGGCGACAAAATCCAATTGGTGGGCGATGACCTGTTTGTCACCAACACCAAACGGCTCCAGCAGGGGATCGACCAGGGCGTGGCCAACAGCATCCTGATTAAGCTGAATCAGATCGGTACGGTAACCGAAACGCTGGATTGCATCGAGTTGGCTCGTCGGCATGGATACACCTGCGTCATCAGCCACCGCAGCGGCGAAACCGAGGACACCACGATCGCCGATCTGGCCGTGGCCACCGGCGTCGGACAGATCAAGACCGGCAGCGCTTCCCGAACCGACCGCATCTGCAAGTACAACCAACTATTGCGGATCGAAGAGATGCTCGGCCAGACGGCCTGCTACGGCGGCTCGCTGTTCCCCAAAGTGCAAAAGAAGTAAAGGGAACGGCCTTTCTCCCGCCGTGGAGTAAAGATCGCCTCTGGCCCGCCGGGGTGCGAGGTCCGATCTACCGATCTACCATAGGCTGCCCCGTGGCGAGCAGGCCGCCGGTTGCCTTTTGGCCGGGCTGAACGCGCGCCGGCGAACATCACGTCCTAACATAGGCTACATAGGCCCAGGAGGCCGCTCCATGAGCCAGCAAGAGAAAATCCATATTATCGGTATTGGGGAAGACGGATTGGCGGGGCTTACCGAGTCGGCCCGGCAAATTCTGGCCCAGGCCGATCTGCTCATCGGCGAAACGCATGTCCTGGAGTTGGTCCCTTCGACCGGGGCGAGTCGATTGGCCGTCGGCCCCGATTTGGCCCCAGCGGTGCAGGAAATCGCCCGTTCAGCGGGCAAACGGATCGTCGTATTGGCCGAGGGCGATCCGCTGTTTTACGGGGTGGCCCGGTATCTGTGCGACAAACTCGGCAAAGACCGGTTCGAGGTCGTCCCGCATGTCAGCACCATGCAATTGGCCTTTGCCCGAGTAAAAGAAAGCTGGGAAGACGCCTTCCTAACCAATCTGTCCACCCATCCCTTGGAGCAAGTCCTAGACGCCATCCGTTCGGCGGAGAAAGTGGGCCTTTTTACCAACGACACCTACCCCCCTTCTGCGGTAGCGAAGGCCCTGCTGGATCAAAAACTCGACTACTTCATCGCCTATGTGTGCGAAAATCTCGGCGCTCCGGATGAACGGGTTACCCGGGCGGAGTTGCGCGACCTGATCCATCAGGAATTCTCGCCGATGAATGTGATGGTGCTGGTACGCAAACCCCATGCGCCCGATCGCCCCTCCGAAACAATTGGCCGACGTATCTTCGGCAATCCCGATGAGGTGTTTTTGCAATCCAAGCCCAAACGGGGTTTACTCACCCCGGCGGAAATCCGGACGATTGCCTTGGCCGAGATGGACCTAGGCCCGGCCAGCATCGTGTGGGATGTAGGCGCCGGCAGCGGATCGGTGGCTATTGAGGCGGCGCAACTGGCCCAGCAAGGGACCGTCTATGCGATCGAGATGGACCCGGACGACCATCAACTGATCCTCGAAAACGCCCGCCGATTTGGAGTAACCAATTTAGTTCCGGTATTGGGCCGTGCGCCGGAAGCCTGGTCCAATCTGCCTGATCCGGACGCGGTTTTTGTGGGCGGCAGCGGACGGGGCGTTTGTCGATTGGTCGAGGCCGCCTACCAACGGCTCCGCAAAGGCGGCCGATTAGTCGCCTCGATGTCCAGCATCGACAACCTGGCCGAAACCCACCACCTGCTCCACGCCCACGGCCTGGAGGTGAAAGTCTGGCTCATCAACATCGCCCGCGGCAACTACCAACTAGAGCGGATCCGGTTTCAGGCGTTGAATCCTGTGTTTTTGGTCTCCATCACCAAACCAGCCTAACACGCAATGAACACGCCCAGCCCTTTCCATCAGGGGCAAAGTTCTTTCAAGCGGAGTCCTGTCGGCAAGACCTCTGACGGCGGTTCCGGCGACAGCGGCGCCGGTGCGAAAAGCGACGATGCGGCGAAACCCACGTTGCGCCGACGGCCTTGGCGGCGGGCCATTGGGCCGGCGCTGATGGCGCCGCATTGCTCTGGCTGGCCAATCGCCGGGACATTATGGGCGAGCGTCGGTACTGCTGGCCCACCAACCTGCTGGGCGGCTTGGGATTTCTCGTGGTGCTTCTGTTGGCTGTCCGCGTCCTCTGGCGGATGGTGTTCCAATTAACCTGATCGAACTGCTCATGTACCCTGATCCCACCACGGTTTGGCAGGTAGGCATTTTTCTTGCCTTTTTTGGAGTGGCTTTTCTGTATGCTTTGGTCGGCCACGGCGGGGCCTCCGGGTACCTAGCCGTCATGGCCCTGGCCAATTTCCCGCCGGAAACGCTGAAACCGACCGCATTGGGCTTGAACATTTTGGTTGCTACCATCGGCCTGGTGCAGTTTTGGCGGGCGGGCTTCTTCTGCTGGCCCCTGTTCTGGCCGTTTGCGTTGGGTTCGGTACCGATGGCTTTTCTGGGCGGCTATATTCAGTTGCCGTCGGCGGTCTTCAAACGGATTTTGGGCGGCGTGTTGCTCTTGGCAGCCCTGCGTCTGGCGGTGCGTCCGCCGCCGGAACGAGCCGATCGGCCGGTGTCTTTTTGGATTGGTTTGGCCGTCGGAGGCGGAATCGGACTGCTTTCGGGGCTTACCGGCACCGGGGGCGGAATTTTTCTGACCCCATTGGTGCTTCTGGCCGGTTGGGCCAACGCCAAACCCGCTGCTGCCCTCTCGGCCGCTTTCATCTTGGTCAACTCCCTGGCCGGCCTGGCCGGACATCTGACCGCCGTCGCCAACTTCCCCAGCCAATTCCTGTGGATCGCCGCGGCGGCGGTGGGAGGCGGACTGATCGGCTCGTATCTGGGCAGCCGACGCATAGCTCCCCAAAACCTCAAACGCTTGCTGGCCGCCGTGCTGCTGTTGGCCGCCGTGAAACTCCTACTGGGAA
>JAKPGL010000039.1 GCA_029550925.1 Planctomycetota bacterium
GATGTACCGCTGACAGACCGCGAACTCCAGGTGCTCCGCCATGTCGCCTTGGGATTGAGCAACAAGGAAATCGCCCAGTCCTTGGACATCAGCGTCGAGACGGTCAAAGAGCACATCCAAAATATCTTGCGCAAAATCGCCATCAGCGACCGGACCCAAGCAGCCGTCTGGGCCGTGCGCAAAGGTCTGCTAGAACCTCCCGTATAGCGGCCTTGTCCGTTTTCGGCGCGCCCTCGGTAAGCCGGACTGTTGCTCCCTGGATCGTCCCAGGGAGGCAGCAGAGCAACCGATACGCTTGCAAAAATCCCAAAAGACCAGAGCAGACAAATACGGGGGATTCTCTTTCCCAGACGCATTTTCCCTGCGTGGACAGAACAGACGGCTTTCTACGTGGACGGAATCGGGGAACCGCCCGCTGCAATCTATTGGGGACAGAAGACCTTTTCGCCCCCTATCGGCCGATCGCCCGCCTGACGAGATGCCTTCAAGCTACCGGGCCCGAGGATGGGCTTTTTCATAGGCCGCCCGCAGCGCCGTCGCACTCAGATGCGTGTAAATCTGCGTCGTCGAAATACTTTTATGTCCCAATAGCTCCTGTACGCTTCGGATGTCTGCCCCTCGATCCAATAGATGGGTGGCAAAGCTGTGCCGAAGCGAATGCGGCGAGGTCCGCCGGTCGAGCCCGGTTTGCCGCAGGTATTTCTCCAGCATCCGGCCCACGCTCCGGGTGGTCAACCGACGCCCGAACCGATTGACAAAGACCGGTCTATCCGGCCCGGTCGCCCTGGCGTCCTCCAAAGGCCGAACCCGTAGCCACCGCTTTAGCGCCCGAATGGCGTACGAACCCAACGGGGCCAGGCGTTCGCGGCGTCCCTTGCCTCGGACTCGAATCAATCCCTCTTCGAGATACAAGTCCGCGTCATTCAAGCCCACCAACTCGCTTACGCGCAGACCGGCCGAATAAAGCGTCTCGAGAATCGCCCGGTCCCGAAGTCCCATGGCCGTCTGGGCGGGAGGAGCGCTCAATAGCCGGGCCACCTCCTCGCCGGAAAGCACATGGGGCAGCGTGCGTCCTTTCCGCGGATTGCGAAGCGGTCGGGCCGGATTCTGCTGGACCCAACCCTCCCGTTGTCCAAACCGAAAAAAACTCCGCAAGGAGGCTAACCGACGGGCAATGGAGGTTTTGGCGTACCCGGCTTCGCTCAGGGCTGCCACATATCCCCGAAGGTCCAAGGTAGTAATTTCGCCCGGCGCTGGAGACCGACCGCCGGATGCCTCGGCGAGATATTCATTCAGGGCGAACAGGTCCTCCCGATAGCTTTTGATCGTCAGCGGGGAAGCGTTCCGCTCGACCTCTAGATAGCGTAGGAATCGGCTAATGGCCAGCGGAAGGGTAATCATACGACGGCGTGATGGTTCTAGCGAGCAAAAAGGCCGGCGCCAGGCGAAGTCCAGGGGTCGGTTGCCCTGAATGCAATGGCTCTTGGGGAGTTTCCAGGCCGAACCGTTGCGGGCGTTTCCGCCTCCGGCGTCTTTCCGAAGCAAGCCTTCCGATCTGCTTCCAGAAGTCGCTTTCTCAGGCAACCTTAGCCGCCGGAGTTTTGCCGACGGATGGGAAGCCGCCCGAGCTGTTCACTCCGGTTGGTCCTCGCTAGGTAGAGGCAACTGGACCCGGCGGGTGAACGCCGATTTTTTCTGACTTTCCTGTCGGATTTTTTGGCTGAGGATGGCGGCGTCGTACCAAGTGAAACTCAACTCGGGATTGGAAGCGAAACGTCCCAACACCCGCAGCGTTTCCGCTCGGCTGGCGTCGTCGTAGAGAAATACGTAGCGCTCTTTACCTTTGATTAGGGCCAGAACATTGATGTCGTGCGCCATGGGAAGCTCATCTCCTACAGCCAAAAATCGGACCCCCTCCCTAGTACTTCGCGGCACAGATTGCTGTGAAGTGCTCGACGCTCCTCATCGGAACCAAGGCGTTCTGGAGACGCCAGACGACTCGGTGCATTTCCTGGGGGAAGTACTAGGGAAGGTAGAAAACCGCCCTCTGGGGATTTTTCCTCTATTGGTTTTATCGGATGGCAGACCATCGCCAGACCAGTTTGGTTTGGACGGCCCCTCCCTGCTCGACCAACATTTCTTCGAGATGTTTGTAACAACAGAATCGAATAAAATCGTCGCTCCGTTCGAGGTAAGTTTGCCAGCCCCCGAATCGGGCGTCGTCTCGCGTCAAAAGATATTGGCTCAAAGCCGACGTAAATTCCGCGTCATGCCCGTTGTAAATCCGAGTATGAGTTGCTACCGGTAGAATGGGGGGATTGGCGAGATCGTTTTCCCCATTCTGGCGGGACTTTTCTTCTAGCGAAGACTTTTCCGGAGGGCCTACTGCTGCCTTGCTCTGTTGGTGGGCAAAAACCGAGTTCGGTTCCCCCGGAGTGGAAACCTTTTCCAAAGAGACAGTTTGCTCCTTCCCTGCCAGAGGGGGCTGAACCCCAGGCTTGGCCGCATACCATTCCACCCTCAACCCACATCGGGGGGGATAATAGGGGCTATAGTCGGTTACCGCCCCAATGACGATGGCATCCGCCCCTACCAATTGCGCCAACCGGCGCGCCTCCTCGGGCGAATTCAGCCCAATGCGGTGGTCTCGCATGGCACGTTCCACCTGCCCAACCGGAATCACCTCAAACCCCGGCACATTTTGTAGGGCGTTGTAATAAGCCAAGGCAAACTGTCGGCCATCGACGGTCGGCTCCTCGCTCAGGTTGAAAAACGGGGCCACCGCCACCCGATTCATCTCGGGAAAGGGATTGTGCAATACCGGGATCTTTCCTACCTGCGGCAGGAAAGCACATCCCCCGGTCAGCAAAATCCCCAAACCGACTAAAACCCGACGCATAGCTCTTCTGGCCAACTCTCCGTTGGGAGGTATCTTTTCTTTACAGAATGAAATCTCATCGAAAGAATGCAAAAGAGGGACAGGCGAAAACCGTCGCTTCATTCTGCTTTATCGGCAAAGTCGGCATAGATTCTCCAATTTCAATTTCAAAAACCTCTAGCCCACACAAAATTCAGTTCACAAAGGCAGTCCCGGTGATCAGTCAATGCGAATGATTTCCCTCTTGTGTGGGGGGGGTGATAAGAGCTTAGCCCGATTTCCCCCTAGACCCAGAAGTTCCGAAGGACCAGACTATCGGTATCCTCTGGGGAACTGCCGGGGAGATGCCTCTTCCCTTTTCGAGGCCCACAGGAGACAATTTCTTAGTAATATTTCACCCGAATGAAGTAAGGACCTTGGTTTTGGTTGTGGGGGATGCCCAGATAGTCATTCCCGCACAACGCTACCCTGGATTACTAGATCAGCTCAGATTGCCAAGATGCTACAGATTATTAGGATGCTCTAAATTATTAAAACCACCCAAATTGCCATTCCCGCGCAAGCGGGAATCCAGGCTTCTTTTTGGTGACTTCCTTGGTTCCTTTTGGCCGGGAGGTATCACGATAGCGGGTGGATAGCCCGCGGATCATGGACTTTCCCGGTGCATGCCCGAAAGGGGGGGCAGTATGGGGCAGAAGTAGTACTTTCTTAGCAACCTGGTACTATTTGCCGAGCGGTTCTGAAACTAACAAAGGAAAGCGATGATCGGATGTCTGGCCGAGTGATTGCCATTGGGGATATTCACGGCTGTTTGCCTGCGTTGGAAACCCTGGTAAAGCTCATTTCTCCCCGAAAGGAGGACACGATTGTTACTCTTGGGGATTATGTGGACCGGGGGATGCAGGTCCGGGAATGCTTCGACCTGCTCATGGATCTGGCCGACCAGTGCCGGTTAGTACCCATTTTGGGCAACCATGATGAAATGCTTCTGGGGCTGTTGGAAGATAGTCAGGCCCTTTTGGACTGGCTGGGCTATGGCGGCACCACCACGTTGTACAGTTTCGGAGTGAAGCGACCGGAAGAGATTCCCGAAAAATACATCCGGTTTTTACGGGGCTGTTTGCCTTATTACGAGACCAAGGAGCACTTTTTCGTCCATGCCAATTATTTGGCCGATTTCCCGTTGGAGGCCCAACCGGCAGAAGCTTTGCGATGGGAGTATCTTCGGGATTGGCAACCCGGACCGCATATTTCGGGCAAAAAGGCCATCGTCGGGCACACCGCCCAGAAAACCGGGCGTATTCTCGACCTGGGCTATTTACTCTGCATCGACACCTGTTGTTATGGCAGCGGTTATCTGACGGCCATGGACGTAGCAACCGGCCAGATATGGCAAGCCGATAAAACTGGCCGACTCAAACCGCCCGAACCGTAATTCCTCACTTTTTCTGCACCATGCGGTAGGTGGTCAATCCGCCGGAGAGGTTGGCCGCCTGAAAGCCGTGTTGCTGGAGGATTCGGGCGGCATAGTAGGCTCGTTGCCCCACGCCGCAATAGACCCAGATCGGTCGATCCTGCGGCAACTGGTCCAATCGGGTGCGTAGTTCACCCAGGGGGATATGGATGCTGCCGGGCACTGCTTGGGCGTCCCGTTCGCTGGATGTGCGAACATCCAGGATCACCGGTCGGCTATCTTCTCCCTGTTCGTTCAGGCAGTTCGGGGAGCACTGGTCCCAATGAGCCACCGACACATCATGCCGCAGGATATTTCCGGCGATAAACCCTGCCTGATTGATCGGGTCTTTGGCGCTGCCGAACTGCGGGGCGTAGGCCAATTCGGCTTCTTCCAGGTCGAAGACGGTAGCCTGCGTCTGGAGAGCAAAGGCCAGCACGTTGATCCGCTCCGCCACTCCTTGGCGGCCGACAATCTGGGCGCCCAGAAGTCGGCCGTCATCGGGGGAAAAGAGCACCTTCATATGCAGCGGCGTAGCCCCAGGATAATACCCGGCATGGTGGGGCGGATGGAGGTAGATTTTTTCATACGCAATGCCGCATTGGCGGAGTTTTCTTTCATTGGCGCCGGTGCAGGCCAGCACCCAATCAAAGACCTGCACAATGGCGGTGCCCTGCGTGCCTCGGTATCGGCTTGGCCGGCCGCAGATACTGTCGGCGGCGATGCGTCCTTGGCGGGCGGCCGGGCCTGCCAGGGGAATGAGCGTCGGTTGGCCGGTGATCCAATCCCGTACCTCCACGGCATCGCCGACGGCCCAGATACACGGGTCGCTGGTACGCATCTGGTCATCGACCTGGATGCCGCCGCACGGGCCGATGGCCAACCCCGCCTCCTTGGCCAGCGGAACATCCGGGCGCACTCCCACGGCCAGAAAAACCAAGTCGGCCAGAATTCGGTCTCCATGTTCCGTGAGGACCGCCAGCCGATGGGACTTTCCCGGTTCAAAACCGGCCAAGGCGCATCCAGGGCGAACTTCTATCCCCTGACGCCGCAGTTCCTCTTCCACCGGGATGACCATCTCCTCATCCAAGGCGGGCAGGACATGGGGCAGCTTCTCCATCAGGGTAACGTCCAGACCCCGACGCAGGAGATTTTCGGCCAATTCTAGGCCGATATAGCCGGCGCCGACCACCACCGCCCGGCGCGGCGTTTGCTCGGCAATCCAGGCCTCAATCCGATCTGCATCTTCCAGGGTGCGAAGGGTAAAAATACCTTCCAACTCGACGCCGGGCACAGGGGGCCGGATCGGCGCCGCACCGGGCGATAGCACCAACGCATCGTAGGTTTCGACCGTCTTTTGGCCGGTCTGCACATTGACCACTTCGATCTGCCGGTTGGCGCGGTCAATGCGGGAGACTTCGCTCCTGGTGCGAACCTCGATCCGATACCAGTCGCGGAAGCGTTCCGGCGTGGCCACCAGCAGTTGGCTCCTTCTGTTGATGACGCTGCCCAGATAGTACGGCAGGCCGCAATTGGCGAACGAAACCTCCGGCCCCCGCTCGAAGATGTAGATTTCCGCCTGTTCGTCCAACCGGCGGAGCCTGGCCGCACACGACGCACCCCCGGCCACCCCCCCGACGATCAACACCCGTTTCGACCCCATGAACAGTGTCCCTCCTTTCTCGACGCATTCCATTCTATCAGAAAAGGGAAAGTGGATAAGAGGGCAAGTCGGATTCCTGCCTTTTCTTCGTAAGGGTGCGTCCCTAGCCGGGAACGACAGATTCTATGGTTGGACGCCCAGAGCGGCGGCCAGTGTTTGGCGGTATTCGGGCAGGTTGAGCTGGCGGGATTCCGTCAAATGGGTCAGGCCGCTTTTTTCCAAAGTTTGGATAAAGGGCTGGAACCGTTGGCGGGCCAGTTGGCGGATGGGGCTATCGGGCGCTTTTCTCCGCTCCAAACGGGCGCGTTCGACGATCGCATAATCGACGCTCATCCGGTCCAGACGCACTCGCTGCTGGACGGCGGGCTGATCGGCGGTCAGCTCTTCGGCTTTTTGCCAGAGTCGATCGGCCTCCAAGAGCAGCTCATCCGGCAGATGAGGGCTATCCGTATGCGCCCAGATGTTGACATGAATCCGGTGTTTCTCCACATGATCGTGGATCAAGTCCAGGTAGGCCCGGATCGGCTCAGCCGCCTTGCCGTAGTACCCCTCTAAAAACTCCTGGAGGGCCTTTTGTTGGTCGTATTGCGGGTTCCAGAGGAACTTGGCCGTCAGGTACCCGCCCAAGGCCGCCAGTTCGCTATGCGGCGTATTGTAGGTGTCCTGTTCAAAAATGCCGGTTACATGATGGGCTAGGAAAAACTGGATGTTCGGCTGTCGCACCCGCTGGTTGGGAAACGGCAAGAGATAATGCCGAAAATCGGTTACATAATCCCACACCCAAAGCCGATTGCATATCTTCGACCAGCCTTCGGCGTCCCGTCGGAAGGCCGCATTGGCCGGGCTTTCGCAGCTAGCCAATGGATGGGAGAAACAGCATTCAATCGAACAAAGCCGAATCACCACATTCGGCCGGGGCCGAAGCGTCTTGGGCGGTTTGCGAGTCCATTGGTACGCCAGAGTTTCCACCACTTTATCAGGGAACTCTTTTTCGACGGCCTCGGCCACCCGGTTGACTAGGGCCAAGACCGGCGCTATCTGCGAGTCCTCTGCCTTGGCCAACGCCTGGCAACGGTCGCACTCGCAGTAGTTGTACCAGTCGTTTTGCGAGACGGAAAAGACCGTGGCGTCCGGCTGCGCCCGCATGGCGGCCCGAATTGCTTCCGTGCAAAGCCGAATCACCTCTTCATTGGTGCAGCAAAGCTGGGAGTGCTGTTTGAGCCGTTTGCCTTTGACCAGCGAAAAATACTCCGGATGGGCGTCGAAGTATTTCTCCGGCGGCACAAGCCGCTCAAACGTATGCACAAAAAATCCGCTGGCAAACCGCACCTTGCCTCCGTGCTGCGGCCCCAGCCGAGCAGAACTGGAATTGACCCGGTTCCGAGCCGCCCAATCTCCGTCGAAACACTCGAAGGTAAACACTTCTCGATATTCCAGCGGCGGCACATACCGCTCGTCCAACGGGCCCACTTCCAGCCGAGAGTATTTCGGAATTCGGCTCACCTCGGGGCTGAACCATCGACAACCCAAATGGTCGTCCAGCAAACCGTAAACGCCGTAAAGCGTCCCCCGGACATCGCTGCCGGCGATCACCAGATGCGGGCCGACGGTGCGGAGCAGGTAACCTTCTTTGCCCAGGCCGGCAAAGTCGATCCGCAGTCCGAGCGTTTCCAGATGGCGGTTTTGGCCCAGCAGGATGGCCCGCTCGGGCAGCGGCTGGGCATCGGTCCGAATGGGTAAGCTGACCCCGGTCATTTCCGCCAGAAAATGCTGAAGCTCCTTGGCCGCATGTTCGACCGACGGCGATGCCTTTTGCGGTAGCACAATCGTGTAGGCCGATTTGCCTCCGTCGGCCAACAAAAGCCGATCTTGAGCCTTCGGGACGCCCGGGGCAGACGGCTGGGCGGGGGGGACCTTTGTTGTGGGGGCGGTTGCTTCCGCCCCTCCCGCACCAGCAGACCCCAAAAGAAAACCAATCCCTAATCCCAGCCCCACCATCTTCCAAAAACACCGATGGAGACCTTTCCGGTTGTCGAACCGTACCATTGCCCAACATACGGAGAATACTCGCTTCATGGGAAGGTCCTTTCACTCAGAAGACCAAAGAAACAGTATCTTGGCCGGAGGTGGGGGGACTAAAAATGGTCCCTGGCCGCTTGAGGCAGGGGGGATCGCCAGAGACCAACATTTCGGACGCCGCAGCAAAGATCGGTGGGCCTACGACGCCGCTTGGTTAACCTCAAGTATATCTAAACAAAACAGAGAAAGGAAACGATGGGGGGCACAGC
This sequence comes from Planctomycetota bacterium, assembly GCA_029550925.1. Classification (GTDB taxonomy): domain Bacteria; phylum Planctomycetota; class Planctomycetia; order Pirellulales; family Thermoguttaceae; genus JANXAQ01. The sequence continues at coordinate 8,283 of JAKPGL010000039.1, forward strand.
CCATGCCAATACGTCTTAACATTTCAGCCGAATGAAGGACATCTATTGCGCAGGAGGCCCATGAATTGTTCCGTAGCTCAGGCTGGACAGCCTGAGCCAATCCGCCGTCGGAAGTCCTGGCCTCTGTTTGTCTGCTTCCGGGGGACAGAATCACAAAGGCGCCGCTTCACGGTAGCCTGGACTGCCCGCTTGCGCGGCAGTAACAGTGTCCGGCCAATTTCGCCCTAAAATAGGCCTCCTTTGCATTCGGCTTCTATTTCAGATATTCCGAGATGAAGTCGGCGGCGCTGCCCACGGTTTTCACCTTCAGGGCCGCATCTTCGTCCATCTGGATGTTGAACTCTCTTTCAAACGCTTCCACCAGTCGGATCGAGTCGGTGCTTTCAGCGCCCAGGTCGAAGACGAAATGGCTTTCCGGCTGGACAATGTCCGGTTCGATCCCCAGCACATCGCACACCACGTTGACCACCCGTTGATAGACTTCATTTTTATCCATCGCGCAACTCCTGGAAGAAAACCAACTGAGAGACAGCTACCATTTGAATATTTCCCAAAAAATCTTCTCCACCTGGGCGTTGGGATTTCCAACGATATGGTGTCGGCATCTCTTTGGTAAAATTATGCAACAGCTATCGGTGCTAGCATAGTCCCTCTGTAGCATCATATATCGTCCCTTTTCAGGGGGGGCGAGCAATGGGGGAACCTGTCAGGCCGTCGGAAACAATACCTGGTGTGGTACCCCAGTCTGTTCGACTGGCTTAACGGCCGTAGGTTTTTCCCCCCTTGGGTATGGAAGGCGGATAAACTTTCGTATAAATTACCGTATTTAACGGTTGGTTTTGCAGGTGGATAAGCAGAACTATTGAGGGGGGGTGGTTCCACCTGTTAGACGGGTACGGAGAGGGAGAAAAAACCAGTTGCCCTTGCAGAGGCAGATCAGCAATCTATAATGTTCAATCAGAGGGGCGGGATACGGTGGAGGTATCCCTGTTTGGCCGACTGGTCCCTGGGAGCAATAACCCTGCCGTCCAACAGACGGGGGCCCTTTAGGGAGAGGGAAAAAGCAGGCAGAAGATAAGGAATTCCCGTTGCGGGTGTAGCTCAGGTGGTAGAGCACGACGTTGCCAACGTCGTTGTCGTGGGTTCGAGTCCCATCACCCGCTCTTGGGCGACCTAGCGTCGTCCAACCCTCCTGATTTCTTCTGGAAGCTCTTGGATTGACATCCCCGGCAGAAAAAAAATGACTTTTCTAGCGGGGTGTTTTTTTCTGAGGATTTTCGGGGGGTATTTTGGGCAGTCCATGGGGCAGGCCCCAGAATGTCAGGTGGGGGGATGTGTTCCCACCAGGAAGAGGTAAAAGGAGAGGGGAAATAGAGAAAATTCGAGCTACGATAGACCCAGCCCGGCTTGAAGGGCGTCTGAGGAGGCTTAAGATTACGTAGCTATAGAAGGAACGGGATTGGCAGTAGGATTTCTCCATATAGACTATGGAGGGTCTGTCGGATAACCCAGTGAAGACACAGCCAGTTTTTTGAGGATGGTATTTTTGCAATGTCCAATCCGGATGAACGTGAAGTGAATGAACACGACGAGGGTTTAGACGCCGAAGAGCAAGCGACCGAGGCGTCGATGGCCGGCCAAGAAGGTGCGGAAGCGGAAAAGGAGCAGGAGGATCTCCATTTAGAGACGGAAGTGGCCGAGCAAGGGCCTTGCGAGCGGCATATTACGGTGAAAATCTCTCCGGAAGATGTGCAGCGGTATTTTGACCGGGAGATACGGGAGTTGATGCCGACGGTGCAGGTGCCTGGGTTTCGGCCTGGCCGAGCGCCTCGGAAACTGGTGGAGCGTCGGTTCCGGAAAGAGGTGTCCGAACGGATCAAAACCGAGCTGATCATGGACGCCATCGCCCAGGTGAGCCGGGACGAAAAATTGACTCCGATCAGCGAGCCGGACCTGGATATCGATGCGGTTCTTATGCCGGAAGAAGGGCCGTTGACGTTTGAATTCGACCTGGAAGTTCGGCCTGAGTTTCCGATGCCGGATTGGAAGGGGCTGCGGATCGAAAAGCCGGTCCGGGAGTTTACGCGAGAAGATGTGGATCGGGTTTTGGAGGACCTGTTGCACAGAAGAGCGGCGTTGACGCCTCAGGAAGGGCCAGCCCAGTTAGGGGATTATTTGACGTGCGATATCACGGTGCAGACGGATGGGCAGACGATTGCCGTCCATAAAGAGCAGACGTTCCGGCTGCGGCGGGTTCTGAGTTTTCAGGACGCTCGGATCGAAGGGATCGATGAACTGTTGGTCGGGGTCCGCGTTCGAGATCGGCGGCAGACGGAGGTAGTGGTTTCGGAGGAGGCGGCCTCGGCCCGGTGGCGTGGGCAAAAAGTTACCGTCCTTTTTGAAGTGCAGGAAATCAAACGACCGGAACCGCCGGAACTGAATGAGGAGCTTTTGTCTCTGTACGGATTCGCGTCGGAAGGAGAATTGCGGGACTACCTGATGTCTCGGCTCCAGCGGCAGTTGGAATATCAGCAACGGGAATCGGCCCGTCAGCAAATCGCCCAGTTGTTGACCCAGGCGGCGGATTGGGAACTGCCCGAAAAGCTGCTCCAGCGTCAGAGCCAGCGCGAATTGGAGCGGATCGTGTTGGAATTGCAACGAAGCGGTTTTAGCGACGAGGACATTCAGGCGCAGGCGAATATGCTTCGGCAAAGGAGCCGAGAGCTGACGGCCCAACGGCTCCGGGAACACTTCATCTTGGAGCGGATCGCCGAGGAAGAGGGAATCGAAGCGACGGAAGAAGATTATCAACAGGAGATCGCCTTGATTGCGATGGAGACCGGCGAGACGCCGCGCCGGGTGCGCGCCCGATTGGAAAAAGCGGGCATGATGGACATTTTGCGGAATCAGGTGATCGAAAATAAAGTGATCGAGTTGATCCTCAGTCAGGCCCAGTTTGAAGAGAAGCCGTACGAACCCCAACGGGAAGACGCCTATGGGTTGGACCTGGCGCTAACGGGCGTTGCGGAGAAGGAGTCCGAAGGGGCGGAATCGCCGTCGGCAGGGGGCGGGACCGGCGCCGAGGCCTCGGCCGGTCAGTAGGGTAGCTTTTTCCTATTTTGTCATGGTGGACCATGCCGAGCTATCGCGATTATCAGCGACAACGTCAGATGCAGGTGGTGGACCTGCTTTTGGAGAATCGGATCATTTTGTTGCACGGTCCGATCGACGGGGCCAATCCCGGCGCGAATCCGGCCGACATCATCATGAAGTTGCTCTATTTGCAGAGCGAGAATCGGCATAAAGATATTCATATGTATATTAATTCGCCGGGCGGCAGCGTAACCGGCACCTTGGCCATCTACGATACGATGCAGATGCTGAGCTGCCAGGTGGCCACCTATTGCGTCGGTTTGGCCGCCAGCGGGGCGGCCATCCTGCTGGCCGGCGGGGCCAAAGGAAAACGCTTCGCCCTGCCCCACTCGAAAGTCATGCTCCATCAGCCGTATGGACAAGTAGGCGGCCAGGTGTCCGACATCGAAATCCAGGCCCAGGAAATTCTCGAAACGCGGGAGATTTTGAATAAAATCCTGGCCCAACACACCGGCCAACCTATCGAACGCATCGCCGCCGACACCGACCGCGATTTCTACATGAACGCCGAGGAAGCCAAAACCTACGGGATTGTGGACGAAATCCTTACCAAACACAAAGCTCCCGAAGAGGAAGAAGAAAAAGAAACCGCAGACGAAGAAGATTGATCAGGAAGATATTTCGGACGTGAGAAAAAACTAAGAGCCTCTAGCAAAACGAAGCCGGGAAAAAATTCAGCCAGGATATAGGGATCGGTAAAGTCCTTTTGTTAGAAGCTCGAAGGCAGCCGACCTGAGGGACAATTGGTCATGCCCTTGATTCCTTTTGTCATCGAAAAAAGCGGTCGCGAAGAGCGGGCGATGGATATCTACAGCCGGCTCTTGAAAGACCGGATTGTGTTTTTAGGCTCCAGCATCACCGACGAGGTGGCCAACAGCGTGGTGGCGCAACTGCTATTTTTGCAGTCAGAGGACCCGAAGGCGGATATTCATTTGTATATCAATTCGCCGGGCGGCGCCGTAAACGCGGGACTAGCCATCTACGATACCATGCAGTTTATCAGTTGCGATGTGGCCACCTACTGCATCGGCCAGTGCGCCTCGATGGGCGCCGTGCTCCTGGCCGCCGGTGCGAAAGGAAAACGCTACGCCCTGCCGAACTCTCGGATCATGATCCACCAGCCCATGGCCGGCGTCGAAGGCACCGCCGCCGACATCATGATCCATGCGAAAGAATTCAAAGCCCTTAAAGACCGGCTCAACCAGATTTTGCTCAAACATACCGGCCATCCGTTGGAAAAAATCGAAAAAGATACCGACCGGGATCGATTCATGTCCGCCGAGGAGGCCAAGGAATACGGCCTGATCGACCGGGTGCTGGAGCGGCTATCCGACGTGTCTTCTTCCGCTTCTGCCGCCTCGTCTCCCAGGGAGGAATCTTCGTCCGAAGGAAAATAGTTTCCCCAAGGAGTCCTAATTCCCAAGGAAGGGATGTTGGCTTCGGTGGAAAGGATTTTCAGCAGTCGCATTCCCTCTGCTCCGGAGGGAACCTCAGAAATCCCCGGCAGGCAACCCGCCCCGGGGACCATGCTCGGGGTCTGGCTATCCCTACCTCGAATGGCAGCGAGGCCGGGGAGGAAATGCCCCTCTCGCCGGTTCCTCAACGCCGGGCGCCGCCCAGGAGCCTGGATGGTTCGCTTTTTGCTTCTCGTGGGAGTTCTTAGCGGGGTCAGCGGCTGTCGGACCAATTCCCAGGTCGCCCTGTTGGAGATGGAAAACCGCCTATTGGAAGACCGGATTTACCAGTTGGAGGCCCAATTGGCCAAGCAGGCCCGCCAAATGGCCTCTTGCCAGGAGCAACCCAGGACCCAACCCGTAGCCTCGGGAACGGCGGTTTCTTCTCCCCAGGGGGGGGGAGGTTCTTCTTCTGCGACAAGCGTTCCGGCGCCTGGCCCAGGCGCATACAGCCCTCCCGATCAGGGGCGAAATAATTCCCCGAGGTCTGGTTCCGGAGTCCCTTCTCTGAACGTCGAGATACCCCAGGAGTCTCTCCCGGAAGGCAGACTCCCTAGAATTTTCCTTCCACCTCAGGAGACGCCTCCAAGTCCTTCTCCCCCACCGAGTGGTCCCAGCCTGAATACTCCAACACCTTCCGGGGCGCCAGGGCCGTCTGCCTTTTCTGCTCCCGTCGAAGATACTTCTTCTCCATCCATCCACCCGGCTTTCTCCAGTGTTGGCAGGTCCGGGAGTGGTTTACCCGGGGGGCGTCCTCGGCTTGTTTCGGGCGGCAGTTGGGCTGGTGGTACAGCGAGCGCACAAGTACAGACCGTGCGCATTGTGCCGGAAGCCACCGGTCCCTACAACCTAGATGGTCAGCCGGGCAATGAGGGAATTACGGTCGGCATCGTACCGCTGGATGGCCAGGGGCGATTCGTCCCAGCCGCTGCGCCGATCAGTATGGTGGTTATCGACCCGGCGATTTCGGACGAGTCGGCCAGGGTTGCCCGATGGGACTTTACCGCCGAACAGATCGCCGCCTTAACCGAAACGATTCCCCACGGGGAACCCCTCCGAATGGCTTTGGTCTGGCCCAAGCCGCCCCAACATAACCGTCTGCACCTATTCGTTCGATATATCACTGCCGATGGCCGTAAACTCCAGGCAGATATGCCGCTGGAGCTGAATGTCCAGGGGCAACCGAGCTCTCTGCAAGCAGGCTCTAGGGGACCAACCGATTCCCGAAACGTTGGCGTCTCTGTTCCGCCGGGCGAAAATTCACCGGCAACTCCTTTCCCCGGTTCTCCTTCTTCGGTAGGTTCCCACGGCCTGCCAGGACATCCTCCACGGGGATTAGAACCCCCCGGTTCTCTTCGGATGGATTCCCCGGCGGCCCCCATCAGCTCAGAAAATCTTCCTGCCCAACCAGCCCGACAAGCCCGCATTCCGTGGAAACCCACTCGATAGCCCTCTGTTTTCCTACTCTATCTCTATAGCAGAAGCAGAAGAGGGGTTGGGTTATTTTTTCGACGCGGCATCTGGCGTAGAAGCGGAAGCTGGGGGAGTTGGCGACGAACCGGAAGGGTTCGTATGGGGGCCAAAGGCGACATAAATAAATACCCCCACCAAGACCGCCACTGCGACCACCAAGAGCAAGAGCAACCAAAGATTTTGGGTTTGCGACGCTTTTCTGCCCGAACGGACCCTGGAAGCCAGAGGCTCTCCGCTGGAAGCTGGAGTAAAGCCAGAAGAAGCTCTTAATTGGGGAAAAACCTGGCCTGCTTCCTGCCAATCCCGCCATCCTTCCCGCCAGACCAAAGAGTCGGGGCTGACTCGTCCTTCGTCAATCCAGTTGCGCATCACATCCCCCGGAGCAGGGCCGAATTGCCCCCCAGTAGGTGGACGGACATACCAAACCGCATTGGGGGCCTCGGCCAGAGGATCGGGGATGCCGAAAGGTTCCGGTCCTGCCTTGATCGATTCCATCCCCATAGGAACACTGGGGGAAGCGGTAGGAGCAGCCCCCCATGGGGCACTCTCTTCATAAGCAGAAGGAGGACTCTGCCCCACAGAGCCGATAGGGGCCGACGGAACACCGCCCACAGAAGGCGTCCAAGCAGGGGGTTCCCCTGTCGGGAGAGGACCCAGCGGCGTGGGAGCAGCAAGAAAAGGAGTCGGCTCCGGAGCAGGCAAAGGGGCGGAACTGGGCAAAGGACCAGAACTGGGCAAAGGAGCAGAACCGGATACAGGAGCGGTTCCCCCCGCCGGTGGAATGGTTACCGGACCTTCATGGACAGAATGTTCCCTTGGCTCAGGCAGCCGGTCTCCCATGCCGGGTTTCCGGATACTCTCCAGGGGGATAGTAAAGCGGGCCCCACAATAGGGACATATACCGCGTTTCCCCGCCTGAAAGGCCTTGATATTCAGTTTGTGTCCATTCGGACACCAACATCGAATCCCCATGACGCCCTACCATCTGATGAAAGACAGGACCTTTGTATTATAGCTTACCGTCCTTAGGTAATACCACCCCCGGGGAAAAAGGAAGACAGAAGGCTGTTTTCGTTTGTTCCCGGGGTGTTTCAAGCGGGAGATAGGAGTATGTCTCCTCCATTCTCAGTGAAAAAAAGATGGACGTAGCACTCTCTTTTTTAGACGGTACTCCATCCAGTCGAACAGACTGGGTTTAAAACACAGTCGCTGCTTACGAAGCCGGGGATGGGTTCCTCTGTTAGGGGGGGCTGTTCGAATGAAATCTTACGGAGAGGTACCCAGGGGGCCTAAATAAAAAATCCATCCCTGGGTGAGGGGGAGAGGAGCTTATATTTTAAGCAATCCACTTTTAAGGGAAAATACACAAAATAGACAGCCTTGGTAATTTGAGTTTTGCCCCTAAGTATGGGGGAATCTCTTCCCTCAGCATAATTCTCTCAATACATCGTAGTCGGAACCCCGATTTAGTAGAAGCAGGCATTCATTGTAGGAAAATCCTTCCTTTTAGGAAAATCTGTCCTTAGGGAGGATGGAGAGGGGGAAACTTTCTCCGGAGCTTTGCCAGATAGGGCTAGATAAGGACTGAGCCGACGGGCTGTAGGCTTTCTGGTTTCTAAATACCAGAAGCAGGAGTTTATTTCCGAAAAGGAATTCCTCAGATGAGCTTTACCATGAGACTTCTAAGCCTTTCACGGAGGATCCCACTGGGCGATACCCAAAAGGTGATGGCCCTCACGGGGGGGATATTACCTGTGGTGTATCTGCTTGGGTGGGTTGTTGTCTCTTGGCAATCGAACACGGTGGGCGGGGAACCCTCGAAGACAAGTTTACGCATCCTTTCGGCGTCTGCGGTGGAGCAGTCCGAATCGTTGGTCGAAGGGAAAAAATCGGGGGCGGAAGGGGATGAAACAAGCCAGAAAGACCCCTCGTCTGCTGCGTCCCTGTCGATTAAAGCCCCAGGTCTCTCCGCGAGCGGGGCAACCGAGCAGCGATTGATTTTGCCCGTCGTGTTGGTCGCAAAACAAGGGGTTCAGCCAGCCGTTCCGATCCCCACTTCTGGGGGAGGAACAACAGAGGGTTCTTCGGAGAAGACGGCAGGGAAGCCCGGGGCAGAGAGTGGGACAAATATCCGGATGCGGGAACTTCCTGAGGAGGGAGGGCAAGTGCCGCATACTCCCCCGCCTGCCGGGTTTGCGGAAGTCAGTCACGAACCTTTGCTGCAGGTGGTGGTAGCGGAGGGGAGTTCTTCCGGGAGTGCTCCTTCTCCGGTTTCCAAAGCGGTCGGCCAGGAACAAGGGAAACTAACGTCTGCGGTTTCTCCTCCTGGGATGCTTATTCGGCAGAATTGGCGAAGTTCCCAGGCGCAGGGCGCAGCGGAGGCCACCGATACCCCACAAATTACGTTACCAGTCCCCTCACCTACCAGTCCACTCTCAGGGCAACGTCCTACCAGTCTTACCGGTTCAATCCCAACGCCCCGGCCTAGTCTGTCTAGTCTGTCGATGGGCAAGACAGGCGTCCGGGCAGAACCGTCAAGCTCCCCATCGCAACCCCAAACGCCCACCGGCACGGGCCAAGGCAGTGTGGAACCAGCGACGGTCCTGAGCAACCTGCCCAAGAGTGAACCGAAATCCGCCGAACCGAAATCCGCTGGGCAAACTGCTTCTTTGCCGAAATTTCCTCCACGAGTCCAGGATACAGAGGCGGTACCTTCCAGTGCGATCGTGATGTCGAAGGAGATGTCGAAGGAATCGAAGCCTTTGACGCCGGTTGCCTCGAGGACAGGCGTGAGTCCTTCGACGCCAAGCGGACCTACGACTCCGGGTCCGAGTCCTTCGATGCTTACGGGCCCGGTCTTGTCGGAATCTGCCGGGGCAGTCTCTTCCCCGGCTTCTCCGCCGATGTGGCCGGTCGTAGGGGGTGGCCCGGCGGGGTCCTCTTCGACGCCGGCGGTTGTGCCTTCGGCATCGCCGCCCTCTCGGATTGCTCTGCTGGAAGCGGAACCTGGCAAGGCGCCTGCTCCTGCGCTGCCGAGCTTACCGAAAGAACCCCCTGCTCCCAAAGCAGAGCAAGGGCAACCGGGGCCTTCCGCTCCAGGGGGAGCGCCGCCCAAGGTAGTTGCTCCTCCGGCGCCGGGCGCTCCGGCGGCGGGAACTCCGGGGCCTGGCCCCTCGGGGAAGGCAGAGGTCTCTGCGCCTGGGCAGATTCCGCCTCCGGTCGATACCCGTCCGCAGTCGGCCCAATGGCATCGGCCTACTGGAGAAATCACCCAACTAGGCCCGTTTGAGGTCCGAGGTCATGTGGACGAGATGAAAGTGATCGTTCGTCGCAGCAAAATCTTGCGGACGAAAGTGGATATTTACCGAGTGTCGGTGGTCGATCCGGCGGTCTGCGATGTGGTGCAATTCACGCCGCGTGAACTGGCCATTGTCGGTCGGTCTCAAGGGGCCACCGATGTAACCTTCTGGTTTGCCGACGAACGGTACGAACCGATCACCTATTTGGTGCGGGTGATTCCCGATCCCGAGTTGCAGCAGCGCCGGGAGGAACAGTACGGGATTTTGGAAGACGTCTTGGCCGAGCTGTTCCCAGAGAGCAAAGTCAAGCTGATCCCGGTGGCCGACAAGCTGATCGTCAAAGGCCAGGCCAGGGACGCCGAGGAGGCGGCGCAGATCATGGCGATCATTCGCGGCCAGATGGTCTATCCACGCCATCAGGAAGGCTATGGACTGGTGCAGGGTCAGGCGGCGCCTCCGTTGGCCCAAGAACCCCAAAGCGCCGGAGTGCTCCCGGCGATGCAGGTGATCAATATGCTGTACATTCCGGGGGTACAGCAGGTGGCGTTGAAAGTAAAAATTGCGGAGTTGAACCGGACGGCCGCTCGGGGGTTCGGCGTGGATATGGATTTGAACTTTGTCTGGCAAGACGGGGCGATTGCCATCAGGCAGTTACTCAACTTGGCCACCAGCACCGCCGTGGTCTCCGGAACGTTTGACAATGAGAACTTGCAGTTCGGCATCCACTATTTGCAAGAGCACGGCGTGATCCGGATTTTGAGCGAACCGACGTTGGTTACCCTGAGCGGTCGGCCGGCGACGTTCGTGGCGGGCGGCGAGTTTGCCGTGCCGACCACCGTTGGCGTAGCCGGCGCCGCCGCCGTTACCACCGACTTCCGCTCCTTCGGCGCCATCATCACCTTCTTGCCGATTGTATTGGACAAAGACCTTATCCGGCTCGAAGTGGCGCCGGAGTTTAGCAAGATTAACGAGGACTACACCGTCAACGGCACCCCCGGTTTGGATACCCGGGCGGTAACCACCACGGTGCAATTGCGAGAAGGCCAAACCCTGGCCATCGCCGGGTTGTTGGAAGATTCGATGGAAGGCACCAATAGGTCGAACATTCCTGTCTTTAGCCAGATATTCGGCAAACGGAGTATGAGCCGAACTGAGACGGAACTGATCATCCTGGTAACGCCGGAACTGGTGCATCCGATGGAGCCGGAGGAAACGCCGCCGTTGCCCGGGTTCGACGTAACAGAGCCGACCAACTTGGAGTTCTACCTGAAAGGGCGTTTGGAAGGTCGGCCCACCCATGAATATCGAAGCACTGTCTGGCCGCGGTTGCGCCATCGGTATCAGGCGGGCGGCCCGGCCACCATTTCCGGTCCGTTCGGCCACTCCAAATAAAGCGGTCCCACAGGGAAAGGTGGAGATTCAACTACAAAAAGAAACGCCAATCCGAGGGATACCGAATAATCTTTGTTCATCTTCCTTTTGGAATCCAAAGGACGAAATACGATGAGATGGAAAGGCTGGATGCTTTGGGCATTGGGAGCGTCGATCTTGGCAGGGAGCGTCGGCGGTTGCGCCCAGTGCCAGGGGTGGTTGTGCGGCGATCCGGGTCGCGCGGCGAGGCCGACGCACGAACAGCGCCTCGGGCCTCCCTATGACCGACCCTTCCCGTTGGGCCAGGTTACCGACGCCCATTGGGAAACCCAACAGACTAACGCCGAGGCCGCCGACTTCATCCTCTACGATCATGAGTTTATCGGCAACACCCCCAAACTGACCCCGAAAGGGCAAAAACATCTGGTCCAGATGGCGCTTCGGCTAGAGCATGTACCTTTCCCCATCGTGGTAGAACAAAGTCCCGATGGGAAGTATCCCCAATTGGACTCCCAGCGCCGTCAAGCGGTCATCGAGTACTTAGTGGCCTTGGGCCATGAAAAGGAACGAATTGAAAACCGGGTGGTGATCGCCCCCGCCTTTGTCGAAGGACTAAACGCCGTCGAAGGAGAGGCCGCCTATTACAGCACGTTCCAGGGCCAATTTTACGGCGGGGCAGGCCGACGCTACGGCGGCCACGGCGGGTTCTGGCGATAAAAAGATCATCCCGGTCATCCCGAAACATAAGGACTCCCCGCCCTTATAAGCCCGGCTCACCGCCGGGGATTAAAGCTCGATTCCTCTCTTCCGACCCAGAAAAACGAATATCCCAAGGTAAATCCCTCCTGGAGACGCCGGGTTGACCGGCAACCTCGCAGGCGGGGAAAACCTTTCAAGGCCCAGGGAAGGGCCCGGATACCCCTGGGGGCAGTTCCCCTATCGGGGGTTTTTCCTATTTTTTTCTGCTTACGGGGAGAATAAAGAAGTATGTTCGTCTATCCAAGAGGGAATTGGTGGGGCGGTTGGGTGCTGGCGGGATTGGTCCTGGCGGCAGGATGCGCTTCCGGTCCAGAAGCCAAATCTCCCCTTCCGCAACTGAACACCCTTTTCCAGAAGAAACAAGCGCCCTCCGCTCCGGCTCTTGCCGGTGCGTCTAAGCCCTCCCCCGCCGCCCAGGGACAACAACAATCCTCTAAAGTAGGGCCAGACTTTTTGGACGGTATGATGAAGGCCCGCCAATACGAGCAAGAAGGCAAATTGGCCGAGGCCCGCCAAATCTATCAACGGCTCATCGTCCAGTATCCCCATCGCTATGAACCCTACCATCGGTTAGGCGTGGTGGCCGACCGTGAAAAACGCTATCGAGAGTCGGTCGCCCTCTATAGCCAGGCCATTGCCATCAATCCTGATCCGGAGATCTTCAACGATCTGGGCTTCAGCTACTATCTCCAAGGTCAATTAGACAAAGCGGAAAGCGCCCTGCTGAAAGCGGTGGGAATGAAACCGGCCAATCCCCGATTCCGCAATAATCTCGGCATGGTCTATGGTTTTCAGGGCCGATATGACGAGGCCCTAGAACAATTTCGCCGGGGTGGCGGCGAGGCCGACGCCTGCTACAACATGGCCTTCATCCTAGCCGCCCAAGACAACCTGGAAGGCGCCAAACGCTATCTGATGTTAGCCCTTGCCGCCGATCCAACCCATAAAAAAGCCCAGGAAGCTCTGGCCTCGTTGGAGGGCATGGGCAACGAACGGGTTGGCCAACATCCACGGGCGCTGGCCAACAAAGATGGCCGACCTTGGGAACTGTACAAAGAATCCACCGAAGCCTCGCCCTCCACACCCGGTTCCGCCCGACCTGCCTCGTATGAAATAAGCGCCGGCAACGCCGATCGTGTTTCCGCTGGTCCAAAATCTTCAGGGGCGGCGGTTTCCTCCCATCAATCCTCTCCTCGGCCCGATACGCAGGCGCTGCTGCGCCAGGCCCGATCCATGATGGCCCAGCGCATGGCCGAACGCCAAACCACCCTCCCCCCGCCCGATTCGCCATAAACAGCGATTTTCCGTCCGGACCGCCCGCCAACCCTCCAGCTTGGGAAGGTCTTGACGCAGGGAATCGCTGAAATAGGCGATCCTGTTCAGAACCCCGCTGGAGTGAAACTTCCGACGCCCCTTGTCAACAACCAGGTTCCGCAGACTTTTTTCCCGGCCTGTTGACAACTTCCAGCCGCCGATCACAATAAATGGGATAATGTCTGCCCCCCGGCAAGGGGAGGGTTTGGCTTCCCCGAAGGCGTTTTGCGTTTCCCAACTCTCCACGATGGAGAAAGTGGTTTTGTGATTCCTTTTTGTTTTGAGGAGTAGTTTCCGATGAATGCACCGAAAAAGTCTCTATCCACGCGGCGCGAGTTTCTTCAGACCACCGGCGCCCTGGCCGCCGCTTCGGCGTTGGCAGGGACGGCCATCCCACGGGTTCACGCCGCCGAAAACAACCTGATCCAAGTGGCCCTGGTCGGTTGCGGCGGTCGGGGGACCGGCGCGGCCGCCGACGCCCTGTCGGTTCGCTCCGGCCCATTGAAACTAGTCGCCATGGCCGATGTGTTCGAGGATCGCCTGGCCCCCAGCTATCGGCAACTCAAACAGCGCTTCGGCGACAAGGTCGATGTGCCCAAGGATCGGCAATTCATCGGCTTCGACGCCTATAAGAAAGCCATGGATTGTCTGAAGCCCGGCGATATTGCCATTTTCGCCACCCCGCCGGCTTTCCGATGGGTCCATTTCACCTATGCCATCGAAAAGGGACTCCATGTCTTCATGGAAAAACCGGTTACCGTGGACGGCCCCACCACGAAGAAGCTCATCGCCTTGGCCAAAAAATCCGTGGAGAAGAACCTGAAGGTGGGCGTGGGCCTGATGTCCCGGCACAGTCGGCATCTGGCCGAACTGGCCAAACGAATCGCCGACGGCGAGTTGGGGGATATTATTTTCATGCGCGGCTACCGGGTGCATGGGCCGATCGGCTCTTTCGCCTCGACTCCGAAACCGCCCGATCAAAAAGAGCTGCTCTATCAGATCCGGCGGTTCCACAGTTTCCTATGGGCCAGCGGCGGCTGCTTCAGCGATTTCAACATCCACATCATCGACCATTGCTGCTGGATGAAGGGCGATCAGTGGCCCGTCAAGGCCCAAGCCATCGGCGGCCGCCACTACAAAAACTCGCCCGACGGAACCCCCTATGTGGATCAAAACTTCGACCTCTATTCCGTCGAATATGAATTCCCCGACGGCTCTACCTTTATCATGGACGGCCGCTGCATTGCCGGCTGCGCCGATCGGTATTACAGCTTCGCCAAAGGTACCAAAGCCATGGCGATCGTCTCCGCCCACGGCGACTGCGGCAACCCGTCCCGCATCTACAAAGGCTATGCCCCCAAACAGGAAAACCAAATCTGGCAATCCAAAGCGCCTCCGGGCGAAGAAAACCCCTATCAAAACGAGTGGAACGATCTGGTCGATGCCATTCGGCAAGACAAACCTTATAACGAGGCCGAACGCGGCGCCATGGGCAGTCTGGTAACCAGCATGGGCCGAATGGCCGCCCATACAGGGCAAATTATCACGCTGGAACAGATCATGAACTGTCCCCACGAGTTCGCCCCCGATGTGGATAAACTGACGATGGACAGCCCGGCCCCGCTGCAAGCCGACAAAGACGGCCGATATCCCGTGCCGCAGCCGGGCATTGTCAAAGATCGGGAGTATTAGGAGTATTAATCGGCGAGGCCTCGACGCACGTCTCGTCGGCGCGTCTTGCCGGGGGCGGCTTGCGAGGCTTCAAGCCAACGGCCATTCGACCTTTCGCAAAGCTTTGCAAAGAGTTTTTTCCCGGCTAAAAAGGACAGGGGGACGGGAGGCCGCGAACCTCTCGTCCCCTTTTTTATAGGGACTGGAGTTTTGCAAATTTGGGATTTCCATCGATCTTGTACACTACCGACCCTCAAAAATCACGGGATTTTTGAGGGATCTGTTCAGTGTACGAACACCTGAACAAGCCCATTTTGCAAAACTCCAGTAGGGAAATCGAGCCATCGCCGAACAGGCCTCCCATTTGTCGTTTCGTCCTGTTCCAGGAATCTCCTTCCCAGTCCAGGAAACCCGAAAAAGGACCTCTTGTTAACATCCCCGCTTTCTCTTCTTCCCGCCAGGCAAATACCGGATGTGAAGGCTTTCTGGAGGAGGTTTGGTTTCAGGAATGGGTTATTCAACGCAATGAAACGGCATGTTCCTTGACAAAATCTTTGCCGCTGTCAAAATAGACAAAATACGCGTCCTACCTCAGCAAAGACGCCCCTGTTTGTTTCCCACAACGGGGGCCCCTTTACTCCAACCGAAGTGTGTACTTTCCATCCCTTTTGTTTCTCTTAGGAGTGCTCGAAGATGCAGACGCCGAAAAAGTCTCAAGCGACCCGTCGTGAGTTTTTGCAGACTGCCGGAGCGATTGCCGCCGGTTCTGCTCTGGCTGGTGCGGCCATTCCGCGCGTCCATGCCGCCGAAAATAACCTGATCCAGGTGGCGCTGATCGGCTGCGGTGGTCGGGGCACTGGAGCGGCGGCCAACGCCCTTTCCGTAAAAAACGGCCCCATCAAACTGGTGGCCCTGGCCGACGTGTTTGAAGATCGCCTGAAAGGCAGTTATCAAAACCTCAAACGCCAGTTCGACAACCAGGTGGATGCGCCGCCGGATCGGCAGTTTGTCGGCTTTGACGCCTACAAGAAGGCGATGGACTGTTTGCGGCCGGGCGATTTGGCCATCTTTGCCACCCCGCCGTCGTTCCGCTGGGTCCATTTCACCTATGCCATCGAAAAGGGACTTCATGTCTTCATGGAAAAGCCGGTTACCGTCGATGGTCCCACCACCCGCAAAATGTTGGAACTAGGTAAAAAGTCGGTCGCTAAAAATCTCAAGGTAGGCGTCGGCCTGATGGTCCGGCATTGCCGGGGCCGGCAGCAACTCTACGACCGCATCCGTTCCGGCGAAATCGGCGACATCATCGCCCTGCGGGCCTACCGGATGGGTTCTGGCGGCGGCATGACCGGCCCGAAGCCGCCCGATCAAAGCGAACTGCTCTATCAGGTCCGCCGGTTCCACAGTTTCCTCTGGGCCTCCGGCGGCGTGTATAGCGACTTCTACATCCACCAGATCGACGAATGCTCCTGGATGAAGGGCGCCTGGCCCGTCAAAGCCCACGCCCTGGGCGGTCGCCATTATCGTGGCGGCAATGTCGATCAAAACTTCGACACCTACTCCATCGAATACACCTATCCCGACGGCACCAAGCTGTTCTACTTCGGTCGGCAAATGCCCGGCTGCCATGACGAGTTTGCCAGCTACGCCCACGCTACGAAGGGGACGGCCATTATTTCTACGCATGTCCATACGCCCGGCAAAGTGCGGACCTTCAAAGGTCAGGACTTCGCCCAAGAGAACCTCATCTGGGCCTTCCCTCAGCCCGAACCCAACCCGTACCAACTCGAATTCGACGACCTGGTGGAAGCCATTCGGCAGGACAAGCCCTACAACGAGGTCGAACGGGGCGCCATCGCCAGCATGGTAACCTCGATGGGCCGAATGGCCGCCCATACCGGGCAGGTGATTACCTACGAGCAGATGCTCAATTGCCCGCATGAGTTCGCCCCCGATGTGGATAAACTGACGATGGACAGCCCGGCCCCCCTCCAAGCCGACAAAGACGGCCGGTATCCCATACCCCAACCGGGCATCCTCAAAGACCGAGAATACTAACCGGCCGAAAATATCCTTGCCCTTGGGCGAGGACCAGCCGAAACGGCCCATCCGGCCCAAGGAGGGCCTTTGGTCCTGCTGGCTGGTTATCTTCCCAGGGTAAGGTGTTCAACGCCGACCATTTCACCCTGCGGCGGGAAGGCCGTTTGCCAGACGGCCGCCCGCCGTTTTTGCTTCCACTTTTCCCAAACCATCTGTTACAATATCATCATATTTTCATGTCATCCTGTCTCTTGCTCTGAATGGCATACATCCTCCCTCAGGGAAAAGGAGTCGCCATGGCGCCGCAGACCCCTCCGGTCAAAAAGCTGGCCCAGATGCAGCCCGGCCAAGAGGCCGACCTATTCCTCCTGATGACCACCAAAGAATCGTCGAAGACCCGGGACGGCAAGCCCTATTTCAAAGTCGGCTTCCGGGACGCCACCCGAGAGGTGGTCTTCCCCATCTGGGCCGATTCTCCTTGGGCCGAGGCGTGTCGGGACAGTTGGACCCCAGGCCAATACTACAAACTCCGGGCCGTGTATCGGGAAACTGCCTTCGGGCCGCAGTTGGACATCCGCAAAATCCGGCCGGTCGTCGAAGCGGATCGCCAGCAGGGGTTTGATCCGCTCATGTGCCTGCCGCGCACTCGGCAGGACCCGTCGGCCATGTGGGACGAGTTATGTCGGCTGGCCGAAACGGAAATCGCCGACCCCGTCCTGCGAGAACTTATCCAAAAGATTCTTCAGGATTACAAGGAACAGATGCTGGCGATTCCGGCGGCCAAATGGCATCATCACGCCTACGTGGGCGGTTGGCTGGAACATACCTTGCAGGTAACACGCCACTGCCTGTACCTGGCACAGCAGTATCGGGCCGCCTATCCCGAGTTACAGCCGCCGCTGGATGTCGGTCTGGTCGTGGCCGGCGGAATCCTGCACGATCTGGGCAAACTCTGCGAAATCCAGCTTACGCCCACCGGCATCCAATACACGCCGGAAGGCGAATTGGTGGGCCATGTGCTTTTGGGCCGGGATATGCTCCGGCAGGCGGCGGCCGAGTGCCCCCTGCCTCCGGAAACCCTGCTTCGACTAGAACATATCATCATCTCTCACCAGCGGGAGCCAGACTGGGGATCGCCCAAACCGCCCATGACCCCCGAAGCCTTCCTCGTGCATTACGCCGAC